>PLKU01000560.1 GCA_003140705.1 Acidobacteriaceae bacterium
AAACTATCAGTCTTGACAGATGCAGACTTCGCGTTAGGATTTAGCTAACAGAATTTTGGGCGAGGTTTGATGCGGTGGACATAGCCCATCAAAGATTCAGAGCGGATGTCCCTGAACGACAGTGCCGGAGGAAAGAAAGATGAAAAGGTTCTCCTTGGTTTCATTTGCGATGGCTGGAGCTCTCGCAATCGCCCCAGCAGCAGTGATCGGCCAGTCATACAACTTTCTTCAATTCACTGGCGGCACGACCACAGTTACCGGAACATTCACTCTCGTGAATCCGGCGATAGGCACCAGTCCATTGGACTACAATTTTGCCACCTTCAATGGGACCATTNNACCATTGTTGGTAGCAATCTCAATTCAGGTGGCTCCGTCGCGGTAACACTTGACTCCGCATATGGTTCCACGACTCCTGGGGCGGGTGGTCTTGGTTTCCCTGGTGGCGGCGATGGGGATAATCAGTTTTATCCGGACGCCAACGCGACGGCAGGAGTTACCGGGCCTCCGGCCTTTCTCGACGGCAATGGTCTGGTTCTCACCGATTCAAATGGTGACATCATCAACATTTTCGCCAATGGCGGCGGAAGCTACTATTTCTTCGACGATGTCTACGTTGGCCCACTTCCTACCGATTTCAATTCATTTCAAGGCACCGTCTCTAACGGCTCGCTGATAGTCCCGGAATACGGTTCCGTGTCTATGCTGATCATCTGTGCTCTTGGTCTGGCCGGTGCGTTCGTCTTCAAGATGAGGCAGGCAGCCCCGTTCAATTCGTAGTCACCTCAACAGGGCTTTTTCGAAAATTAGACTGCGCAAGCGAAGGGCACGGTAACGTGCCCTTCGCTTTTTGCGTTCAGGAATGCTTAGTCCAGTGATCNNNNGCAAAAACTATCAGTCTTGACAGCTCCAAGTGGAGTGCTACGATCATGCATTCGGACATCTGGCCCGATCTGTCTCACGTGCGCACGGCACCATTTGCAATGAACCTCCGTTGCCGTGGGTCGCAAGGATCAATCCGAGAGGAAGCAAGCATGACGAGATCATCCTTGATTTCATTGACATGTGCGGCGGCTCTTGCAATCGCCCCGGCTGTGGCGATGGGCCAATGCGCTGCCGGCGATACCTGCTACACACTCGACTTCTCCAGCCCGGCCATCACCGTCACCAACGGCATTCTAGCCGTTTCAGACACCATTGGGGGCACAGCGGCGAACGGTGCCAGCTACTTTGACGTCGAAGGGTTCACCGGCACCTACACAGACTCCGTCAGCAATGTCACGGGCAATATATCCCTTTTCACCACAAACGGCTGGGGCAGTGACACGAGCGAGATCACCGCCGTCCCAGGCTGGATCTACGACAACGTCTTTTATCCCGGTGCGAACGCACCTGGCACGAGCAACGGATACTTTGATGTAGGCGGTCTTTTCTTCTATGTAGGTCCGACGAGTCCTCCACCCGTCTATGTCGCCAACTTGTGGGCAGGCAATATTGCCGGTGAACCAGGTTCGCCAAACACCTACACAATTCAGGAGGGCCAACTCGGGGGGTCGAATGACCTGGGAGGGGCCACGGGAATCGGAATGAGCAATAGTGTTCCGCTCGTGTTTCCGCCCACGGGTCCAGCCGGCGCAATTGTCTTCCCGGAGTCCAGCTCGCTTTCGGCGCTGCTGCTCTGCTCCCTCTGCATGGCAGGCGGATTCTTCTTCAGGGCTCGCCATTCAAGGCTGGTTCGGCGCTCTTAGCCGTTTGAAATCATCTCCCACGCAGGTGATGTTCATCGCACCAATGAAGGGCACAGCAATGTGCCCTTCGCCATTGCTGCACAGCCTTCAGGGTCCACCCGATAGCCGATCGAGCATTGCAATTTCCTAATGGGTCCGGGCCAATTGTCGCCGCGCGTGCGCTCGATAGATGCGAAGAATGCGATGCATGTGAGAGCGATTACTGGATGGACCGAGTGAGTCCTTAGTTCGTTCTGCGCCCTTTGCGTGTTAAAAGACTTTTACATGTTGCAAAGATTTGCACTTTTCAACACGAAATTTTCCTTCCTTGAGAAAAACAGTCTCTCCGGGTTTGGAACAATTAGTAACTCATGATTGAGTACCAGCCCGAACTGTCACCCTAAGACTTCCCATGCTCCCCAACTCGCTCATCAGCAAAGCTATAGCTGCGTATCCTTTTGGCATTGATGTTGTGATTCAACACATAAACTGCACCAATTGACGACAGTGGTCCTCGTTGCTGAGTGCCCATTGGGCACCAGAAACAAGTGAAATTGATTACGTTTCGAAGTTACATCGGACACTTTTACACAGCTTGCAAAAAACTGCGACCTGACGTACATTTGCTTTGACTTAAGCACCCGACTGATTTTCGCAGTTCCCCGCCGATGCTTTTGTCGAGTCGGTATTTGGTTAGTCTCAAAGCAACCCCAAAAATTGCGGGCTGACTGCACCAATCGCCGGCTTGGCTCGCCTAAGAGCCGAGAAACGCAGGCAACTGAAGGCCACCAAGGGTCAACAGAAATGTGACTCTCAGGGCGAAGCTAGGTGTTCGATTCCTCTCACCTGGCAAAATCAAGATCAAATCTGCACAATCCTCTACGACGATAGATGTTCTTCCGGCTGAATTCTCTAAGCTGGCAATCCGCCTGAGGAGTTGCCGGCACATTCGATGGATTGACGCCGAGTAGAAACCCTGCACCCGTATCACGCCTATCCGCCGTTCGCCGGTCCCCAAATCATGAGGCAACCAGTGCACAGAGCCGCAGCCGAGACCGCAAATCTTCTCGTCGTAACCCGTGATTTCGCCGTTCTCCGCTCCATCTCATCGATGGGGGCGTCGAGCTGTTGGCAGTTTGAGACGGCATCGAATGCCTGGGAGGCGATAGAGAAGGTGCAGTCTGGGACAACGCCCGATCTCCTCCTTCTGGACTTGCCAGACGGCGATGCGGATGGCCTGCACATTCTCCGGTGGCTCAACCGGCTTCGTCCCGAGATGCCGGTCATCCTCATTGGCCACAATGGAAATACTGCCAGTAAAGAAGAGTCAATCCGCATGGGCGCGCGCGATTACCTGACAAAGCCCATCGAGGACCACCAGCTAGCTGCGGTCATCGAGCACTGTCTGTCGCCGACGAGTCAAGCACCCGAGACAGATGTAGCCAGCGACGACGTCGAATCGCTTGGAGGTGACGCATACTTCGTTGGCAGCGGCCCCACCAGCCGCAAGCTGCGCAGCCAGGCGGCGTTGCTGGCAGAGGCCAATGTGCCTGTTCTCATTCTTGGCGAGGGCGGAAGTGGCAGGGAAACCACGGCCCGCTTGATCCACAAGTTGTCGGTCCGGTCTGGATTTGAATTTGCCAAGGTCAATTGCGCGGCGCTTCCAGAAGATCTTTTGGGTCGGGAACTGTTCGGCTACGAGAACCGAGGCGTCGCCGGTCCTGCGCGGACCAAGCCTGGCAAATTGGAACTCTGCGCGAAGGGCACTCTTTTGCTTGACGAGATTGCTGAGCTACCGCAAGGTTTGCAGTTCAACCTCCTTCAGGTACTCAAGCACAAGCGGTTTGTCCGGCCCGGAACATCTACTTTCATCGAAGCCGATGTCCGGATACTGGCCACGAGCCCCGCGCGTTTCAACCGTGCGCTCACGGAGAAAGGGTTCCGCGAAGACCTCTACCAGCACCTCAGCTCTTACACAATTCACGTGCCTCCTCTAAGGGAACGCAGGGAGGAGGTTGCCTTGCTGTCGCGCCATTTCATGCATCGCCTATCGAGACACTATGGCCTCTCGCCGCGTGAGTTCTCGCCAGCAATCATCAAGGCATGGCAGGTGTATGACTGGCCCGGGAATCTCGAAGAGCTCAAGCATTTCGTCAAGCGCTACCTGATGGTGGGAGAGAAGGAACTTGGGCCTGAGAAATTCCGGAACGATTCGATACCGAATGGAAGGAGTTCCGCTTCATTCAGGCCCCAGCGCTTGCATCAGCCGCAATCTCAGCAAACCGATGTTGATACGGCGGTAACCGACGCCCAATCGCTGCGCTCGCTGCTGAAGAGCGTCAAGTCTGAGGCGGAAAAGAACGCCATTGCTGTAGCTCTGGAGAAGACCGGGGGCAATCGTAAGGCAGCCGCACGGTTGCTAAACGTCAGCTATCGGACCGTCCTCTACAAGATCGAGCAATACAATATGATCCCCTCCGATGCTGCAACGCATGCGAGGACAAACGGAGCCAAAGCCCCTGAAGCAAGCAATGGTGATGAAATCCGGAATGGGTCTTCAAGGTCCGAATCGAAGCACCTCAAGAGTCGCTGATGGGAGCCTTCATGAGATACAGAGTCGCTTGTTCGATCGGATGGGCATTCATCTTCATGGCCGCATCCTGTTTTGTGTATGGTCAAGCGCAGGAGCCGAGTCAGGCCAATGGCGGCGCCTCGGGAACCGCGGCAACAGCCTCGCCTACAGAGCCTGCTACCCAAGCTGCAGGCAAGGTTCACGATGACACCTACGTCATTGGTAATGACGACGTACTTTCTATCAATGTATGGAAGGAGACTGAGGTCTCGCGAACCCTTCCTGTGCGCTCGGACGGAAGGATCTCGTTGCCTCTCGTCGGGGAAGTTCAGGCCGCAGGACGAACTCCCTTGCAATTGGAGCAGGAGATTTCAACCAGGCTCAAGGACTACATTACCAATCCCGAAGTCACGGTGATGGTCCAGCAGATCAACAGCGAAAAGTACAACATCCTCGGCCAGGTAGGGAAGCCGGGCTCGTACCCACTAACGCTGACAACTACGGTCCTCGATGCAATTGCAAACGCCGGCGGTTTTCGGGACTTTGCCAAGCAGAAGGGCATTTATATTCTTCGTCAGGATGCCAAGGGAACAGAGTCTCGCATCCCCTTCAACTACAAAGATGTGATCAAGGGAAGAAACCCTCAGCAGAACATCAAGCTTCAACCAAACGACACCGTAATTGTGCCCTGAGGGTAGATCATGCTTCCCCGAGCCTTTCTGAGCATATTACTGCTCATCGCCATTCCAGCTCTTTCCCAAGTGGTTCCCTCCGCAACCGGGCCCGCTGAGAGCTTCGACGATGAGTNNGGACTACGGGACGAATCCGATCAGCGACTTTGGATATTCGATCACACCCACATTACAAATCGACCAGCTGACTCCTCGGTTCCATCAGACGCTGGATTTTCGCCCGGGATTTACTCTCTATCAACGCACAAGCGCTCGCAATGAGGCAGATCAGAGTGCGTCTTATGATCTCCAATACCGGTTAAGCCCGCACATGACGCTTAGCGGCCAGGACAGTTTTCAAAAGATCTCGAATGTATTCAATCAGCCCGACTCTCTGTTGGGCGCGCCGGTCTCCGGCGCGCCGCCTTCTTCGCCGGCAGATGTAATCGCTCCATATGCAAACAGGCTGAGCAATGCAGCGAATGGTGAGTTCACGTACCAGTTCAGCAGGGACGCGATGATTGGTGGCGGCGGAACAACGGCTCTCTCGAATTATCTTGATCAGTCGCAGTCTACGGGGCTCTACAACTCACATTCCTGGGCCGGATCGACCTTCTACAGCCGCAGGCTAGCCGGTTCACAGTATCTTGGCGCCACCTATCAGTACATGCAGATTCTCGGAAACCCATCGGGCGGCCAGCTTGAGATTCAGCTGAACACGGTGTTCGCTTTCTATACGGCATTCCTTGCTCATCGTCTTTCACTGTCGTTGGCTGCCGGGCCGCAGCGTTTCGCTCTCACGTTCCCTTCGCTAACGCCTTCAGCTTCCTGGACGCCAGCCGTCACCGGCAGCCTGGGATGGCAGGCAGAGCGTACCAGCCTGGCAGCCAGCTACTCGCGCTCGATTTCTGGCGGCGGGGGTTTGATTGGGGCCTTCAATACAAGCTCTGCTAGGGGATCCGCCCGCTGGCAATGGGCGCGCACCTGGGGAGTTGGGGCGACGGCCGGTTACACGATCTTCAAGAATGTTTCCCCTGTCACGGTGTCGTCGGAGCAGGGAGGGCACACTGTAAGCGGTACGGTGTCGGTCGACCACTCCTTCAATGAGCGCTTCCGGGCCGAGGCAGGGTACCAGCGTCTGCATGAGGCCTACAACGGCATCGCGGCAAT
>PLKU01000504.1 GCA_003140705.1 Acidobacteriaceae bacterium
TGGAGCACAGCCTGAAGCTCCCCGTTGTGGCGGTTGCCGGACACCGCAAGATCGAGGGAGTCACCAATGTAGTCCTGGATCAGCAGCGGGCGGCAGAGCTTGCGTTGCGTCATCTTTACCAGCTAGGGCACCGCAAGATCGCATTCATGCGTGGGGGCGGCCACAGCTCTGACGCAGATGAACGATGGGAATGCCAGATGGCGGTTGCCCGGGAGTTGAAGCTGGATGTACCGCCAGAACTCACGGCCCAGATCCAGTTGCGGGTTTCGACGCCGGAAATGGGGTTTGGGCCGGCTAACGAATTGTTCAATCGCGGCGCCGACTTTACCGCCATGGTTTGCTATAACGATGTGTCCGCGATCGGAGCGATCCGTGCGCTGATGGACAACAATCTGCGCGTGCCTGAAGACGTCTCCGTGGTAGGTTTTGACGATATTCAGGCGGCAGCCTACCACAACCCGAGTCTGACCACGATACGGCAGCCGCTGCAGCACATGGGCGTCGTGGCAGCGCGGATCCTTTTACAGCGAATACGTGGACAGGCGGAGTTTCCTGATTCGGTGCCAATTCTGCCAGAGTTGGTGATTCGCGAATCGACTTGCCCGCCGAACCCAAAGCGCGGCCGCGCGAAGAAAAGCTGAAGCCCAGTTCTTGACGCCCACACAATCTGAACGAAATCAACCCATCCGCTCATTCGATTAAGGTGTCTAAAGGACGCAACCTCGCATTAGAACTAGTTGGAGAGGAGATCCAATTATGCGCAAATTGATCGTTCTGTGTGGATTGGCCTTGATTGCTTTGCCCGCGGCTGCCGAAAAGCCGATCACGGTGGTGAAAGTATCAGCGGACCAGTTGAAACTGGCACTGGCAGCCGACCGGGACAAGCCGGATGCGGATGTGGCACAGCAACTGCTGAACATGGAATTGACCGGGCGCCTGAGCAGTACTGAGCTGGCGCAATTGAAGGCCGAATTGTCCGGCAGCAAGGCCCAGGAAGCGCTGGTTGCGCTGGCTGATTTATCAGGGTTTCTCGATCCTGCCGCGGCGCAGATTCCGGCAGATGCCATGCCCGATGCAGCCACGGCGCATCAGATGCTGGCGCAGGTTGTGAACTATGTGAATACGACCCTGCGTCAATTGCCAAATCTTATTGCGACGCGCGATACGACCGGCTATGAAGATAGGCCGGCAGAAGACATCCAGCAGCCAACTGCCTTAGTCAGCCTCAGTTATCTGCCATTGCACGTCGCGGGAAGGTCCAGTGTAACCGCGACTTATCGCGACCGCAAGGAGGTGATTGACGAGGGAGGGGGGAAGGTCAAGAAGCGCGGGCCGGCCGTGCAAGGCTTGGAAACTGGCGGAGTGTTCGGGCCGATTCTGAGCGTGGTGTTGGCTGATGCCCTGAAAAGCAAGATGACATGGGGCCATTGGGAAAAGGGCGCGGGCGGCGCGGAGGCGGTATTTTATTATGCGGTGCCAAAAGACAAGTCGGACTACAAGGTTCAGTTCTGCTGCATTTCAGGAGGGATTGACCCGAATACACTCGGGGAAACCGACTGGCAGGTGTTCAGCGAGCTTGCGGCCTATCACGGGGAGATAGCCTTTGATCCGGTCACCGGCGCCATTCTTCGCATAACGTTGGAAGCGGAGATGCCGCCCAATGAAGTCGTATTCGCTGCAGGTATGTACGTTGAATATGGCCCGGTCGAGATCGGCGGAAAGACTTATACCTGCCCGGTGAAGAGTGTCTCGATTCTTAAGGCGCATACTACAGAGCCCCAGATGGGGATGCATTTGGCATCGAGTTACAAGGGTCCACCCAAGACGTTTCTGAATGATGTCGCGTTTGGACAGTATCGCCGGTTCGGATCGGAAACACGAATTTTGACGGGGGACGGCGTGGCCCCGAATCAACCGGGCGGCCCGGCCTCGGCGGACTCGCCCTATGCCGCTCCAGCAAGAGCGCCGACTCACTGAGCGTGAAAGCAAGACAAAGCAAGGGGAGCCACGCTGGCTCCCCTTTGCGTTAGCGGAGATACCAGCGACTTACTGCTTTCCTTCTAACTCATCGGCAAGGGCATTCGCGCCGTAGAGCTTGCGGAGCCCCTCAATCATCCCGGCGGAGTGGACTGCGACAGCACGGTTTTTTGTTCCGTCGTAGACGTAGTCTCCAGCCAACGACTCAATATTCCCATCGAAGATGAGGCCAACGAGTTCGCCGGCGCGATTGACGACGGGCGAACCGGAGTTGCCACCAATGATGTCGCCAGTTGTCACGAAATCGAGAGGCGTGGAGAGGTCGAGTTTGCCGCGCGCGGCCTCTTCCTTAGGCGTCAGGTCAAAGGGCGGCTTGTCGCTGAAGCTGGCTGCGCGGTCATAGAGACCATAGAAGGTGGTGAAGGGCGGGGCGATGGTGCCGTTATAGGGGAAACCCTCGACGGCGCCATAGCTGAGGCGGAGAGTAAAGGTGGCATCGGGATACGTATCCTTGCCGTAGACCAGGAAGCGCGCCTTGCCGAGCTTTTCTCCCGCTGGGACAACAACGCTCGAGACCTCGGCTTTTTGCCAACGGCTGTACTCACGCACAATTGGGTCGGTGCGCCGGGCGGCTGCGATCATGGGATCGGTCGATGTAGCAACCGCAGCCTCACCGCCATCGAGAAGAGCCTTGCGCACAGCAACGTCGGCCAGCTTAGTGCCATCGATCACGGAGTTGACGAACGTGTTCACCTCGCTGCCCTGGAGCAGCGACTGCAAGTATTTATCGTTTTTCCCAAGCTTTTCCTCGGCCAAGTTCAATGCCGTGGTCATATAGAGCTTTTCTGTAGGAATCTCAATTGGAGCAGGAGAGAGAATCTGAAAGCGAAGCGATTCGAGTTCGGCGTCATGATAACCATCCAGGCGTTCGCCGTCGGGCTTCTTCACTTCAGTGACATACTGATCAATCAATCGCGCAATTGAAAACAGGTGGCTGTCCGTGCGGCGAAAGATCATGGCCCTACGCTCTTTCGCTGTGTTGGCTTCAACGGTTGCGATTGCATCCCAGGCGTCCCCGTATTGCTTTTGCCATTTGGGATTGGCAGCTACCTTTTGGCGGAAGTCAGCTTCTTCGGCTTCCCTCTTTGCCAGAATGGCTTTATCGCCCAGCGCTTCAGCGCGGCCTATATAAACCTTGAAGCTGTTCTGCAGACTAAAGATCATGGTGTTGACCAGCCGAGCCTGTTCCGGCCCCTGCGCAGCAAACGCCCGGAGCGCGTCGATGCGGCGCTGCAGGTACTCGGTGACGGCCGGGATCGCTGTATTGCACTCAAACTGCAGTTCGGCCAGGGTGTCATCGCGGCTGGTGCCGCCGGGATGGCCTGAAATGAAAGTCAGCTCGCCCGGCGCTGCGCCCTTTGCGCTCCACTTGAGGTAGTTCTCGGTGTGAAGCGGCTTGCCATTTTCGTAGACGCGGAAGAGTGCCATATCGNNAAGGCGGCCTGCTCTTCCGGCGCAAACACGATGCGCACATCCGTGTAGACCTTGTATTGGTAGAGCCAGTATTCACCACCCTGGTAGAAGGACTCGACGTCAGAGCGATAGCCGGTTTTGTCTTTGCTCTCCTTCTCGATCAGGGCTATTTCGGCGTCACGTGCCATGAGCGCCTTGGATTCATCTTGATTCCCTCTGGCTGCTCCCTCCACGCGCTCGGTTACGTTTTGCGTGCCCACAAGCACGTTGATCTCCAGGTCAGGCGACTTCATTTCCTGATCGGGCGTGGCTGCATAGAACCCGTCGCGGAGGTAGTCGTGTTCGGCGGTCGAGTTTTTCTGTAGTTGGCCGCGTGCCACATGGTGATTGGTCAGCAGCAGACCGTTGGGACTCACAAAGGAGCCCGATCCACCGTCGTTGAGTCGGACGCTGGAGAGGCGCAGATGGTCGAACCAGGCCTGGGTCGGTGTGAAATCATATTTAGCTTTAAGCTGCTTCAGTGGTGGGTTGTCAAAGGTCCACATACCCTCTTCGGCGTGCACGAATGTCGTCGCAGTCACCACAACCGCAACCGTGAGCATCACAACAGAGCGAAAACTTCGAATTAACATTGAGGTCCTCATGGTTTGAAAAACATTTTCCAGCTTCTCGCCTCGAGCATCCGGTTGACCGATGGCATCGGCCAGCATTCATCTAGCTCTTTCCGGGAGCTATTTGCTGAACGCGAAGAGCTAGTTCTTCGGCAATACGAGCAGTTCCACGCTGGAAGCTGCATCTTTCTGGCGGAAGATTTGCTCCGTCGCTTTTTGAAAGTCTTCAGGCCTGGCATAAGGTATGTCAGTGAACGTTTGCGGATTGCGGTCAACGAGCGGGAACCACGAACTCTGCACCTGAACCATGATTCGATGGCCGCGACGGAATGTGTGGAAGAGATCGGGCATTGTAAAGTCTATGTCGGTCTGCTTGCCGGGGCTGAGGGGCTCGGGCTTCTCCCAACTGTTACGAAACTTGGCCCGGAAGGGTTCCCCGCGCACCAACTGCTGATATCCACCCATGTGCAGAGGTGGCGCATCAAGAATGCGTTTGTTGCCGTTCAACGAGTTGTCCGGATCCGTCGCATTCTCTGGATAAACATCGATGAGCTTCACAACATAATCGGAATCTGTGCCGCTGCTGGCGACTTTCAGTTTTGGTGAGATTGGACCGGCGATGGTGATATCGTCTTCGAGCGGATCGGTCTGGTATACGAGAACGTCTGGCCGATAATTGGCGAAGCGCTGGTCGTCGACCATGTAGCGCTGGGGCACGGTGTCAGTTGTGTAACCGACAAAAGGCACCGGATGGTTGGGATCGCTCATGTATTCATCCACACCACTGGCTTCAGAAGGGGGATCGAAGCTGAGCTTGCCACCGGCATGAAAGTAGAGAATCCTGGGCTGCGCGGCTTTGGGAGGCCACGCATCAAAGGAGCGCCAGACGTTGGTCCCAGTTTCAAACATCAAGGCCTTCGGCAGTGTGGCGCCGCTGCCCTTGAGGTAATGTTCGAAGAAGGGGAACTGGATCTCTGTGCGGAAGTACTCGCTTGTCTTGGCGTTGAATTGCACTTCCCCCAGATGGCTGCCGTCACTTCGTGCCCAGCCGCCGTGGACCCATGGACCTTCGACCAGGGTCGTGGGAGTTACCGGGTTGAATTTATCGATTGCGTAGAAAGTGCGGTAGGGGCCTGAGAGATCTTCCGCGTCATACCAGCCGCCCACCACCAACACTGCGCAGTGCACATTCTTCATGTGGCGTGAGAGGTCGCGGGACTGCCAGTAAGAATCATAGGTGTCGTGCTTGAACTGGTCATTAAAGAGCCAGTTGGAGCCTTTGAGGTAAAGCTTGTCGAGGTTGGCAATGTTACCAGCCTGAAGATAAAACTTGTAACTATCGGGCGTGCCGAAGTCGAAGGGTATTGTCGGTGCGGGAGTTTGGGGCTTGGCCTGTGGGTGGAAGAAGGGGGCGTAAAACCCGAAACCGGCTGAGAGCATGAAGGCTCCGCCATGATAGCTGTCGTCGCCCAGAAAGAGGTCAGTCATAGGCGCTTGGGGGCTGGCGGCAGCAAGGGCAGGGTGGGAGTCAATAATGGAGGCCGAGGTATAGAAGCCCGGGTACGAGATGCCCCAAATGCCCACCTTGTCGTTATTGTTTGGGACGTGCTTGAGCAGAAACTCGATTGTGTCGTAAGTGTCAGAGGCGTCATCTACGTCCTGCGGGGACACTTTGTCGTCGATGTGGGGGCGCATCTCAACGAAATCACCCTCGCTCATCCAGCGGCCGCGTACATCCTGGTAGACAAAGATGTAACCGCTCTTTTCGAACTCATCTGACGGCCCAAGGGATTTTGGATACTGATCCTCGCCATAAGGGGCGACACTATAAGGAGTGCGGTCCATCAGGAACGGATAGGGGCCGCCAGCGGCATTCTTCGGTACATATACCGCGGTGAAGAGGCGTTTCCCGTCGCGCATCGGAATGCGGAACTCGTACTTGGTATAGTGGGTGCGGACGTATTCTTCGGTGGGGGCTCGAGCTTCGGGTTGCTGGGCATAGATAACGGGAATCGACAGCATCAGAACGGCCAACATGGTGGCGGGAGAATGACGTATTGGAAACATCTGCGGCTGAAATCTCCTGATGAACCAGATTAACCCAGTGGCTCCATCTGTTCCACAAGTCTTGTATCTCGAAGCTACATTCCTCCGGTGGCACTTTCGCCGGTAGAATCCCACCTCGCATGATGCCGAAAAACAGATCGCGAATGGTGAAACCGTTCAAGGCAGCGGGACGTGACGCGCGCAATCTTTCGGCAAAATCTTTTCGCTGGAATTCATTCCCTTGACTCTGCTTCCGCGGACTCATGTATTCTGGCGCCATAAAACTTCCCACTCCGGCGCGTTGCAGCAACTACTGCCGGGATCTGTGGCGCGATCGAGATTCCTTAAGGTACGGGGGCTACTTTTACAAAGGAGGACACATGCAAGTGAGACTCTTCTCAATGTCTGCGTCGCTTTTCCTGGTTGTTTCGACAATGCAACTTTCGGCGCAAGGTCAGTCCCAAGCCCAACCAGCCAAGGCCCCTCCGGGACACGCGATCAAATGCCTGAAGGCCGACGGGAAGACACCTTGCGCTTCCCCTGAGGTCTCTGACCTCAACAAGGATATTGCCGACTTGAAACAGACGTTTGGCGATGCGAAATCCACGGTAGGCGACACCCAACAGACGGTGGGCGACGCGCAACTGACCGGAGCCTATGTCAAGCAGACAGCTGCGGACGTGAAGCACCCGGTTGCCAACGCCAAGCAGGTGGTAGGCGACGCCAAGCAGACGGCAAGCGGCGGTCAGCAGGCTTATGGCGATGTTCAGCAGACAAAATCTGATGCTCAATCGACTTCGCAGGATGTCCAACAGAATGTCCAGGAAGTGGTGCAGACAGCAAAAAACCTGAAAGGGATTGGATCACTCACCTTGAGGCGCGCGATGGTACGTTGAGCTGTATGCAGGAGAACGGGTCTGCGTGCACCGATAACCAGACCAAGGGGCTGCAAACCCACGCCGCACAGAAAAAGCCCCCGATCACCGTGAAACGCGAAGTCGATCAGGCCAACAACTAACCTCTCGTGATGTAGAAAGGCATTTGAACCACGCTGCCGCTGCTCGAGACGCATCCTGCCGATCCGGCATGACGCGTGGCACTGGTCTATTGTCCGCTGTTCACTGGAGCAGCAGGGGCTTTTTCCGGCGTCGTCAACGGCTTGGTGATGTCGTCGAGGTAGGCTGGAATGCCCTCTACGCGTTCAAGTGCTGGATACCGCTCGCCTTCGTGGTAGTCGAGGTCGACCATTGAGACGAAAGAGTCGGCCTGCACAATTAGATGAATTGGCTCCGAATTGCCCTTTGCCCCGCGAATGCCCGCTCGCAACAGGTCGTTGGAAAAGATCTGCCCGTTCACGGCAATGATCTTTTCACCAGGTGCGAGGCGCGCTTTGTCGGCGGGGCCGTTCCAGCGCACATCCGAGATGCTTCCATCGCCCCCGAGACGCAAACCGATTGAGTACCAGCAATTTAGGCCTCTGACCCGTGGCCCGCCAATAGAAGCGACAATGCGCGAAACGGCATTGGGCTGGTCTTTGAATACCAGCTTGTACCCGCCTTGTTCAATGCCGGCCAGGTCGGCATGCGGGTTGATCTTGTCTACACGTTCATGGAGAAATGTCGCCCAGTCGTATGGGAAAACCATGTTCAGGTCACTTACCAGCTCATCAAAGTTGTAGGGGACGATCATGGGCCCAGTATTACCACCCTTGCCCAGAAAGATTCTTTGAAAGTCGTCGAGGGATTTCTTGTTCTGGGTCAGCTTGCGGATCAGCGTGTCGGCATCAAGCCAAAGCAATTCGCCTTCCTGATAGTAGTCCTGGCCGCGGCGCCAATTGGACCACTCGGGACCGTCGTCGCGCAGAATGCTGGCGGCGATGGCGGTATCGCTTGTGGATCGCCATTCGCGGCCTGGGCGGTATTCGAGGCTGGCCTCGGAGTTGGCCAAAAAATCGCGATATTGCGCCTGCGTTTCCAGACCGGAACGCGCGGCCAGGAGGTCGCCAAGATACTTCGTCATCCCCTCATAAACCCACAGGAGCGCGCCTTGCTGCGCAGTTGCAAAGTCCGGTTGGTACAAACCCACAGGCCGGCGGTACTTCCCGTTCCAGGAGTGGGTGAATTCATGGGGCAGCAATTCGGCCTCAAGCAGTTGGTGGGCGTCGTCCGCGTAGCCTTTCTCTCCCACACCATTGTCTGACGACTGGCCATGTTCAAGCCCTTCATTCCCAGCTACGTCAGAAAGCGTAAGCAGGAAATGGTAGACGTTGTAGTGGTGCGAGCCGTAAAGTGCGTCGGTCTCGCGCACCAGGTTATTCAGCGCAGCTAGCACGGCTGGGCGAAGGTTCGAGTCTTCAGGGTAGTCCGAGGCGACATCGATGAAATGTTTGGGAGTGATTGAAGGTGCAAGCGGAAACTCATGGAAGTACTGGCCCGTAATGACGGCCGAGTCTTGGAGCTGTTCGACGTTGGTCGCAGCGTAGTGCGTGGTGCTGCCAGCTGCCGGCACCGGGTAGGAGCCGGAACCGATAGGAGTGAGCGCGGTGCCGATGCCCCAGCCGGCAGGAACGATGAGCGACGGCTGAATGGGGATGTCGCGGACCGGAGTGCTGGCAGGGTAGAGCAGCAGTTTCTCCCATTCGAGGACGGCCAGCTTCTGGCTAACCCGCTTGGTGACAATGCAATCCAGGTGGGCATGAATCGTGGAAACGCCATTCGGCACAATGAGGTGGAACTGGTAGAGGTCCACGTCGTCCCGGCGCCATTGAATTGGCTGGCCGTTGGCGGTGAAAACCACGCCGGTAATCTCCTCCACTGGGCCAGTTGGCCGGTGGTTGCCGGGAATCCATCTTGGCATAGTCAGGGTGAGCGGCCCTGCTGTCACCGGAAGATCGATCTCAGCGTGATAGAGCTTTCGAGGCGCGTCGGACAGGTCCGCTGTTATCTGAATGGGTGGTCGCTGTGCGTAGACCGCGGCAAGGGCGCAGACGGCCGAAAAGGAAGTGACCAGGGGGAGTGCTAAGCGGGGAAGCCTGTTCATCGGGAACGCGTCTCCTGAGAGTCTCAGATTACCGTATAGTGCTGCACCCTGTTGAACCGTTTTCGCTTCCAAGACGTGTGGAGTTGGGCTGACCGAACAGGTGGCAGGGCTCAGCGAATGATCGCGCAAGTTCCGCTTATCACATACAGGGATGGCCGGGCGGCGTTATCCTGCATGCACAAAACTAAAAACAGCCACCAGCGCCTTGAACGCCGGGACTGCACGAATTGTCCGGAAGGAGAACCATGTCTACTGATTACCGCAACTTTCTCGCGCTCCCGTATGAGGAGCTTGAAGAGCTCAACCTGGCTGCCAAGGCTGATCGCACCAACCGGGTCGCAGCCGACGAAATCCGCGAAAAGCGCCTTAAATACCTGACCGACGAAAAGCGGATCAAAGCTGTGACCGTGCTTTTCAGCGACCTGGAGGGGCGGTTGCACCTGCTCGACTACGACAAGAAATTCCTGCTCGGCGCGTACGAGAACCTGACCTTCGATGGCTCGTCGATCAGGGGATTTACGGCTCAGAAGGAGAGCGATTTGCGCCTGGGAATCGACTGGAGCGCCTTTTACTGGGTGCCGGCGGATGTGTTCGGGACCGGCAAGGTACTCGTCTTCGGCACTGTGCTGGACAAGGACGGAACTGCCTATACCGGCGATCTGCGCGGCGTCCTCAAGAACTACTCCGACAAGCTTTTCGCTGAGAAGCAGTACACGCTGAACGCCGCAACGGAAATCGAAGGCTTTCTGTTCGCTGGCAAGGACGCAGAACAGAAGTACCACGAGACAGGAAAGTTCGAGTTCATCAATTCAGGCGGCTACTACCATGTGCTCCCATTAGATCCGCTGCGCCAATTCATCGACACGTCAGCCGAAGTGCAGAGGGCGATGGGTTTCCAGAACGAGAAGGATCACCCCGAAGTAGCTCCGAGCCAGTTTGAAATCAACTACGGGTATGCTGAGGTCGTGGACGCGGCCGACCAGATTCAGCTTTACAAGCTGTTAACCCGCCAGATTGCCAACAACATGGGCTACACAGCCTGCTATTTGCCCAAGCCGGTGGTGGGCGTAAACGGTAGCGGCATGCACACAAACGTGTCCGTCTCTCAAGGCAAGACCAACCTGTTCTGGGACGAAAAGGGGGAAGAACAGCTGTCTGGCTTTGGCTGGAATTTCCTAGACCGCATCCTGACGCGAGCGCTCGATCTTTGCCTGGTTTTCAATTCGAGCGTGAACGCGTACCGGCGGCTCGATCCGCATTTTGAGGCGCCCAACCAGATTCGGGCTTCGGCTGTTGACCGTGGCGCTATGGTCCGCGTGCCGATAGGCAACCACCGGTCGATGCGGACTGAGGTTCGCGCGGTTGCGCCGGACGCCAATCCGTACTTGGCTCTTTACGGCATCTTCAAGACGGGCATCGATGGGGAGATATCCGATGCCGAAAATCTGCGCGCCGGAGGGCGCTACCTGCCAGACAACATTCAAAAAGCGATTGACGACTTCCAAGCGTCGCCCTGGATTGCCGAAATTCTGGGGGCGGACGTACAAGGGCGCTATGCTGAACTGAAGCAGGCCGCCGCGAACCGTTCGCCACGCGAACTTGGGAGCATTGTCAAGGGCTCTGAGGTTCAATTCCATCACTCGGTCTATAACCAGTCGCTCTGGAATTTGTTTTAGGATAAGCTGAGCAGACTGTGTTGGGCGCGGGTCCAGGCAGTGCGAATATGGGCGGCGTAACCTTCATGGCTGCGCCGCCCTTGCAATGCTCATTGATCTCAGGAAGCGGTGAAACAATGGGAGGGATTTCGGTCAAGGGAGTGCTGGTTGGAGCTATCGTGGGAACCGTGGCATCTCTGTTTATTAGCGCTCTGATAGCGGTCCTCGTTTTGGTGATTTTCCCTGCAACTCATAAACCGCGTGAGGTATTCGACAGTCACGGCTTCCTTGCCCTGGTGATGGTCGTTTCCGGCCTCGGATGCTGTGTTCTTGCAGGCTTTACAGCGGCATCGCTTTCTAGGCACAATGAATTGCTGAATGGCGGTCTTTCCGCGTTTCTTTGCATTCTGTTGGGCATTCTTGAAATGTCCGGAGGAAAGAATACGCATCCAGTGTTGGTTCAATTGCTTCCGATTGTTGCTGCACCTGCCTTCGCCATTCTTGGCTGATACCTGAGATTGCGGTGCAAGCGCGGAGCGTAGCATCGTTCAATCATTGCCTTGCCTGCCCCTGCCCTTTAGCCTTTCCTGATGGCGCCTTTATATCGCGTGTGTTACAAGCTAAAGGACAGGGTCAAGACGGCGCGGGCTTCCAGGGTGGAATGGGGCGATGCGGTACAGAGCGCCCGCAACCGGACGGATCTTCGCTCCTTGAATTCCTGAATTTGCGGTGAAGGAAGCCTGCGGCCCCTCATGAAAGCTGGTCCTAAAGAGGAATTGGCAGTGGAAGTGGATTCGCTCTTCGGTGACTACCCCCTTGACCAGGCGTTCGACGAGATGCGTGAGGCCGGCGGGGAAGTACGGGCGCATTACCGTGCCCTTGCCGAGACGCTGGCACGGCTGCCGCAAGAGGAGCTGCAGCGGCGCAAGCAGTCCGCTGACCTTTCGTTTCTGACGCAGGGCATTACATTTACGGTTTACGGGCGGGATGAGGGTACGGAGCGCATCTTCCCCTACGACCTGCTGCCGCGCTTGATCACCGCACAGGAGTGGGATCGGATTGAGCGCGGTCTGACACAGCGGATCACGGCGCTGAATCTATTTCTCCGCGATGTCTATTCCGACGCAAAGATCCTGGCCGACCGCGTGATTCCGCGCGAACTTGTCTACAGCTGCAAGCACTACCGGCGACAGATGCGAGGTTTGCAGGTGCCGCGCAATGTATACATCGCCGTGGTGGGCTCAGATCTCTTGCGGCTCAACACTGGCGAGTACGTGGTGCTGGAAGACAACCTTCGCGTTCCGTCAGGCGTGAGTTACATGCTGACCAACCGGCGGGTTATGAAGCGGACGTTTCCGCAGCTCTTCCATAGCTACGGGGTGCGGCCGATCGAGCACTACTCACAACTGTTGCTGGCCACGCTGCGCTCGCTGGCCCCGGAGGGACGGCCTGAGCCAAACATTGTGCTTCTCACGCCGGGCGTATTCAACTCGGCTTACTTCGAGCACACCTACCTGGCACGGCAGATGGGAATTGACCTGGTGGAGGGCCGGGACCTGGTTACGCACGACAACATTGTTTACATGCGGACCACCGACGGCCTGAAGCGCGTGGATGTGATTTATCGCCGGGTGGACGACGACTTCAGCGACCCACTGATCTTTCGAGCGGATTCGTCGCTGGGCTGCGGTGGGTTGTTCAACGCCTATCGCGCCGGGAACGTGACGGTGACGAACGCCTTTGGTACAGGCCTGGCAGACGATAAAGCGGTGTATGCCTATGTGCCGCGGATGATTCGCTACTACCTGAATGAAGATCCGATTCTGAACAATGTGGAGACCTATCTTCTGAACGAAGACAAGCAGCGCCAGCACGTGCTGGCCAACTTGGACAAGTTGGTGGTCAAGGCGGTGGTCGAGAGCGGCGGCTACGAAATGTTGATTGGTCCGCATTCGACTGCGCGCCAGCGCGAGGAATTTGCCCGCCAAATTGAGGCCAACCCCCGCAACTACATTGCGCAGCCGACACTGGATTTCTCTCGTGCACCGTGCCTGATCGGCAATCATCTTGAACCACGCCACGTGGATCTACGGCCCTACGTACTTTTCGGCGAAAAGGTGAACATCGTGCCAGGTGGCCTGACGCGTGTGGCGCTGGAAAAGGGCTCGCTGGTAGTGAACTCTTCGCAGGGCGGCGGCAGCAAAGACACGTGGGTTCTGGAACAGTAGTTCAACAGTGAGTCAGGGAGAGCAGAACCATGCTATCGCGTGTTGCCGACAGCCTCTATTGGATGAGCCGCTACCTGGAGAGAGCAGAGAATACCGTGCGTCAGCTGGATGTGACCATGGGTCTTATGCTTGACACCAGCGGCACGGGTGC
>PLKU01000525.1 GCA_003140705.1 Acidobacteriaceae bacterium
CGACATCGGCCTGGGCCAGGGCCGGCGCATCGTTGATTCCGTCGCCCACGAATCCAACGACATGTCCCTTGCTCCTGAGGGCGCGGATGACCCGCTGCTTGTGGGCGGGCGAGAGACGGGCGAAGAGCGTGGTCTTCTCTGACGCGTCGGCCAGTTCGGGATCGGACATTTTTTCGACGTCCGCGCCCAGGAGCATTGGATCGGCCGAGAGGCCCACGTCCTTGCACACCTTGCGGCTGATCAGGTCGTTGTCGCCGGTAAGGATCTTTACTGCAACACCATGTTTGTGCAGCGCTTCGATCGCGGTTGCAGCGGTTGGCTTGGGCGGATCGAGGAATGCGACATATCCCTTCAGCACAAGATCGTGTTCATCTTCCTTTGCGCAGGACGTCTTTCCGGGCAACTCCTTTACCGCAACGGCCAAAACCCGAAATCCATCGTTGCTCAGGCTTGCATACTGGTCCTTTAACCCTTTCATCAGTGTGGGATCCATGGGAGACAACTTCCCGTCAAGCTCAAATTGAGAGCATTGATGGAAGATCTCTTCCGGAGCGCCCTTGGTCAGGAGGATTGCCTTGCCCTCAGGATTCTCGACAAGTACGGACATCATCCGTCGGGTGAAATCGAATGGAATTTCGTCGAGCTTCTTGTACTTCTCAATCAGGGCTTGCTCGTGGAAATCAGAGCTATTCAGAATTGCCGTGTCAAGCAGGTTCTTCAGGCCCGTCTGAAAATGACTGATGAGGTAGCCATCCCGGAGCACTTCATCCGTTTCTCGACCTGCGACGTTACAGTGCCGCTGCAGCACGACCCGATCTTCCGTGAGCGTGCCGGTCTTATCTGTGCAGAGCACGTCCATTCCGCCGAAGTTCTGAATAGCGTTGAGACGTTTCACGATCACTTTCTTGCGGCTCATGGCAAGCGCGCCCTTGGCCAGGCACACGGAGACAATCATGGGCAGCATCTCCGGGGTCAGGCCAACAGCGACGGCCATCGCGAAGAAGAATGCGCCTTTCCAATCGTGCTTGGTAAACCCGTTGATGAAGAAGACAAGGGGCACCATGACCGCCATGAGCTGAATCATGAGCCATGTGAAGCGGCTCAGGCCCTGGTCAAAGCTTGTTGGCGTTCCTTCCTGCGTGATGGAGCTCGCCATGGTACCGAGATAAGTACGAACTCCAGTAACGACAACGACCGCGGTCGCTGTGCCGCTCTGGACGCTGGTGCCCATGAAACATGTGTTCTTGAGCTCGATCGGAGAATTTGCGGCATGTGGGTCAGCATCGTGAAACTTTTCGACAGGGAGTGACTCTCCTGTCAGCGTACCCTGGCTCACGAACAGATCCTTCGCGGACAGAATCCGGACATCACCTGGGATCATGTCTCCCGCGGATAGATTGATGATGTCTCCGGGAACGAGGTCGCGAAGGGGGATCTCCTGCGGCTTGCCATCCCGGACCACTGTGGCGGTTACGTGGATCATCGCCTTGAGCTTTGCCGCAGCGGCGCCCGCACGAGCTTCCTGCAGGAATCGGAGGGCGACGCTCAGCACGATCATGCCCGCCATGACGCTTCCAGCACGCGGATCGCCTGTAGCAAAGGAGATCGACGATAGAACCGCCAGCAGAATGACCAGAGGATTTCGAATGATGATCAGGAGACTGATGAACCAGCCGCGCTGCCGCTCTTGTGCAACCTCATTCGGCCCCGCCACACGCGCCCTGGAGTCGGCCTCGCTTTGTGTGAGGCCAGCGGAAGCCGTTTGCAAGGAGCGAAGCAACTCATCCCCGTCTTTTCCCGCCGCGTCGAGGACAGCAGGGGAGACGCGAATGTTATGCTCCTTTGCCTTCGCGGGGATTTGAGACTCATCTGGAGCGGGACGAGTCGCTGAAGCGCCGAGAGCGCCTGAGTTCACCTTTGCTGAGGAGTTCTCAACCGCGTGATTCGAATCAGGTGTCGCCATCCCGTTAGATCCCTATCCATACCGTGTTCTACACTCCCAACTGCGGATACAAGCGAGCGCCGACGAAGACCAGAACGATCGTTGTTAACAGGATCACTGCATAATCCATCCCCAGTCCGAAGCTGCTCGGACTGCCGGCTAGCATGGAAGTGCGCAGTGCATCGACGACGTAGGTGAGGGGATTGAGGTGAGATATCACTTTGAGCCACGCAGGCATGATGGTGGTCGGATAGATAGCATTACTGGCAAAAAACAGCGGCATGGTCAGGACTTGGCCAACACCCATGAAGCGCTCGCGGGTCTTCACAATGCAGGCAATGATCAGTGAGAACGTTGAGAACAGCGTGGCGGCAAGCACCACGACGACAAAGACATTCAGCAGCGCGAGCAGGCTCCAATTTAGCCTGACTCCAAGGAATAGTGAAAGGCCATAGACCACGATGGCCTGGGACAGAGTCCGTATTCCGGCGGAAAAGCCCTTGCCAAGCACCAACGCGGTGCGAGGAGCCGGGCTGACCAGGAATTTCTGGACGATCCCCAGGTCCCGTTCCCAGATCACATTGATTCCGTAAAAGATAGCCACGAACAGAACACTTTGCGCAAGAATGCCGGGAGCAATGAAGTCCAGATATGGGATATTGCCGGTGTGCATCATGCCGCTGTGCGCAAATACCTGGCCGAAGATGAGAAGCCACAGCGCGGGTTGGAGTGCCCGGGTAATGAGCTCAGTGAAGTCGTGGCGCAGTTTGCGAAGTTCAAACTCGGTAATGACGAAAGTTTTATCGACGAAGCTGGTCAGCGGATGGATGAATGTACTGGTCATGATGTCATGGCTAACCAAGCCGCTGTTCCGTCGTTCGTTCGGTCGATACCTCGCGGAAGGTTCCGCCTGAGTCGAGAGTGGCGCCGGCGTAATGCACGAAGACCTCATCCAGCGTATGGCTGCCTGCGCCGAGTGACGCCTCAAGTTCTTTCAAGGTGCCCAGTGCGGCCAGCTTGCCCATGTGCATTATTGCGATGCGATCACAATGGCTTTCGGCGTCTTCCAGGTAATGGGTTGTCAGGAACAGGGTGGTGCCATATTGGTCACGCAGATCGATCAGGTGTTTCCAGACAGCGTCGCGTGCAATCGGGTCAAGCCCAACGGTCGGCTCATCCAGGAAGAGCACGCGTGGCCGATGCAGCGTGGCCTGGGCGATCTCCAGCCGGCGGACCATGCCTCCGGAATATTGACTTACAAGCCGGCCGGCATCTGCTGTCAGGTCCACGAATGTTAATTGCTCGCGGATTCGGGCCTCTTGCTCGCTACGGGGAATGTCATAGAGCTTGGCAAAGATGAGCAGGTTCTCGTAACCGGTAAGCGACCCGTCCACAGAAACCGCCTGCGGTACATAGCCGATGGCGCGACGAACCTCGACCGGCTGTGTGGTGATCGAGAAGCCGCCTACGCGTGCCTCACCCGAAGATGGCGGCAAAAGAGTGGTGAGCATCTTGATCGTGGTGCTCTTGCCAGCTCCGTTCGAGCCAAGCAATCCGAATACCTCCCCGGCATTGGCCACAAGCGTTAAAGAGTCGACAGCCGTGAACGCGCCGAAGCGGCGGGAGAGCCTTTCGATTTCTACGACTGGAGTTGTCACGACTGGATTGTAAACAGTGGGACGGTCTGCATACGGGTCACATTTGCACACAATCAGCGGCTTGCGTTGGGCGCAGGCAGGATCGAGCGGTGGTCGATAGTAAGAAACGCTGGGCAGAGGCCCCAATCCCGGACCATCTTCCAGGAGATTCGCTCTCTGGCTGAATCTGTTTTCGTCACATGATCCAGCCGATCGCTGCTCAAGTCAGGGCGAATTGCGCTATAAGACCTGAGAGTCTCAATTACCACTTCAAAGAAAGGCCCTTGCACCGCGGGTCTTCTGTTTCGATTGCAACGCTACCGCACCGGCTATCTTCTACCTCGACATCCACCCTGCGGTGAAGGCACTTATACCTGGGGTCCTGCGTCACAATAAATGCGCTGTCGAGGAGACTCTTACAACGAAAGTCTTCTACCACCGTTGTTGCCATTTTGCATCGATGCTCTTCCATAATCCTGTCCTGGCCTTTCCGCTAGTGGTTGCGCCCGATCATCTCATACACGAACTGAAATGCAGTTAACGCGGTCTGTGGGATTCGATCTGCTCAATAGTGGACACTTCGCGGGTCTCGGGTTCAATCCGATACTGGTCAACCCCCTGATGGGCACTGCCGATTTCTGATTCGTCATCAGTTCAGAGATGAGAGTTTCGCTCCGCTCCGCGCGCATAGGTCATTGAGATGAGTGTCCGAGCGCTTGTGAAGACGTAAAGAGTGTCTTCTTACTCTCAAAGTGATGATTCTTGCGGTGCTCACACTGCAAACGGCGCGATCGATGCCGATCAAGCGTTATATCCCCCGGAGGGCAGCACCCCGTCCACACTGCCATCGCCCGTACCAACCGAGGCCTAGCGGCCATCCGCTTTTTAAGCGAGCAGGAATGTACATTCATCTCAGCCGGGTCGGAGTAAGGTCAGGCGATGAAGGCTTCAATTGCCAGCCGCATTCGTACATATAGAGCAATCATATGGGATCTGTTTCTTTCAGCTGTCGGGTGTTTTGTATTGAGGCGTTGCTTCCGCCTAGTCGCAGAGGTAGGAGACGGCCCGGAGACGAAGGCGACCATATGCGCTATTGGTCAGGCTCGTGATCCACTCGCGTATGTGGGTGCGGCGCTCATTCTCCTGGCCCTTGCAGGGAACGAACAGCCGGGATTGATTCATGCGGCCTCTGAGACTCATTCCCGAAACGACACAGGTACCGTCTGGAACCCATTGGTCCTTCATTGTGGCCAGCTGTTGTTGCAATGGGGCAGGCAAGCAGGTAGGCACTGCTTGGTCTTCTCTATGCACAAAGCTTGGCAATGCGGCGGTCAGGAGAGATTCCCGGCTTAGGGGCGAGGCGCTGCGACTGAGAGTTGTGCTCAGGAAGAAGATCGTGCAGGACTGCATTGAGAAGTGATTTATGGATCTGGATGCGACCGTTGTAGTCAATGAACCCGAGTTTGCGAAAGCGGTTCATGAAGAAGCTGACGCGTGAGCGGGTAGTGCCGACCATCTCTGCGAGGGTCTCCTGCGTGATCGGAGGAATAAACTTTGTCGGTTTTCCAGGCTCACCGTATTCGGCCATCAGAAGGAGGAGTCTAGCCAGGCGCTTTTCGCTGGAGTTGAAGAGCTGGTCAACAAGATCTGCCTGGGTTCGCATGCTACGAGCCAGAAGGTGCGACAAGAATAGATCGGAGAATTTGTGCTCATCGTGCATTACCCGGATCATCTCGCTTCGAGTGATCTTCATCGTATACGACGGAGTGATTGCAGTGACAGAGGTCGATCGATGTCCAGCGGTTCCGGTAAGCGAATCTTCTCCAATAAAGTCGCCGGCGGAAAGCAGCGTAATCGTTGCTTCCTTGCCATTCGCCGAAACGACAGTGACCTTTAGCCGGCCGCTCTGGACATAGAAAACAGAATCGGCAGAGTCCCCCTGGGAGAACAAGACGCCGTTTGGATCGCAGTGGACAATTCTCGTGCCCACTCCAGCGCATGCAAGAAAGTGAGCAACGTCGAAACTCTGTTCTCCGTCGAGCGCGTGAATACAAGCGTGAGCCATGAGGTGCCTCCTTTCCGGACTGTGTGCTCGGCCTTGCGTAGCGCAAGGGAATCGGCTGATGAATAAAGGTGGGATGATCGCGTGAACGCCAAGAATGGATTTACCGCCCGTCACGACAATCGAGGCCACACTGCAAATCGAAGAACTGGCCCAGGAAGTGGAAAAATGCTCTTCGTCCGAGCATCCCGCGGCGCGTGCAGCACAAGTATCCCAAACTCGCGAGGGGGTGTCTGTTCCGAATTGCTCACAATTCTGGCAACGGTCAAGAAGATGCGTCCTGGAATCGATCAGGCATTCACAACGCGCTGTTCGGCGTCACTCGTGTTTGTCTGGATGGCAAACCCCATGTGAACCGGCTCCGTACGATGGAGACGAGCACGCAGAACGGCCGTCATATAGGACTGCGCTACCTGCTTCCAGACCATAGGCCGCGCATAAAGGTAAGCGCGTTCGCGCATGGTCTGACGTGCCTCGTCATCGTCCAGTAGTGCGATCGTCGCTCTTGCGATGGCTGCTGGGCTTTCAAACGGCACCAGAATTCCGCGTCCATGGTCCAGCACTTCTGCGGCGTGCCAGTATGGAGTCGAGATAATGGCCT
>PLKU01000195.1:0-7661 GCA_003140705.1 Acidobacteriaceae bacterium
TGGAAGCGATGGTGGTGAGCGCCCTGGAATCAGCCAAGGCTGCCGAACACTACGGACTGCGACGCGATCAGATCATCCTTTCCGCCAAGGTTAGCGGCGTGCGCGACCTGATTGACGTCTACACCAACCTGGCTGCACGCTGCGACTATGCCCTGCACCNNTGCTGCTGGCCGGGATCGGCGATACGATTCGGGTGAGCCTGACGCCGAAGCCGAATGGCGACCGGACGGAAGAAGTGCAGGCTGCGCAGCAGATTTTGCAATCCTTGTCGATTCGCAGCTTCATGCCGCAGGTGACCAGCTGCCCGGGGTGCGGGCGCACGACGAGCACGTATTTCCAGGAGCTTGCTGAGCAGATTCAGAGCTACCTTCGAACCTCAATGCCGGAGTGGCGGAAGAAGTATCCGGGTGTGGAAGAGCTGAAGCTTGCGGTTATGGGCTGCGTTGTAAATGGGCCTGGCGAATCGAAGCATGCGAATCTTGGAATCAGTCTGCCGGGTACATTTGAAGAGCCGAAGGCCCCTGTTTACGTCGACGGCAAGCTCTTGAAGACATTGCACGGCGATACGATTGTGGCAGAGTTCAAGCAGATCCTCGATCATTACGTAGAGTCGCATTACGGGCAATCCGCAAAGAACGAGGAGTTGGTGGGAGCGAACTAGGGTTGCCCTCCAGCCGGTTGCAAATTGAGGTTAGACCGTGCGGTGACTTGTCGCGACTGCTTTTCTGGTGNNCAAATGGGCTACCCCTACATGCACAGACTCCTGCTTCTGCACCAAACTGCAGCCTTCACGGACGCGTTCGAACCCATTGGGCGCTGCGATTCAACGGTCTTTCGTGCTGGTGCACAGCGATCGCTGGGTTCAGCTTGATCAGCAGGTGACACTGACTGAAAACGGCGAATTTGATACTCAGCTCAAGCCGGGGCTGTACGATCTGTTTGTCGGGTCTCGGGGCTTTCTTCCGTTTACAAAAGTAGTGGACCTTCGTTCGTGCAAGCCTGTCGCAATCAAGGTAAGGTTGCTTGTAGACATGGAGCACCTGGAAGACTAAGACAGCTCATTGCCAGCGCATCCATGCGTCGCATACTGCAAGAATTCCTTTCAGATTTCATCCCCCATTTCGGCGTAGTCAGGAGTTCCTTTGCAACTGAGGAATGCATTGCGCCGAATCGCGCTGATATTCGTCGCGACCGGGTTGGCGAACTTACCAAATATCGCAGCATGATCGCGCAGATTCGCGGGACGACTGTCTTTTCGCTTCATATTTGCCTTTTTAGGGCCTAANNGGACTTCCCTCAGGGGCTGAAGCCCTTACCCTTCAAACTAACCCACAACCGCTCTTTTTGGTTGGCCTGGTTGCTCATCTTTTATTGGGCGCCAACTGAGGGTAATGATCTGCAAACGGAGATGAGATTCCTTGCACCAAGCGATTCGAGACCCATGTAGCGGAAAGGAAGATCGCGTTTTTGCCGGGCGACGGTCAGGCTGTTTCTTCAAGCGGCGGGGCAAACCTCGCGCCCATGAAGAGAATGGCCGCTGAGATGACCAGAAAAATGAGCGTGGCTCCGAGACCGATGCGGAGGTTGGACCGGTCGGAGATGGCGCCAATGATCTGCGGCGAAAAGGTATCGCCGAAAAAATGAATAAAGAAGAGGTTCAGAGAAATTGCAGTGGCACGAACTGGCGCGGAAACCGAGTTTACGATGGCGGTGTTGAGCGGGCCGGTGTTGAGGAAGAGAAAGAATTCGGTCACAAATAAGGCGGGAATTATCCACGTCGGTGGACCAAAGAACACGACCACACCGCAGGGCAGCGTGAGAGCTACGCTCCAGAACGACAGAAGGTAGAGGGCGCGGTGGTTGGTGCGCAGCCAGCGCTGGGCCAGCCAGCCACCGACGAGCGTTCCTGCAAGGCCGTCGGCAACCGTAATTGCACCCATGACCACGCCTGCTTTGCTGACGGAGAGGCCGGCGGAGCGATTCAGGAAGGTAGGAGCCCATGCCGAGATGCCGCCCATTGCAAAGGTGAGCGTCGCCAGTCCGAAAGTTGCCGTGAGGAATGCGGGATTCTTAAAGAGTCCAAGGACGGTTGAGCGATCGCTCGTGGCGCGCACATGATCGCTGGCGCCACGCTCCGGCTCGCGGCCTATCCAGCCATAAAGCGCAGCAATGATGACTCCGGGAATCGCGCAGACAAAGAAGGGCGCACGCCAACCCCACAGGGTGCCGAGTTCTCCGCCGGCCAGGTATCCGAGAGCCGCGCCAACGGGGATGGCCAGATAGAAGATGGTGAGAATGCGGTTGCGCTCTCGCTCAGGGTAAAAATCTGCCAGCACTGCTGGAGCAAAGATAACGAACGTCGCCTCGCCCACTCCCACGATGGCGTGGCGGATGTAGAGCGTCCAATAGTCGTGGACCCATGCCGTTCCGAATGTAGCGACGCTCCACAGCAAGGCGCCGCCAATGATGAGGGGCTTGCGTCGGAAGTGGTCGCCCAGCCAGCCTGTGAGTGGCGCGACCAGCATGTAGACCACAAACAGCGCCGTGGTAAGAGCACCCATCTGCTGGTCAGTGGTGTGAAACTCGCGCTGGATGAGCGAGACTTCACCGGGCAGAATGTAGCGGTCAATGNNCCGCCATCGGTGATCGGGATGGGCAGGAGGTTGACCAGGAAGAGGTTGAGGCCGATGAGCAGGATTAGTGTCCCCAAGGCGGGGTTGGTTTGTGCACGGTTCATCAAAGTTGGTTTGGGCAAAGGGTGACAGCCTTGAGGATCTGCTTGACCGAGTGTACACAATCGCGAAAGCTCGCTGCTCTGGCTTGGTGTTCACCCCAGATTGACAAACCCTATTTTGCCGGGCGTGGCCAGCGGGCTTCTACCGTGGTTCCAATGCCGCCTCTGGGGCGGAACTCGCCACGCACGACGGCCCAGACTGGATCGCATGCTTTGACTACGTCTTCCAGTACCTGGTTGACGATATTTTCCTGGAAGATTCCCAGGTTTCGATAGCTGAAGAGGTACTCTTTGAGCGATTTCAGCTCGAGGCAACGCTGGCGCGGCATATAGCGGATGGTGAGTACGCCGAAGTCAGGCAGGCCGGTCTTGGGACAGACCGAAGTGAGCTCCGGGTCATCGATGAGGATCTCGTAGCCGGGGAACTGGTTCTCCCAGGTCTCGATTGCGGGAAAGGCGAAGTCGAGCCCGGCCTTTGCGTGTTCGTCTGTGTAGCGTGGTTCGAGAGCCATACGCACATTGTACGAGCCAGAAGGTGCTGGAACCAGCCAGGAGGTTTGCTGAGGAGTTCTCTGTCAGTGCATTTTCTTGGTTCTTATTGGCGCTGTTTTGAGTCCTATATACTGACTCAGGTTAGCTCAATGACAGAAGAAAGAAATCAGTCGAGCCGGCTTTGGCTTTGGATAGGCGCGGTCGTCCTCATTATCATCGTCTTCTTCACCGCACGCTCCGTGTTGCGAGATCGACTGCCGGTGCGAGTGGCGCAGGTGTCGCGGGCTGAATTGATTAAGACGGCAGCCACCAATGGCCGCGTGGAGCCTGAGGCGAATTACGAGATCACCAGTCCCCTCGCCACCACCGTCAAAGCGGTGTATGTGCATCAGGGCGACGAAGTCCCTGCAGGCAAGCTGCTGATGGTTCTGGACGACCTGCAAGTACGTGCGCGGCTGGCTAGTGCCGAGAGTGGTGTGAAGTCTGCCGAGGCAGCTGTGGAAGCGGCCACCCACAACGGAAGCCAGCAAGAGAGGCAGATGGCAGCCGGAGACGAGGCCCGTGCACGCCTGGACCGTGACCAGGCTCGCAGGGATCTTGATGCATTGGTCAAGCTGAAGTCAACGGGGTCCGCCTCAGCAAGTGAGGTAGCCGCAGCTCAGGAGCGGCTGGATACCGCGGCAGCAAGCTTGCACGCCTCAGAACAGACCGCCAACAGCCGCTATTCACCCGCCGAGGTCGCACGCGCGCAGGCAGCACTCGCGGATGCCGAGGCTAATTTAGAGGCGGCACGGCACATTGTGGCGAAAACATCCATCCGTGCTCCAGTGGCCGGAACTGTTTATAGCTTGAATGCAAGCGCATCAGATTTTATTGAAGAGGGAAAGCTGCTGCTGGAGGTTGCGGATCTGCATCATCAACGGGTTCGCGCCTATTTTGACGAGCCAGAGATTGGCCAGTTGGCTGTTGGCCAGGCGATCCAGATCAAGTGGGAAGCCAAGCCAAACCTCTCGTGGCGCGGACACATTATCCGGGTTCCCTCAACGGTGATTATTTACGGCACGCGCAATGTGGGCGAGGTACTGGTGCAGCTTGACGATGTGGACGGCGAGCTTTTGCCGGACACCAATGTGACAGCCACGGTAACGATTGCAAGCCAGGCAAACGCGCTGACTGTGCCTCGCGAAGCGCTCTACTTTGAAAAGGGCAAGCCATTCGTGTTCAAGGTGGTAAAGGACCAGCTGGTACGAACGCCAGTAACCACCGGCGTTATCAACCTGACCCAGGCTGCCATCCTCAGTGGACTCGTCGAGGGAGAATCGGTAGCAACGGGCACAACCAATGGGCTGCCTTTGCAGGATGGCGTTCCAATCCAGGTCAAGCGGTGATGCGAGTTCACCCTTGGCCACGGAGATTGCCTCTGGCGATATTGGTCGCAGCATCTGTGGTGTACTCCGCGACGGCACAGGTCCATTCGTCTCAAGCGGGACCGTTGCCGGTTGCGCTCGCCCAGGCCAACGCGGCTTTGCAGGCTGGAGAGGCAGACAAAGCGCTCGCGCTGCTGAGAGCCGTTCCCCAATCCGATGCCAGCCTGGCCCAGGCAGCCAATTTGGAATGCCGCGTGCGCATGACGCTGGAACAGTGGGACGCTGCGATCAGCGCGTGCGAGCGAGCGATTCGAATCGATGGTCAGAACTCCAACTATCATGCGTGGCTTGGTCGAGCGCTGGGAGAAAAAGCGGATCGGGCATCGTTTCTAACCGCCTTCGGACTGGCAAAGCGAGTGAGAAGCGAGTTTGAGGAAGCGGTTCGTCTCGATCCTCGCAATGCCAGCGCACTCGCTGACCTCGGCCAGTTTTATGAGCAAGCTCCCGGCGTGGTGGGTGGTGGAATCGAAAAGGCCGGGTCCATCGCAGCACAACTTGAGAGTGTGGATCCGACGCGTGCTCATCACTTGCGCGGCCAGATCGCCGAACAGCGCAAGGACTATGGCACGGCGGAGCGGGAATACAAGCAAGCGATCACGAGCAGCCCATATCCGGGTTCCCAATGGATGGAGTTGGCCGGATTCTATCGCCGCCGTCAGCGTTGGGGCGACATGGAATCTGCGATTCGCAGCGGCGACTCAGCTGCCCAACGGGACAGAGTGGAGGGACTTGCGCTTTTCGATGGTGCTTCCCTGCTGACTGAGACCCATCGTGACCCAGTACAGGCCGCCAAGATGCTGGATGATTATCTGGCCGGCTCCGCAAAAACCGAGGAGGCCCCGGCATTTGCGGCACTGATTCGGTTGGCACACTTGAGGGATCAGCTCGGCGACCCCGCAGCCGCAAACCGAGAACGAGCGGCGGCCCTGGCAATGGCCAATGAGTACAAGCCCGCGGAAGATGCAGGGCATTAGCGAGGTTTGGAAAGCGGCGGCCTCAGCGAGGAGCAGTGGCTGCTTCAACGCAGGAAATGGAAACATGCACGTAAAGAGAAAGAAGAATCCGCGCAGGGCCCTGGCGCCAATCTTACTGGTTTTGGCGATTGCGGCGGCGCCCACACTGCTGCAGGGACAGGTGTCGCTGGCCACCATGGTCGCCCTGGCCCAACGCAATTCGACGGCTGTGAAGCTGGCAGAAGCGGACCTGCAGAAGGCCGATGCGGTTTTGGCGCAGACTCACGATGCTTATATCCCCACCTTGACCATCGGATCCACGGTCGGCTACTCAAAGGGATTTCCCACCGGGCAGCCTTCCGTTGCAAACGCGCAGCTTCAATCCCTGGTCCTCAGCTTTTCAGAGCGGCAGTATGCGCAGGCGGCGCGGACCGGGGTAAAGGCAGCGAATCTGGCTGTCAAAGAGGCGCGCGAACAGGTTGCACTGGATGTCTCGACGGCCTATATCGAGTTGGACACGGTCAACCGTGAACTGGAAGCCGCCCGGCAGCAAGAGTCGTTCACCGGGCGCCTAGTCAGCATCGAGCAGGAGCGTTCCGAGGCGGGCGTTGACTCGTTAAGCGACTTGTTGCAAGCTCGCCTGACGAGCGCCCAGTTGAAGCTGAAGCGCCTTCACCTGGAGACCCGGGCTGCGACACTGGCCAAGCAGCTTTCGGTACTTACCGGAATGGCTGTGGGAGGCATCAGTACAGATCATGCGAGCGTCCCTGAGATTCCCGCGATCAAGGCTGATGAAGCCCCGCAGACCACTGCCGGTATCGAAGCCGCCAACATGCTGGCCCAGTCAAAGCAACTGCAGGCACATGGGGATGATTTGGCCACACGCCGACCGCAGATCGCCTTTGGAGCGCAGTACAATTACGACTCCAACGAGCTGAACAACTACACCACGTATTTCAACAACTTCACACCGAACAACGTGGCTTTTGGGCTTGAGATTCAAATTCCGCTGTTCGATCGCGCCCAGCACGATAAAGCCAGGCAATCGGCGGCGGACGCGCTTCGCGCCAAAGTTGAGGCCGAACAGGCACGTCAGCAGAACGATGTTCAGATTGAGTCACTTACTGGCAACTTGCGTGAGCTTGATACCATGGCCGAAGTTGCGAGTCTAAAGCAACAGATCGCCGATGAACAGCTCAAGACGGTGCTTGCCGAGCTTGAGCTGGGCAACGGGGCCAGCAGCGGAGCCGCCGCGCAGCCCCAACTGAGCCCAAAGGCCGAACAGTTGGCACGGATCGATCAGAGCCAGAAGCTGCAGGACGCGCTTGATGCCGGCTTTGACCTTGCGAAAGCACGGCTTAGCCTGCTCAGGGCACTGGGGCACATGGAAGATTGGCTGAACGAGCTGAGTTCAAAGTAGGTTCAAATCCGAAAGAAAGCCGTTCAAAATCGCTCAAAATGCTAGAATTGAAGAGATGCTTATGCCCCTGAAAACACTTTTCCTGAATCCGCCCTCGTTCAAGAATTTTGACGGCGGCGCGAGTTCGCGCTGGCCGGCTACGCGCGAGATTGAGTCCTANNTGGTTAACCTATCCGGCCGGCCTGCTCGAGGGTTCCCGAGTGCTCGATGCGCCGCCGCACCACGTCTCAGCTGAAGAGACCATTAATATTTGCAAGGACTTCGAGTTTCTTGTTCTATTTACTTCAACCGTGGGCTGGGAGGGCGACCAACGCCTGGCTGAGGCAATCAAAGCCGCCAATCCCTCCATCCGGATCGCCTTTGTAGGGCCGCCGGTGACCACCGACCNNGCCGCCGCGAGTTCGACTACTCCGTGGTTGAGTTTGCCCAGGGAAAGCCACTGAACGAGATTCTGGGTATCAGCTACAAAGAGAGCGGCAAGATTCTGCACAACCCGGACCGCCCCCAGATTGAAGACCTGGACGCGATGCCGTGGGCCACAAAGATCTACAAGCGGGACATGGACGTAACCAAGTACAACGTCCCCTTCCTGCTGCATCCCTATATCGCGCTTTACTCCACACGCGGATGCCCGG
>PLKU01000195.1:7689-16646 GCA_003140705.1 Acidobacteriaceae bacterium
TCGACGACGATACCTTCAACATTCAGAAGGGCCGCACGATCGAGCTGTGCGAAAAGCTGAAGCCGTTGGGCATTACCTGGAGCTGCACATCGCGCGTCACCACGGATCGAGACACGCTTAAAGCCATGAAGGAAGCGGGCTGCCGCCTGCTGATCGTGGGCTTCGAGTCCGGAGACCCGCAAATCCTGAAGAACATCAAGAAGGGCGCCACTGTCGAGCGCGCCCGGGCGTTCGCCAAGGACTGCAGCGACCTGGGCTTGGTTATCCACGGCGACTTTATCCTTGGGCTGCCCGGCGAAACCAAGGAGTCGATCTGGAACACCATCAACTTCGCCAAAACACTGGATTGCGAGACCATCCAGGTATCGATCGCTCACGCCTATCCAGGGACTGAATTTTACGATTACGCCAAGGCGAATGGCTTCATCACCAATGAACGCATGGAGGACGGTGGCGGCCATCAGATGGCGCACATCGAGTATCCGGGATTGCCGACCGACTACGTGATGGAAATGGTGCACAAGTTCTACGATGAGTATTACTTCCGCCCCAAGGCCGCGTTCCGCGTTGTGTGGAAGGCATTTGTGAATCGCGATCTGCCCCGCCTTTACGTAGAGGCGAAGGCATTTTTGAAGCTTCGCGCACAGCGGAACAAGATGGTCAAAGTGGCGCGCAGCCACCGGGCCGATCCGCCGACTCCCGCAAGCGCCGGCGCGTAGTCTCTGCTCGGGCTCAGCTTATCGAGGGCGGACGCGATTGCGCCGCCCTCGATTTGTGTTTGAATACGGAATTAAGATCTTCTAAGGACGGATGGCTCACGCAAGATTATTGCCGAGGCAATACATGATCCTGGGACTGGTGGCCATCTGCGCACCGCTCGGCGATTCCTGCCTGTCGCGCGGCATGACCAGGCTGCCTACCATCTCGCACGATCATCCAGCCACACTGATCGCCGCGGTCTTCACGCCGTGGATTGCCACAGGCATTGCCCTGCTCATTGGCTTCTTCGCAAGCTATCTGACCGCGCTCTCGTGGGCTGATCTGACTTTTGTGCTTCCGGCAACCGCGTTCGGCAATGTGATTGTCGCGCTGCTCTCCCGGTTCTGGCTTCATGAGCCGATCTCACTGGAGCGCTGGGCTGGAATCCTGCTGATCACGCTGGGTGTAAGCTTCGTCGCGCAAGGTCCATCGTTGACTGAGAGACCGGGCATTGCGGCGTTTGGAGTTGAAAGTTCGAAGCTGGAGCAACAATCCGCGGCCAATGAAACTGAGAGCGCGGTAGAAGTGGTTGAGGAACAGGTGCGATGAACTTCGCTTCCCAGGCCGCGCACGTCAATCCATGGTCTGCCGCGACCATGATTGCCTGCGTTGTTCTCTGCTCTACGNNACCGTCCTGATGAAGTTCTGCTTACCCTCCTGCGTCATCAGCGCGAAGTGCTGACCGCCGCCGCCATGAAGTCGCTTGGCGATCTGGACGAGATTCGCGCACGTGCCGGCATCAAAGGCGCAATTCGCGCGGTGCTGACCTGCCCGCTCTTCTTTGCCGGGGTAAGCTTTCTGGCCCTGGCTTTCTTCTCACTGTTGTTCGCCTTGAACCATCTGAACCTGAGCCTGGTGGCGCCTGCTTCAGCCTCGCTGACGCTGGTCACCAATGCAGTCGCAGGAAAGATCTTGCTCAAGGAGAACGTGGACCGCAGGAGGTGGACCGCCGCCGTGCTGGTCTGCATTGGCGTTTATTTTCTGGCGCATTGAAGGGAACAGGCGAGAGCTAGGAGCTGATCCACCGCGTCAATCCGGCTGGCTTCATATCAGGATTGAGAATCGCTTGCGGGTCACCGACTTCTTCGCAGATTGCTTCTGCGGCCAGATGTCCCGACCGGGCGGCGCTCTCCATGGTTGAAGGCCATCCGGTGGCCATCCAGTCGCCGGCAAGAAACAGATTAGGCCACGGCGAGAGGGCATGTGGGCGAGCCGCATCAATCCCCGGTGGGACGCCGAAGGTGGCACGCACTTCCTTCACAAACGCGAACTTCTCCAACTTTGCCTCATTCACGCCGGGGAAAAACTCTGCAAGTTCGGCGAGGGTGAGCGACAGCGCTTCATCGCGGGAGAGCTGTGCAAAGCTGCGCGAGGCGCTGATGACGAGTTCAATGTAGTGTCCGCCTCTGCCCGTCTGCAGCCGCGACTGGTTGTACATCCAGTGGACTTCGCGATCGAGCAGCACCGCATGTTCAAGGTCGGTCACTTCCCTGTCGAACCAGAGATGGACACTGCAGATTGGCCAATGCTCGTGCTTGCCGATTTGACTGGTAAGAGCGTCTGAACCCTCCGCTGGAGGCAGATGTGCGAGCAACTTCTCCGTGGCCTCAAACGGAAGTGCCAACACCACAAAGTCTGACCTCAACTCGCCTGTGCGTGTCTGAATGGTCCACTGGCCAACCTCTTCATCCAAGGCGGCGCCTTCAAAATTTGCGTTGAAGTGAACGCCGCCGCCGCGCTCTGAAAGAAACGCCGGCACACCCGCATATAACTCACTCAACGGCACGCGGCTCATGCCCATGTAGCCGCCTTCTGACGTATTCAAAAAGCCTTCGCGAATAATCTTGGTTGCGTACGGTACGGCAATTGAGTCGAGATCAGCGTTGAGCGCGCTGGCTATGACGAGGCGCCAAAAGCGGCTCATCGCACCCTCGGTTTGCTTGTGGCGCCTGAGCCAATGCTCGAGCGTTTCACCTGTATCGCGCATGGCATCTGGCCGCATCATGGCTCGCATTGCGCGTCCCAACGCCATTTTGTCGGCACTGCTGAAGGCCTTTGCACTGATAAAACTGGGCGCATTGTGCAATGGAGATGGCAAACCGAACGGACCAAGCTTGAACGGGCCGAGCCGGGAACGACGCCCGCCCGGCTCGATCATGGTCATGTCGCTGGTCCAGTGGATATTGTCCGTAACCCCGATGCGCTCGTAGAACCCCACCACATTTGTGCAGCATTTAAAGAGCACGTGCTGGCAGTTATCGATGACCTCGCCCACACCGGGATGCAAGTAAGAGCTCGCGCGCCCGCCAAGATAGCCGCGGCGCTCGACGAGTTGCACGCGCAACCCTGCATCGGCCAGCGCGCAGGCCGCACTCATGCCGGCAACGCCACCGCCGATGACCGTGACTGACTTCCGCCCGTCTTGAGCCTGAACCATCAAGCGAACACCCGCGCCCAACCCATCCTCGTGATTCCGATTGCCAGTATCCAAGCTTTTTCCACCATCGACACGCTTGCCCGGCGGGAGAATACATCGTAATTCGCGCGCTCAATGCGCTTGAGCAGTGCGTGATAAATCCGAACGAGGACCCACATTGCCGGACGGCTCTCAGGATCAATCAAGGGCAAAAGCAATTCCGCGGAGCGATAGAAGGTCTCGGCACGCGCTGCGATTTCGACAATCAGTGCTCGTTCCTCCGCTGTTGGCGGCTTGCCCGGAGGCCGATCGAGCAATGAGTTCAAATCGACACCGTGAGCGGCCAGGTCTTTAAGGGGAAGATAGATCCGATTGCGCGCCGCATCTTCGGCAACATCGCGCAGAATGTTGGTCAATTGAAACGCAACGCCTGTCTCCTCGGCCAGTTTCTCGGCCTTCGGGTCCGTGTAGCCGAAGATATGGATGCACACGAGGCCAACAACCGAGGCGACCAGGTAGCAGTAGCGATAGAGGTCGTCGAAGGTCTCATATGTATCCGGCGCACCGGCGACGGAAGGCGTCAGGTCCATTGTGACGCCGGCGATCAATTCATCGAGCAGGCTGAGCGGAATTCCGAACCGTTCCGTAGCATCTCGGACCGCCAGAAAGACAGGGTCAGAGGTATCGCTGCCCTGGCAGACGCCGCGCCAGTCCGCGAGCCACTCCTCCAAACACCGGCGGCGCTCCGGGCGAGATAAGCCTTCGTCGTCGGCAAGATCGTCGGCCTTGCGCATGAATGCATAGATGGCGCAGATGGCATTGCGGCGCGGAATGGGGAGGGCAACAAAGGCGTAGTAGAAGTTCTTAGCTTCGCGCCTGGCGATCGTGCGGCACACTGCATAGGCTGCTTCCAACCGGTGCTCGTCGATTGAATGCTGGTGGCTCAAGACCCATTCTCTGCGCGCCGTCCGCCCCCGGCGAGGCTGAGGAAAGGCAACAGTTTACTCGCTACCGCACGAAGCGCGAGTTTCCGCTTGGCGCCCTTCGATATGGCTGGGCGCGCGGTCAATACGTCATAGTCCTGGCGCTCGATCGCATGCAAAATCTCAAGGCCGCCGCGACTGAATAGATCAAGATCCAACGCCAGATCGCGGTTGACCATCCCGATAAGCGGAAGCCCTTCTTCAAAGAGGCTACGGGCATACTCGACTTCGCAACGCATCAGTCCTCGAAACTCGGGTGTGGCAATGCCCTCTGCGAGAACCGTTTCACTAACATGAAAAAATTCCATGTCATTCTGCGGCAAATAAATGCGGCCTCGAGCATAGTCCTGGCGTACGTCCTGCCAAAAGTTGGCTAGTTGCAGCGCCGTGCAGGTTGCATCCGAAAGGCGGAAGCGCTCTTCATCGGCTTCGCCGCACGCATAGAGCACGAGCCTGCCCACGGGATTGGCCGAATAACGGCAGTAACCGAGCACGTCCTCCATGGTTGCGTAGCGCGTAGTCGACTGATCCTGGCGAAATGCGGTGAGCAAATCCGCAAACGGCGCTTTGGGAATTCCGCATTCGCGAATGGTCTCGGCCAGCGCCACAAAGACGGGATGACGCGCATCGCCTTCAAAACAAGCGTCGAGTTCCTCTCCCCAGATGTTTAGCAGCGCCAGCGCCGAGTCCTTGTTGCCCACTTCGTCGGCAAGATCGTCTGAGATACGGCAATACGCGTAGATGGCATGGAAATGCGGACGCAGATTCTTGGGTAAGAACCATGAGACCACGTGAAAATTTTCGTAATGTGTTTCTGCTAGGTTCCGGCAGAAGGCGCGCGCCTGCTCCAATGACGGGGCAACATCAGGGATACGATAGCTTGGGGGCAAGGACGCCCAGCCGCCTTCGATGAGCGCATCCCTGTAGTGCGCTTCAATCTCCAACTGTTCATCAGCTTTTCCATTATGTGGTTGCACGGTTGCCGTCCAGGTTCTACGTTCGCATCAGGGCACAATGGCGGTCTTGATCTCGCTGCTGCGCTTCATCAGCTTCTCAAAGACGCGGTTGAGTTCGTACAGGTGGGCGTGGCCAGTGATGAAGGCCTGCGCCTGGAAGCGTCCTCCGGCAATCAGATCGAGCGCCTTTCGGCAAATGGCCGGGGTGTGATGGAAAGTGGCGCGAAGCGTTATGTCGCTATAGTGAATCCGATTGGTATCCAGAGTCACCTGCGTGCCAACGGCGCAGCCTCCAAAAAAGTTCACCGTTCCGCCTTTGCGCACAAGCTCCACTGCCTCCTGCCACGCTTCCGGCACGCCGACCGCTTCAATGGAAATGTCCACGCCTCTGTTCTTCGGAGTAAGATCGCGCGTCTCACGGATGGCCTTGCGGACGTTGGTTGTTTGCACTACGTGGGCTGCGCCGAGTTGCCGAGCAGCCTCCACCTGTCCGTCGTGCTTGACGATGGCGATTGCCTCGTAGCCCGCGAGTACGGCCACATGCAGAATCATCAATCCCAGAGGGCCGCCGCCAATCACTGCAACGATGTCGCCGGCGCGTGGCCGCGAATCTTCGAAACCATGCACAGCACAGGCCAGCGGCTCAGTTAAAGCCGCGTGCTCCAGCGGCACATGATCGGGAACGTGAAGTGTGTTCTTGGCGACGATGCGCGCGGGAATGCGGATGAACTCAGCATAAGCGCCATTGTTGAAAAGAAGATCGTCGCAGAGGTTCTCCTGGCCACGTCCGCAGAAGAAGCATTGCCCGCAGGGCGCGGAGTTCAGCGCAACAACACGATCGCCGGCCGCAAAACCTGAGACTCCTTCGCCAGCTTCAACAACCGTACCCGCCAACTCGTGGCCAAACAGGGCTGGAGGTACGATCATGCGCGCATGGTAGCCGCGACGAAATACCTTCAAATCCGTACCACAAGTGAGGGCGGCGCCAACGCGCACAATGAGTTCGCCAGGCAGCGCCTCAGGGATCGGCACTCGCTCGATGCGAATATCCTCGCGGCCGTGGAGGATTGCGGCTTTCATGGTTGTCGCCATCAATGCCCTCCTACTCTGCTCCGCCTCCCAACACTGGCTCAAGCATGATCTTCATTGAGTCGGCCTTGGGATGCGACGCGATTTCGATCGCCGGAACCGCCTGATCGAGGGGGAAGCGGTGCGAAATCAGTTGGGTCAAATCAAATCCGTTGCGGTAGCCCCCAAAGACCAGATCGGTTACCTCATCGAGAATTTCAAAGGAGGATGAATAAGAACCCATGAGAGTTTTTTCGTCCATGCAGACAGCGCCGGGATCGATGACCACTTCGCCATGCTGGGTCTGAGCGAAAAGCATGACCTTTCCGCCCGGCCGGACCGCATCCATTGCCGTCTGAATCAGCGCATTGCCTCCAACGGCGAGGATCACGGCATCGGCACCGCGGCCTTCAGTCTCGGCAAACACGCGTTCGACCACATTCTCGCGGCCGGCATGAATCGGATCCTTGAGGCCGAATCTTGCTGCAATGGCATGACGCTCCGGATAAAGATCCGAAGTTAGCACGCGCGCTCCGGTGCGGCGGGCCAGCGCAGCATGCATCAAACCGATTGGCCCCTGCCCGATCACCAGCACGGTGTCGTCCGATTGAAGATTCAGCAGCTTTACGCCCTTGAGCACCGTGTTCACCGGTTCAACGAAAGAGGCCTGCTCAAATGGAACGTCATCGGGAATGCGAACCACGCCGCGGCTGGCGACAATCCAGTCCATGACGCGAATGTACTCAGAGAAGCNNAACCCCGCCGTAACGCCGACTTTTTTGTACAGGGCGCACTGGGTGGGCGTCTGCTTGCGGCAGTTGTAACAGCTTCCGCAAGGCACGTGATGATGTACTACGACCCGCTCACCCGGAGTAAACCGCGTGACGCCCTGGCCCACTTCGACGATGGTTCCAGCCATCTCATGTCCGAAGATGCGGGGCGCGGAATGGGAGCCAGTATGAATTTTTTTCAGATCAGTGCCGCAGATGCCGCAGGTGGCTACCTTGACCAGAAGTTCTCCCGACCCAATCTCCGGCACAGGCACAGTTTCGACGCGCATGTCATTCACGCCGCGATAGACGACGGCTTGCATGGTAGCCGGAACCTTACCGACCAGCCGGGTCTGAATGTTTGAAGTTTGGGTAGCCATTGCGCGTCCTTAAAACTCCTCGTCTATCAAGATTTTCTAACAAGGACTCTTTGAGCCCCAGGGCTGCCTTCTTGCTATTCTCGCCCATCCGGATGAGTGCGGACCAGTACCAAGGGCGAATTAGGACAAAAAGGATAAACCGGGCATGGCGAAACTGCCCGCTTTCTGAGATAAACCGATTAAAATCCGGGAGTTTGTCGCGCAAGGTGTCACTGACCCCCTTGATGCAGCAAAAGGGGATGCCGCGCATGGCAGCCAGGCGAGCAACCCCGGCCGCCTCCATATCGACCAGACCAGCGCTGTACGCTGCTGCCAGGCGGCGCTTTTCAGGCTCGTCTGCAACGGTTGCACTGGTGAGCAAGCCGGCCAGTTCCGCGGTTGAATCCGGTTCGGGCCACCTAGACACAGTGAATCGCTCACCTGTCCGGGCATCGACGACGCCGGAGATCTGATAGGCCTTGCCAGCCTGAAACTCCTCGCGCAGAGCTCCGGCCCAGCCGACCGAAACGACGCGGTCAATGGCGCCGTCCAACTCGACCTCAGCGAAGGCGCGCGTGGCTGCATCAACTCCTGCGCCCGCACAAGCAGCCACCCACTCGCCTTGATCGAACTGCCAGCGCCAGAGGTCTACGGCGTCCCGGGTTTCGTGCTGCCAGCCTTGGACCATGGGCTTCAGCTCGGCCGGCAACGCGGCGATGATGGCGACGCGGGTCATGCCTGGCCCTGGGGCCCGTACCCGTGGGCTCGAAACCACTCGATAGCTGCGCGCATTGCTGGATAAACCGGCATGATGCGAAAGTCAAGTTCCTGCTGGGCATGGGCGCTGGAGGCGAACATCTTCTTGCGGCCCATGCGGACTTCCTCAAGGGTGGCACGCGGTTCGATGCCACGCATGCGGCCGGTGATCCACTCCTCAAAGAATGCATAGGTGGCAGCGACGAAAAACGGGATCTTCATTTTGGGCGATGGAATTCCTGTGATGGCGGACATCTTGTCCAAAATTTGCTTGAGCGTCAGATTTTCGCCGCCTAGAATGTAGCGTTTGCCGGGCTTCCCCACAGTGAGCGCGGCTACGTGCGTGCGAGCGACCTCGGCAACGTCGACTAGGTTCAGGCCGGTATCCATGTAGGCGGGGAATTTGCCGTTGAGAAAGTCGACGAAGATGCGGCCAGTCGGCGTCGGCTTGGCATCGTTCGGTCCGATGGGCGTTGTGGGGTTGAGAATCATCACGTGCTGGCCGCCCTCAGCCGCCGCGATTGCTTCCCGCTCGGCAAGGAACTTCGAGCGCTTGTAGTGGCCCACCATGTCCTTGAGCGAGACCGGCGTGTCTTCGTTGATGACGATGCCGTCGGTACGAAAATGCATTGTGGCCACACTGGAGGTATAGACGAAGTGCGGGACATGCGCCTCGCGCGCCATGCGGAGCAGTTCGCGAGTGCCTTCGACATTGGCCTTGTACATCGCGGCGGGATCGGGAATCCAAAGCCTGTAGTCGGCAGCTACGTGCATCACTGCGTCGCAGCCGGCAAGCGCGGGGCGAAGAGTCTCAGGTTGGCTCAGGTCGCCAACATGGGTGTCGCCGGCGATGCCTTCGAGGTTAGCCATGTTGCTTGACTTGCGAACAA
>PLKU01000488.1 GCA_003140705.1 Acidobacteriaceae bacterium
TTTGCGCCTCGTTCAAAAACTTCAAAGTCTGAATTCGCCGCCACTGCCATCGTTCCCCTGTGAGAACCTCCCTTTGGCGGTATCTAGGGCCTTTTGCAGCGCCCCGAATATCTTACGAATTTCAGCATCGTTGAAATCGTAGGCAGAGCGGTTAGAGAGATTNNCTGTATATCTTTCAGCGCTTTATTGACTCTTGCTTCCGCAAGTTCCACAAACTTCTCTCTCTTTCCCATGGCACTTGCCTCCTTATGCAACTAATATATATCATATGTATGTAATATTACGCAACTATGATTTGTGGAGTTGAAATATTTTACAAATGTTACAAATAAACAGTTATTGTGTGATGCCAAAACAAAATGTATTCCATCAGGAGATTGAGATGTCCGTCGTTCTTTTGCTTGAGCATCTACTTCGAGCGTCATTTTTTTGAGAGGCATTTGGCAGGGTTTAAAAACCGGTGGAGAAGGCCGCCAACCCGGAGAACGGCAAAAAGCGAAGGAAGCTGCAGATCAGGGCGATTCGGCGCCCAAATTCAGTCCTCCGGCATATTTTCTGGACAAAGGGACAAATATAGGACAGAATGTCATCTGAGATGCCCAGACAACATTTATCCTTCCCGCCCAATCCATTGATCCTCCTGACGCAGGTCCGGCAGCGTATGACCCAGCGGGAGCTTGCAGTTCGCCTTAAGAAAAGTCCGAGGACCATCGCACGATGGGAGCGCAGGGAAGTTGACTGCCCTGCGCTCCTGGAACCTGCTCTGCGCGAAATTCTCCAGGAGGGACGCCGGCAGGATGCTGGTCCGTCCAGATTTAGCTTCATAGATCTGTTTGCAGGTATTGGCGGCATGAGGGCAGGGTTCGAGAGCGCCGGGGGAAAGTGTGTCTTTACCAGCGAGTGGAATCCCTATGCTCAGAAAACCTACGTGGCGAACTATGGGGAGGACCACCCACTGATCGGGGATATCGTNNCGTTCTGTTGGCAGGCTTTCCCTGCCAGCCATTCTCGATCGCTGGGGTCAGTAAGAAGAATGCCCTGGGTCGGCCGCACGGCTTTGAATGCGCGACGCAGGGAACCCTGTTTTTCGACGTCGAAAGAATCATTGCCGCGAAACGCCCAAAAGCGTTCCTGCTTGAGAATGTGAAGAACCTCCTCAGTCACGACGGCGGAAACACCTTCAAGGTCATCCGGTACACGCTCGAAAAGAAGCTGGGCTATTTCATTCAGGCCAAAGTGATCGACGGGCAGGCCTTCGTGCCGCAGCACCGCGAGCGAATCCTGATCGTAGGTTTTCGAGAGCAGACCGGTTTTTCCTTCGATGATTTTCGCAAGCCGGAAAGCGGGCCCGTGCTCGGCTCGATTCTCCACCCCGAAGATGGCACGGAAGAACCAGAACCGGACTATACCTTGGGGAAGAAGGCAAAGGTAAATCCCAAATACATCCTGACGGACAAGCTGTGGGCCTACCTGGAGGGCTACGCCGCAAAACACAAAGCGGCCGGAAACGGATTCGGCTTCGGGCTGGTCACGCGTAACAAGGTGACGCGCACACTCTCGGCCCGGTACTACAAGGATGGCTCTGAAATCCTCATCGATCGTGGCAAGAACAAAAACCCCCGCAGGCTAACTCCCAGGGAATGCGCCAGGCTGATGGGCTATCCTCCAGACTTTAAAATTCCAGTTTCTGACACTCAGGCGTACAAGCAGTTCGGCAACAGTGTTGTCGTTCCTGTAATTGCCGAGGTCGCCCGCATCATGGTGCCGCATATCAGGGCGCTGCAGGACTACGAGGAATTTGGAACGCTCCAGACCTCGCTCCTGGCGATGGCAGGGGCATGACGGATGTTCATACCCCGGAACAGCGCAGCCGGAACATGGCTGCAATCCGCGGCAGGGATACCAAACCAGAGGTGCGCGTTCGATCTGCTCTCCATGCACTCGGGTTTAGATTTCGCCTGCACCGGAAGGATCTGCCCGGCAAACCCGATATCATTCTTCCAAAGCATCGGACTGCCATTTTCGTTCACGGTTGTTTTTGGCACTCTCACAACTGCAGATACGGAAGAATCGAACCGGCAACCCGATCAGAATTCTGGTCGGCTAAAAGGGCTGGGACGGTCGAGCGGGACGCGAGAGATGCCGAGACTCTAAGCAAGCTTGGTTGGCGGGTGCTTATCATCTGGGAGTGCGAGATGAAGGATGGAGAGGCGCTGACCCGGCTTCTTCGGAATAGTCTGAACCAGCAAAGTTCCGGCGGCAGGATGCAGCAGAAGCCATAACAATGCCGGCCAGAGCGATTATCGGAGAACGGTAAGACATGGTTCCCAGCGAGCTGAATCTGGCCAGGCTGAAGCACCTGATGCGCTCCTCGGGTGTTACCCAGCTCTATCTGAAGCGTCTTGCAGAAAATGACAATTCCAAGAATCAGGTGTATCTGGGCCCGGATTTTACCGCCCTGAACGTTCTGCCAACCGGCGATCTGGTAGGCGATCCGGATAAGCCCTCGCGGCTCAAGGCCACCATGAACTTCAGCTGGCTGGCCGCTTCGGGCAGCATTGCTCGGGCGCCGAATGCCCAGCTGATCCTTTATCCCCAATATCCGGAAGTCCGGTTTTCCGNNGCCGTAATGACGGTCAGGCAGAGCGGCCGCATTCTCTTTTTTGGGATCACCGCCGCCGGGCACATCCTTGGCTTTGCTGCCTCCCATGATTCTGCGCTCGTCCGGGAAGTCGACTCACTGCGCCTGCAGCCGGACACAGGGGTTTTCTCAAAGATAGCCCTCGAGGATCACGTTGATGACCGTGAGCTTCTGATCGCTGAACTCGCGCGGATCGCAAGACTGACATGGATCCATTCCAAGCGGCTCAACAGCAGAGGGGAAATTCTCGCCTGCAATGCACAAAATTGTGGCGGTTACACACTGGAGGCGGAATTAGGCATTCGCCCAAACGGCATCTCAGACCCCGACTTCCACGGCTGGGAAATAAAACAGCATGCCGTAACGAATCTTGAGAGACCGGCGAGTGGAGGGGCGATCACTCTGATGACCCCGGAACCGACCAGCGGGGTTTATGTCGAGAAGGGAATCAGGGAATTCATCCGGCGCTATGGGTACCCTGATCGGACGATAGCCGATCGAAGGAATTTCGGCGGAATTCACAATGCCATCGCGATCTGTACAGCCACCAGCCTGACACTCACACTCGAAGGATACGACTCCGCCAAAAACAAAATAACAGATTTCTCAAAAGGCATATCCCTGCTCGACCTGAAAGGCCAATCCGCAGCAACATGGCACTACAAAGATCTCCTTAGCCACTGGACGCGCAAGCATGCGATGGCGGCGTATGTACCATCGATCGTCAGGAGGAAACCAGCTATTCAATACAGGTACGGGAGGCTTGTACGCCTCGCGGAGGGCACCGAATTTGGATTGTTTCTGAATGCCGTGGCCACAGGCGCTGTTTACTACGATCCAGGCATCAAGATCGTAAACGTTTCGTCAGCAAAGCCTGAAATCAAAAAGAGAAGTCAGTTCCGCATCCGCTCAGCAAGCATAGGGCTCCTGTATACGGCCGTTTCGGAAGTCGATGTTACGGCCTGAGGCCCTATCCAAGCAGCGCCGCTCGCGAGGACAGTAATCTCTCTTAACGATGAATGAGCCGACGAAATCGCAAACCGTCTCGATCTGGGATGTGNNTTTCGTGCACATACACTTGGGCGTCATGAAAACCAGAGTGCCTACAGACGCTGAACTGGCCGTTGCCAACAGCCTCAACAAGATATTTTCGGCCAACATACCTGCCGGACGACATATAATTCTCGCCGCGATCAGCGCCGCTCTCCGCGGCCATAAAGCCGATGCCGAGTGGATTAAACAAAATGTCAGCCATCTCGCAGAGGACGTGCAGGAAGACGCCTACAATCGGTATCTAGCGTCGGAGAAGGGCGCTTGGAAGCTCGCTTTCTCGAGGACCTTCGCACCGATGATTAACAAGACCGCGAGCGCCGAAGCGTTTGCCCTTGCCATGGCTGACCAGTTCTTTGCTCTTGATAAGTTCTTCCTCAGTCGGACGCAAAGCCGCCGGTCTAGGGCGGGAACTGCCTTTGAGATCTTCATGCAAGACGTATTTATTCGCTTGGGCTATCCTTTCACTCCCCAGCCCAAACTGGACGGAAACCCAGACTTCGTGCTGCCGTCCATTGAACACTACCGCCATAACCCTCTGGATGTCATTGTTTTTACCGTGAAGCGAAGTTTAAGGGAGCGATGGAGGCAGGTTGCGACTGAGGCTACGAAGGGGCGGGGCTTCTTTCTTGCCACGATCGACGAAAAAACCTCGATCGGTGACATTCAGTATATGCAGGGAGAGCGCATTTTTCTTGTGGTGCCGGAGCGCATCAAGATGAAATTCGAACATTATCGGAGAGCTCCGCATGTCATCTCCTTCGAGGAGTTCTTCCGGGACCATTTGGATCCTGCAATGATCAAGTGGGCTCGTAACGGCGCTATCAAATCGCAGACCTGAGCGCAACCGAAGAGACCAAGAATACCGCAGAGGATTCTTTCCAGAAAGGGCTTAAGCGATTGTCAAACCCCGAGGTCTCCAAAACCAACGATTGGAATTTCGTCCGCGGAGAGTTTGCCTATATGTGCGAGGCACCAGAGGCACATCTTTGGAAAGTGAGGATCGGCGTAATCGCCATTTTTGAAAAGGAGCTTCGACAGCGGCTGATGGAGAGAAAATGAAGATGCAGAGCGTCAAATCGCACTTCGCCCCATATTCGATACTCCAGAAGCGTAAAACCACAATCAATCACGCATTTGCTTCTGCGATTGCTCCAGTGGACGAGTACGATGAAGCCATTTGTGGAGCTGCTCTTCGATTCTTAGGTCAGGATCCGAACGGCGATCTGGAGTGCGTCTATTGCGGGTCACAGGCTGAGACTTGGGATCATTTAGTTGGCCTTGTTGAGAAAGCGGAACTGCGCGGCTGCGGACACCAACTTGGCAACTTGGTTCCATGCTGCCGCAATTGCAATTCCAAAAAAGGGGCAAAGGGCTGGGATGTATTTCTGAAAGGAGTGGCTCCCAACGAACAAACTTTCGCAGCGAAACAGCGCCTCATCGCTTCCCACGTCGACCGATATTCAGCTCCCGTTAACCTGAAGGAGGTGGCCGAGCGGATGCCTGACGAATGGACGCGATACTGTGAGATCAAACGGGAGATTTTTCAACTCATGGCTGAGGCCGACGCTATAGCCGCACGCTTACGCGGCATAGTCGCCTCTAAGAGGGTCTGATCCGGAGCGCGGACTACAGCGCATGATAATGTCCTTTACCTCCACACCCTAATACACACACAAAATTCCACGAGTACCATCAGTGAAAGGGGAATGGCGGTGTCAGCTGAAAAGTATTCTCTATTTTACTGTTTGGCGGAACGGGCTGGTCATCAATGCAGGAGGGGACCGAACCGGATGGTTGGGTTCGAATTTGCGAGTTGCAGGTCTATCAAGGATCTTCGTTCGGCAAGGAGAGCCGCCATTGGCAGGCGCCCAGAACGCACCCTGATTGGACGACCGACGCCGCAGATCAACTCGAAAAGAAGTTCCCGAGGCCGGACGAATCACGCGAACTCTCCCCAGAGGCTCTGAAGGTCTTGGGCACTGGAAGATTGCGGTAGTCTGTTGGTAATCTTGCCGGGATCGGGCCGAGGCCAGTCATGGTGTTTATTGTCTATCTCGTGCAATTGCTTCTTGGACTCGACATCGGGGCGGTCGCCGACAGCATCAATAAGCCTTCGCTTTCCGAAGTGACGCGAATGATCATCGTCGTGGTTTTCATGCTTGGCACGACGACAGTCATCAGTTCTTCATGTCTCATTCCCGGCTACGAAGCTATTCTCAAGCAAGGGGAATAGGACTCCGAGATTGCGGAATTCATTGCATTCATACATTGCTCGCAATTCTCTCCTGAAAAACCGGGAAATATCGCGCCAGAATGTTCGTAGACGCGTTTTCTTGAGGGGCACCGTGGTGCAAGGTATCCCCTTTNNCCAAAGTTGATGAAGAGCTGGGTGGTGCGGGTGTTGGCGTGGTTGGCCATGGCAACGCCCGGACCCCTGCACCGCTGGCGGTTCTCTTGCAACGTAGTTCTATTGATTCTCAACTGGTGGGAGCCCAAGCTCATTGCGAAAATCCCTGAACAGATCTCGCGCTCGATCCATGTCCTTCTGGTAAATAGCTTGTTGTACCTGTTCTGATTCCAGTTCTGCCTTCTCTGCGGCTTGCTGTTTTTGCACTGCTCTCTTAAGACTTGAGCTCTAGGGGGCACTTCCTTCACCTCGAGCCGGAGCATTTGCCTGCAGGCAGAATTCTCATTCAAATCCCGTGTTGCAAAGTTATCCATTCTCTGCGCATTGAGCAGCACCTGTTTGCGAACCGTGTCGTTGAGTTGTACCGCAGTCGCTATCTTCCCGAAGATTTCCGCGTCGCGCTCTGTCCGAACTTGAAGGCGCGCACGGCGGAGGTATGCATGAAGGTNNTAATGTCCTTCTCAGATCGCTGGAGAGATGTCCCTGATAAAGGCGCCACCCTCCGTAGGTCACGCCAGACAGCAAGAGAATCAGTACGACCAAGGCGAGCAGCAACTTCATCTTCATATAGAGTTCACTCTGATGTGGTACCGCAATTATAGGAGCTAAGCATCGCAGCGCCGGCTACAGATCCTGATTCAAGGTTCCCGTATGATGCCGGCGCCGCATGGAATGAAGGCGGGAACGCCTATGAGGACGATCCGCCTGCCCTGGACTGTTACGCCTCGTTCCAACACAGCTACTGGAGCCCAATCCATTTTGTCTTGTTTTCTGTCCAGATTGACGTAACATAAAGGACGTTATGTTGCGTCAATGGAACACCGCCGCATGAGCCGCGCGCTCGCCGTTCCGAGGTCTTCTGTCCTGCCGCCCGCCANNCCGCCAACATCCGCAACCCGAATACCCGCGCCGCCTACGGCCGCGCCGTCGCCGCCTTCTGCGCCTGGTGCGAGGAACGGGGCTATGACTTCCTTCGTGTGACGCCGGTCGCCATCGCCGGCTACGTCGAGCT
>PLKU01000554.1 GCA_003140705.1 Acidobacteriaceae bacterium
GTGGTACTTCCAGCGCTACGTCAGCCACCTGCCCGCCGCCGGCGAGATGGCCCTGTTCGACCGCAGTTGGTACAACCGCGCCGGCGTGGAGCGCGTGATGGGCTTCTGCACCGACGCCCAGTATCAGGAGTTCATGATCACGTGCCCGGAATTTGAGCGCATGCTGGTTCGTTCCGGCATCGTTCTCATCAAGTACTGGTTCTCCGTGAGCGATGTTGAACAGGAGCGCCGCTTCCAGGATCGGATGAACAGGCCGACCAAGCGCTGGAAGATAAGCCCGATGGATCTCGAATCCCGCAAGCACTGGGCCGACTACTCCCGCGCCAAGGACGATATGTTCAACTCAACCGACCACAAACAGGCCCCGTGGTTCGTAGTAAATGCCGAGGACAAGAAAGCCGCGCGCCTCAACGTAATTCGACATCTTCTTTCCAAGATCCCGTACAAAGATCTCACTCCTGAATTGTTGGAGCTTCCACCAATCATAAAGGCGGAATATGTGCGTCCACCCTATCAGGAGCAGCATTTTATTCCGGTGATCTACCGCTAGAAGTTCCAGACTTCACATTGGACGCCAAGTCAAATCCACCCGTACCGGAATCTCGTTCCTGATGAGGACAGTCAGGAACGAGGGCGGGTCAATCTTGAAGTCCGAACACGTTGATGGCACTGTCCCGATGATTTCCACCTCATTGCCTTTGGTCACCTTCTGAAAAGAGACGTGCTTGTTTGCAAATGTGAGCTTTAACCTCGCTCCTGATTGCTGGACGCGGTCGTGAGTGTTTTGATGTACCGACGTCGCTTCAAGCTGTATAGCGGATCCGCTCAGAGGTTGCGAGCGAACGACTCACCCAGCGGCACAACGCCAGCGCGGGGAATCTCAACGTCTTTGAAAACGTAGAATGCCTGCTCACCTCTCGCTGTGCGCACAACAAGCCTGTTCATGAGCAATCCCCGCCTCCATTGCGCTTGCTCGACATCAGTAAACTTGATGCGATGTACGCGGTGGCGGAACCCGCGCTTCGTCACGAACGCAAGGTTGTCTGTGCCAATGACCAGGTAGCCAATGGAATTGCCCAGCCCCCGGATATTTCGAGTCGCAGCAGCGCGGATGCCGGCCGCCGGCTTATCAAGGCCCAGTGCGCGCTGAAATTGCCGCGCATTCGTCGCAGCCATCGGAGATGCATGCCTGGCGACAACGCGTAGCGCGCCGCCGACCTCGGGATTCAATGCGGAAAGAGGCTCCGGGTCTACATCGTTTTGACGCGTGGGTTCACCAAATCCAAGCCATATGGATAGACCGACGAACTGCAGCCGGACCGCGCGGAAGACCCTCGGAGCAATCCATATGAACACTGCGAGAAAAATCAGCACGAGTGCGAACACGAGCTGCGGATGACGCAGAGATAGCCAGACTCCAAAGGGAACCAGCGCATCCTCGGCCAGACTCATCGCGACGTTCGAAAATGGCTCCGGGCTGTGATTGATCAAAAGTCGTGTGGCAGCTTTTGTGCTGTGGCTCGCAAATGCAACACCGCCGCAAAGAATGATCAACGTGACTTTGAGGGCAGGATCGAAAGAGCCCAAGACAGCGGCGGAGACAACCACAGCGCCGATTGGTCGAATAAAGGCATGAAAGGAGTCCCAGATGCTGTCGACCCAGGGAACCTTGTCCGCAAGAAACTCGATTGCACAGGCTACGCCTGCCGCGATGAGCACTATGGGTTCCGCCAGAACGCGCAGCGGCTCCGCCATGGGCCCGGGGTGAAACCATCCGAACCGAATAGCCAGCCCGAGGGTCAATATGGTGGCATAGAGGCGAACGCCCGCCACGAAACCGAGCCCCATAGTTGAACCGATCAGCTCCAGAGTGTCCACTTGGTCCCCCGGCTACAGATTTCCGGTAGTATACGCGGTGGACAGGATGCCAGGAGTCACAACGAAGACAACTGGTTTATGGTTGAATCGAGCCCATGAAGCAGATTCTGACACGTCTCGTTCTCACCATTCCGGTTGTCTGGCTGGTGGTCTCGTTGGTATTTCTGCTCATCCATTTGGTACCGGGCGATCCCATTTTGCAGATGCTCGGAGAAGGGGCAACTCCAGCAGACATCAGCGCCTTGCGTCATCAGTATGGCCTGGACCAGCCGCTCTTGACTCAATATATGCGCTACTGGTCGGGTGTTCTGCACGGAGACCTGGGAAGTTCGATTCGCCTGCACGACACGGTTGGCCATTTGATCGCCGCGCGTTATCCCTACACGTTGGCTCTGACACTGACCGCACTGGGGCTGGGCCTGGCCTTGGCTCTTCCGGCAGGCATCCTGGCCGCGGTTCGGCGAGGGCGCTGGCTCGACCAACTGCTTTCTGTTGTGAGCCTTTTCGGTCTCTCTGTTCCTGGCCTGGCCCTGGGTCCCGTGCTAATTCTGGTCTTCTCGATTCGACTGGGCTGGCTCCCCGTCTCGGGCGCAAACGCCGGGGGAATCCACTTAATCGAATGGCGCTACCTGGTTCTGCCTTCGATAGCGATGGGCGCTTCACTGGCCGCTATCCTTACGCGCATGGTGCGCACTTCAATGCTCGAGGAACTNNAGGACTACATCCGCACTGCCCGTGCCAAGGGGCTGAGCGAGGCCGCCGTCGTGTGCCGCCACGCGTTACCGAACGCGATGGTGCCAATTGTGACGGTGGTTGGATTGCAGTTTGGTGCCCTGCTGGCCGGGGCAATCGTGACCGAAACCATCTTCAGCTGG
>PLKU01000038.1:0-222 GCA_003140705.1 Acidobacteriaceae bacterium
TGTCCAGCACATCGTCCACAATTTGGAAAGCCAGCCCGGCCTTACGGCCAAACAGGTCCAGCCGCGCCACATCGTCCGCGTTGGCCCCGGCATAGACGCCGCCGCTCACCACGCTCACCCTGATCAGCGCCCCCGTCTTGGCCCGATGGATCGCGTCAACAAGCTCCGGCGTTGGCTTCAGATGTTCGCTCTCCAGGTCCAGCACCTGTCCGCCGATCATGC
>PLKU01000038.1:262-5207 GCA_003140705.1 Acidobacteriaceae bacterium
TCAGCGAATAGGTGTGCAGCATCTCAATCGCCGCGCCCAGCCGCTCAATCCCCGGTGGAACCGCCCCTGCAATCGTCACTGCGGCCTGTATCGCCAGCACTGGCCGCAGCCGCTTGCCCCCTGCAAACACTGAGTGGCGCATCGCCCCATGAATCGACGCGGGGACGGCTTCCACGCTGGGCAAAAGTTCCTCCAGCGTCCGGTCAGTCAGCTCGGCGCCTTCCAAAATCAACGACTTCACATCCACAGCCATTCCTCTCATGATAAACGCGCTCGCCACAGCTTTCGCTCCAGCAAACATAGGCCTGTGACCAGGAGGAGAGCCAGGCCGGTGAGCCATCGTCCAGCCACCACATCCGGCGTTGTGATCCAGTCCACGGCAACATTCACCTGGCCCTGCGGAACCGGAACAATCATCAGGCCGTCATCACGAGCCGGCGCAGAATCTGCAGGTTGGCCATTGACCGTTACACGCCATGCTGGAAATGTGCGCAATCGTAGGACGAGGAAGCCGGCATGTGGGGTTACAGCGTCAACGCGCAGGTGTTCAATTCTTGCCTGCCCCGTAAACGTAGCCTCGCAACTGTCCTGACCCGCATCCCACGCCGGAGGCTCATCTGGAGTTCCCGACCCCCTGCCCAAAACGGTCGCAGGATCGCTCACCAGGCACGAGAAAGGCAGCCCCGTCGCAACAAGGGAATTATCCGCGCCAATGGGTTCGTACTCGTCCGCGCCGCCAAATCCCTGCCCGGCACGATACGCGCTCAACACACCAGCCACAGCGTCCTCATCGTCGCAGCTCTGGAAAAACACGAGCCCCGCGATGGTCGTCATGGCCGCGAATACCACAATGCAGGCAGCTACCACGCCAACGCGCCGCCTCATCCGAGTCGAATCTCCGGGCCAGATCGCCGAGACGAACAGAATGCCCATCGGCGCTTCCAGCACCACCAGCCAGCGCCACGGAAACTGCAGGAAACGAAGCTCCGGCAGCAGGTTCCACAGCGGCCGTGAGGCAGGGAACTGAAAGAAGAAGACGGCCACGACAAGGACAACGAAGGGAATCCACCAGTGCTTCTTCCCCCGCAGCCGTCCTCGCAGCCAGCACACCAGCAAGCCGCCCAGCACAAACGCGATCATGCCCACCACGATCAGCGAAGCCTGGTGCAGCACCATGTCGTGAAAATCCAGTGCCGGGTCACTGTGCCGTGCAAACAGCCAATTGTTTTCGAGCGTCTGTCCCGGGTCCTCTGTCACCTGGTGGATGTCCACCCACCGTTGCTCCCAGGTAGCGGGCACAAGGTAGATCGCCGCCAGACCGATTCCCAGCACAGCACCAATTGACACGCGCAACACCGGCGTCCATGACCGTGAAACCAGAGCCAATGTCACCGCGACAGTGACCAGAGTGTAGCATGCCATCACGCCAACAGTCGGGTTTGACAGCCATGAGCCGGCAACCGCGATTGCCAGCGGAACCGCCGACCCGTCAAGCGCCCGTTTCCATGCAGAGCCCGTCGACGCTGAGCCTGACTCCTTTCGATCTCGCATGGCGTAAAGCAATACCAGCGGAATCCAAAATCCTCCGGCAAGCTCCGCGAAGGCTGACCGCTCATAGGCCGTAAACAGGGAATAGCCAGAAAACAGCGCCGCACATCCTGCCACAGTTGCAGGAACGTCGGCCAGCATTTGCCGCGCAAGTACTCGGCCGGCAAGCCCAGTACCCGCCAGCAGCAGGAAAGTGAGAAAAACCGGCACTGCTGTCCATGGCATCACCAGTCCCAGCCCCGCAGCCAGCATCCACGTCAACGGAGAATAGAACGCAAATCGTGGCTCTCCTGCGCCGAAGTTCGCGCTCGGTGTCCAATGCGGGTACAGCACCCCCTGCCGCCACGCATTCTGCGCATCCAGCCACGACACCAGGTGGAAGTCGAAGTCGTGACCACAGGAGTTGCCGCGGAACAACTGTGGCGCAATCGCCACGCCAGCAGCCAGCAGGATGATCACCGGACCCATCCAGCGTTTCAAGCGGTCATTGGAAAGCCAATTCATGGCAGCAGGCGCAGCGTGTGCCGAGTTTGAGCGGCTACGGCTGCCGGGGTGAACGGCAGCGCAAATGTCGTTCCGCCGTACCAATCATTCCACTGGTCGCGGAAGTACGGGCTGTACGGGTCGCTGCTTTCGCCAAGCGTAATGTTCTCTGTAGCGTCGTCAATGTTGCTCCAGTCAACTGTGAATCGCTGCGATGGCCCGTGAATACCGTCAGCCTGCTTCACGGTCGTGGTGTCGCCGCTGAAGGCCTGCGGCCCCGTTCCAGCTATCCGGCCAATCAAGGGCAAAAACCGGGCCAGCGGGTGCTCGATGTCCAGCCGATGCCAGTNNTCCACGTCGGCGGGCGCTTTGCCGCTGGCCATGCTCCTACGTACAGCTTCGGTCAGCAGCGCGTCCCAGTTTTTGTATACCTGCGGAAGCCAATCGGGGTTCGCGTGCATGATGATCTCTTCCTCGGCAAAGGCGGACTCTGACCACCGATAATCTTCCGCGGCCTCCCTGCCCAACTTTGGCTCCAGAATCAGAGGCCACAGCGCCATTCGCGTTTGCGTCACAATCGAAGCGGCAGCGGAGTCAGCCGTCAGCCGTCCATCCCAGCTCCGCATCAAATCCGCAGCCTTCTTCAACCTGTCGTCCGCGCCTGGTGTGTGGTCAATGGCGTAGGCAAAACGGTGCCCCAACTCCTGGTCCACTTCGCTGTATACATCGTTCTGCAAGGCCAGCATGTCAGCAGGCTTCAGCTGATCGCGCCCTTGCAGCACTTTGTAGATCCGCTCTGTGCGATAGGGCGACGCCCATTCCAGCGTCAGCCAATAGGGATGCTTCTCCGTGGTCACCTGAGAGTTAGCCGTCGCCAAAAACCCCGAAGGCGGATCGAACGAGGTGGGCATCTTGTCGAAAGGAATGTAGCCCTGCCACTCAGCTCGAAGGTTATCCCAGCCATCTCCCCAGAAGCGATCAAGGGGCTTGCCCCACACATCTCCCCCGCTCATTCGCAGCGGGACTTTACCCACCGCATGGTACCCAATGTGTCCCGCATCATCGCTGTACACCATGTTCAGCGTGGGCCAGCACCACGCGCTCAGAGCCGTCGTAAATTCCGCGGCATTGGCCGCGACGTTGACCTGATAGATCGGAATCAAGTTGAGCGAAGGATCGTACATAGTCCACTTGAGTGAGATCGGTCGTGTCTCGTTCTTGAGCATCGGATTCAACAGCGGCCCATCTTCCGTGGACTGCACATCAAATACCACATCCTTTGTGCCGCGCACGTGAATTACTTCGTGGTCGGCAACGAGCGGCTTCCAGGAATCGTCGGAATGAGCTTTGTAATTGCCTTTGCCATCGAGTCCCTCAATATACAGATCCTGCACATCCGCATACAGCGCCGTAATCCCCCATGCCACATGCTCGTTGTGTCCCGCAATCACGCACGGCATTCCCGGCAGCGTGACCCCGGCTGCGTGGTAGCCCGGCGCGTTCAGGTCCGCCATAAACCAGATGTTGGGCTCGGTCAATTCCAAATGCATGTCGTTCGACAGCATCGGCTTCCCGCTGGCCGTATGGCTTCCTGCAATCACCCAGTTGTTCGACCCGAGCGTGCATCCGTCGCAGTTCGGCAAGCCGAGCAATGCGTGCAGCCCACGCAAGTCTTCACCGCCTGCGGGAACCCGGTGTGCCTGCGTGTTGTCATCGTCTTCGTCTTCGTACGTCCCCGGGGGCGCCGGATGCGGCTGGCTCCAATCGATCACCTCGCCGGTAGGCGGACGGTCCCTCCACGATCCCACCGGATAGAGATCCGCTTCCAGCTTCGGGTTCTGCAGTTTGGCGGCGATCAGCTCTCGCACCAGCTTCGTGTCCCAATGTGTGTCCAGCGTCTGCTCCATGGACAGCCCGACGACGATGGAGTCTTCCCCGGTCCACGGATTAGGCCGATAAGCCAGCAGCTTGAACTCAGCCGGCAGCGAATCCTGATGCTGCGCGATGAATGAATTTACCCCGCGCGCGTAGTCGTCCAGCCGCGTTCTGTCCGCGGCGTCAAGGTTGGCATAGATACGCGCGGCAGTCTTCCTGAACAGCAGAACTCGCTGCATTCTGTCGTGGGGAACCAGTGCCGGGCCGATCAGTTCAGCCAACTCACCGTACGCGTTGCGCCTGAATGTATCCATCTGCCACAAGCGGTCCTGCGCCGTAACATAGCCTTGCGCCATGAATAGGTCGTCCTGCGTGGATGCCTCAATGTGAGGCACTCCGTGAGCGTCGCGGCGGACCACAACAGGCGCAGACAGACCGGAGATATGCAGGTCTCCATCCAGAACCGGTAGAGCAGCCCTTTCCGCCCCGCGTAGCCACAGCACCCCAACAACCGCGGCCAGCACCACCAGTGTCAGCAGGCCGCATCCCGACCAAAGCAGAATGCGCAGCCAGCGCCTCCTCGGTCGATGAGGCGTTGGCCGCGCAGTTTGTACTCGCGTTTGATCTAAAGAGTCCGGAGAGTCGGGGTTGGCCATCGGTCCACTACAGGATAACTCCGCCGCAACGCGTCAAGCTCCTGTTAAGCCGACCTGTGCCGCCACCACTGCGGCCGGTGCCGAGTCCCTCTTGCGCCTGTAGATCAGCAGCGCCGCCAGCATCGTGAGGATGATGCCCAGCACCAGCAAGCTTCCCTCCGGCCCATCCGTCCCGCCACTCCAAAGCGTTGAGCCCACCGGACTGGTAGTTAGGAAATGTCCCTTTGCCTGCAGGCCGCTGTCGGCTGTGCCGTAGAAGTACGATTCTGCCCAATCCCATGCCGCGTGGCAGCCAATCGCCCACCATGCCGAGCCGGTCACCCGCACGCTCACAACAAACACAAAGCCAATGCCCGCTGCGGCAAGGATCCCAGTCCAGTTTT
>PLKU01000066.1 GCA_003140705.1 Acidobacteriaceae bacterium
CGCTGCTCGATTCCTTCAATACTGGCCACGCCGGTTCGCTCGCCACAATCCATGCCAACTCGGCCGCAAAGGCGCTACGCCGCTTTGCAAACCTCGTACTGCGTAGCCACTCTCAGGCCACCTTCGAGGACATTGAAGCTGAGATCGGAGAGGCCGTCGATTACGTCGTCCATGTTGAGCGCCAGCCTGGCCGTCGAGTGATCCGCGAAGTTCTCAGATTGAATGGCTATGACCGGACCGCACAGGCATTCCAGATGGAACAAGTTTTCCAGACTGGAAGCCAGGAGATTGCGGGAGGCAAGCCATGCTGAGAACAGCTCGCCGAGCGCGGCCATTACGAAATGAATCCGCCTCTCATCGGCGCCTGATCGCTGATGCCGCGTCGGTTCGCCAATGGCTAGCCGAAGGCGTATCGATTGCGGATGTTCTCACCATGCTTGAGGTCCGCCGCCGCTCCGAGTTTTCCGTGCACGATTGCCGCATATATGCAGTTGAGATTCTGTTGGCTGTTACGACGGAGATTCGCACCACAACCCAACCCCGAATCACTCACCGGAAGGAGCCCCAAAATGCCGTTGCTTGAGATCGTTCAAACCCGACAGATCACCGCGTCGATTCGCCTCGACAAAACCACCGCCGAGCAGATCGACCGGTATGCAGCCTTTCTCCACGCCTCCGCCGATGAGGTCGTGGACAAGGCGCTGGCCTACGTCTTCGCCAAGGACCGCGACTTCCAGGAATTCCTTCGGACTCCGGAAGCCTCTCGTGCCACTCAGAGCCTTCGTATTCGCCGCGCCCCGCAGAATGGCGCGGTTGCAGAGCCAATAGTGCCGCCTGCAAAGCCCGCAAGAGTCGTGGACACCGCCAGTGAATCGCGTGCCCGCAGTTAGTGTTGCAGCCGTGAAAAGCCCGTTCGGTGCTGCGCACCGGGTGTATCTCGACACTCCACCCCTGAAAGGTAGACGTTCGTAGACGCCCGTATACAAACGTCAACGCTCGGGCGATGAAGCACTTATGCAATTCCCCGTATACGGCGTTTACGTTCGTTGACGCCTTCCAGAATTGAGGTTGAACAATGGAAACTCCAACACTCCTCAAGCCCGTTGGGAATGCTTCCAAACGGCCACTCGCCCGGAACCGGATACTATCGGCGCGGTTCACAGACACCGAGTTCGCGGCGCTTGAATCCTTCGCATGGTCGAAGGGAACGACAATTGCCGATTGGGCACGCGAGGCGCTCTTGCACAACCTTGGAGCCCAAGGTTCGATAGCGATGGAGATGCACATCTTCACCGAACTTGTGGGCATCCAGATGCTTTTGATGAAAACGCTGGAACCGTTGCTGCGTGGCGACAAGATGGCCCAGGATCAGCTCAACATTCTCTTTCGCCAAGTGCAAACAACCAAGGCCGCCCAGGCTCAGGAACTCCTCGCCAAGCGGAGTCAAAACAGGGAGAAATAGCCATGCCAACTGTCCAACAATGGGGTCGCAGAGAGTCCATCATCTGGCCGCCGCGCGGCTATCTTTACACGGTCGGAGCGTTCTTTCTCGCGTGCGTTGCGACCGGATTCTTCGTCTACCTTCGTTTTCAATTTGGCTTGCAGCCGCTTCAACGCTACTACCTGCCCTACTACCTACGCAGCGTGACGGCGGGTATTGCACATTCAGCTAGCAAATACGAGATGCTGTACGTTTCAGACGGCGAAACACCGGGCCGGGCCGCGCTCGAAGCGGATGTGCAGCCGGGTTCTACGCCTCAGTTTGGTGGCAAGCCGTTGCCATTGACGCTAACCCCGGAAGCCGCAATTCATGGCACCTACTTCCTCATGCGTGAGGCTCCGCGCAACTATCAGAACAAGGTAATTCATGCGTGGATCGCGCACTGGATATACGGGGATGTTCCGCTCTACAACATCTTCAGAACGCAGCTTCTGTTTGGACTCGCGGCATTCATCCTTCAACTTCCATTATCGATCCACAAGGACATACGCCGCATCAAGCAACTGCGCTACGGACGCCGACTCAAAGGCCCCGTGCTCGTGAATGCGAAGGAGTTTACAGAAGCCGTATCCGGCAATGGCATTGGGATCAAGACCGATGATTTCAAGCTTCCATTACGCATCCCGCGCGATGCGGAGAACAAGCATTTTCTCATCGTCGGTGACACAGGTTCCGGCAAGTCGAGCATCATCCGCCAGATGCTCTACCAGGTCGATGCACGCGGCGACAGTGCCATCGTTTATGACCCTGCGTGCGAATTCGTCAAGCAGTTCTATGACGAACATCGCGGCGACATCGTCCTCAATCCGCTTGATGCCCGAATGCCGTACTGGAATCCGTCCATGGAGCTGCGCCGCAAGGCAGAGGCAAAGGCTCTTGCTGTCTCGCTCTATCAGCCCGAAGGAGTGACCAACCGCTTTTTCGTCGAAGCGCCTCAAAAGATATTTGCCCATCTGCTCAGCTATCTGCCGACGCCGGAGGATCTGATCAAGTGGATGTCTGACCCGGCCGAGATCGACCGCCGCGTCAAGGGAACGGAGTATTGGATGCTGATCGATCCGAAGGCTCCGCAGCAACGAACCGGCGTGCTCGGCTCCCTCAATATGAGCGCCGACAGCTTCCGGCTGCTGCCCAAAGAGAGCGAGACGACCTCTGTCTGGACAGCAACCAAGTGGGCGGAGACGCGGCGCGGGTGGATCTTCATTACGTCGCGTCCGACCATGCGTGAGGCACTTCGCCCGCTCATCAGTCTCTGGATCGACACCCTCGTCTTGCGTCTCTTGAACGAGCCAATGCCCGACCAGAAACCTGTATGGTTCGTGATTGACGAGTTGGCTAGCTTGCAAAGATTGCCGCAACTTCACACAGCCATCACAGAGAACCGCAAATCGCAGAACCCAGTGATTCTGGGCTTCCAGGGACGCAGCCAGATGGAGGCCCGGTACGGCGAGGATTCCGAGGCGATGCTGTCCCAGCCCGCCACCAAGATATTTCTTCGCACAACTGAGCCGCGCGCCGCGAAATGGGTGAGCGAGGCCATCGGCGAAGTCGAGATCGAGCGGCTGCGCGAAACCCATTACGACGGTTCACGCGCGGGCAAGAACTTCGCGCTCGACCGTCAGACCGAGCCGCTTGTCCTGCCCTCCGAGGTGTCGGGCCTGGACGATCTGCGCGGCTTTCTCAAGTACGGCAATCACGTCGCGCGATTCTCGTTCCCGTTCATTGCGCTGAACGAGAAGAACCCCGGATTTGATGAACGAAAGATGGACGACCTCATCGTTCCGAGCACTCCTCTTCCGCCCGAGCCAGAGGAAATGCAAGGAAATGTTTTGGCACCGGAATATGCGATCCAACCATCCGGGCATGTGCTGGAGTAATTGCCCATGCTGACTATCTCAAAGCCGCTGTCCGCCGGGCAGGCGCAAAGCTACCACCAGAAGGAATTCACCGCCAGGGAGCAAAATTACTGGTCGCAACGCGGGGTGATCGCCGGCGAGTGGCAGGGTCGCCTCGCGGCACAGTTCGGCGTTGCCGGTGCGGTCTCTGCTGAAGATTTCGCGCGGCTCAGCCAGGGCCAGCACCCAGTGACCGGCCAGCAACTTGTACGCCAAAGGGCTTCGTATCAATATAAGGACGCCGATGGAAAGACCGTCAAAACAATGGATCACCGCGCCGGGTGGGACGCGAC
>PLKU01000362.1 GCA_003140705.1 Acidobacteriaceae bacterium
CGTGCGACGAACTGGCTGAGCGCTCTGACTGGCTGCGTCTTCGGCGCTTCGATTTACATCGCGCGGATTCTCATAACGGCGGATATCGGGCGCCATATACACGAAATGCCACACGGCACTTAGAGTTGCCACGGCCAAGATTGCTCCCTTCATGCGCTTCACCTCCAGGAACAATTTGATTGCGCGCTTTTCTTCCGGCCGGGGTTCCTGGCAGCTCGCAAAAGAAGGACGCCCCGCGGTCAGTCGGTGTCCTGACCGCGAACCCAGCACACTTTGCTAGGATGCGAAACCGGGGAGGTGCGATGCCTCGTATGGCGTGAAGCATTGCTGGCGCCTTCGCCGATTGACTAGGTCAGTAATTTGAAAGCATGCGTCCATTGGTTGTTCAGGAAGCCGCGGATACACCACAACATGCAAAGAGGTTCGATGGCGCGCGCGGCTTCCGCCTTGCCCATGTCTGCTGTCTCCCAGCCAAATTGGTCGAGGATTCCACGCACGGCTTCCTTTGCTGTTTCGTCATTGCCGCAGATGAACATGGTTGGTTTTCCGGCTGCGAAGCTCGGGTTGACCATTGAGGGCGCACCCACTGAGTTGAACGCTTTGACGAAATGCGCGGCCGCAAACCTGTGTTGCAGATCTTCCATGAGGGATTTGTCGAAGCTGGTAAAGAACGGGAGCACGCCGTTGACGGGAGGGGCATCCGCGATGGGATTGGTGGCGTCAATGATGGTCTTTCCAGCGAGATTCTGAACCCCGCCGAGTTCAAGAGCATTCGCTGCCACGCCGCCTTTTACGGCCAGAACTATCAAATCGCCGAACGCCGCTGCATCCGCAAAGCTTGCAATGATGACAGTGGGATTCTGCGCTGCCCAGTCGGCGAGCCTGTCAGGCGAACGAGTTCCGACAGTTACTTGATGGCCATGCTTCAGAAAGCCGGCTGCTAACGTCTTTGCCACAGTACCCGAACCCAGGACGCCAATTTTCATGAGTCACCTCTTCGCAGAAAGAGATTCGGTGACGGGCTTGATGGATTCAAGATAATGGGGGTCTGGGCAAGATGGCTAGATTGGGAAAGCGTTAGCAGGGAAGCTGTATTCAGGCAAGACGCCGCAGTCAGCGGCCATGCGGAAGAAGCCCTTCATGCCCTCAATGCATTCTTCGTCGAGGACGTAGTGAATATTTGTGGTGAGATAGGACTGGATTGTCTGCTCCGGGATGGGTAGCCGCGCAGACCACTCGGTGACTAGCGCATCGATGTTCTCCAAACCATGGTCGCGTGACTGGATAAAGTCATCTGCGACCGTGTCGTCCAAAGCGCTACTTGGCGCAGCTCCCCAAACGGCCGAGACAAAAGGCAGACCGGTCAGAGAGTGCCACTCAGTCGCGAGGTCGTGGTATACGAGCTCTTCGCCGGTACGCTCAAAGCGGTTGGCGCGTTCTTCGAGTGCCATCAGAGCGGGGTCGCCGATGAGGATGGCGGCGTCGGCGCGATCGAGCATGAAGTCGAGGTCGGCAGCGAGCGGCATGAAGGGAACGGTCGGGTTTCCCCACTTGTGGAACAGGATATGCGCATAGGCGAGGGTAGTGCGACTGGCCAGGTCAGCAGCCACAACTCTCAGCGTCCCGAGGGGATGGTTTGCGCGACGAACAAGGAGTAGAGAGCGGACGCGGCCCTTGGAGGCGATGGTGCAGCCGGGCAGGATGCGGAGGCCGGGATTGGTGGCGAGCGAGGCGATTGGAACAAGGCCAATGTCTACCTGGCCAGAGTGGAGGGCGGCGGCGCATTCCGAGGGGGACATGCGGTCGATCTGGTAACGGAGGGCGAGCGCGGTATCCAGCGGGGGATGCTCGAAGTCCCACATGAGTGGAGCGGGATTGAGGAAATTGATGGCGGCTACGCGCAAACGAGGATGAGAAATAGAGGCCACGCTTTCCTAAGAGTATCAATTGGATGATGCATCGAGAGTGAAGGATTGCCGGCGCGCATCCGGGGCGGCACTAAGGCAGCATTTGGGCTCTGACATGGTGAATGAAGCTTGACGGGTTCGCTTGACTGGGAAAGTCGCCGGGGTTAGTTCGGGCAAGATTCCCATTGAAGGTGGCTTCGGTTCGCTGCGAGGGAGACAGGGCCGTGTGTTTCTTGGCTGGAAAGGCAATCTGATGACAACGGTGCCCAATGGCGCAGTTCGACCGGAGGAAAGGACGTGAGATGAAGAGCGGCTGGCGTGGCTGGCCCTTGCGCTTTCGCCAGGGATCGGAGCGAAGAGGATCCTGGAAGCGATGAGAGTTTTTGGGTACGCCCAGCCAAATTTCTACTTCGACTTTGACGAAACTTGAGGGGCTGAGCATCGCGGTGCTGGTGGTTGAGGCGGCGGAGAACTCAGGAACGCGTGTCACATCGCGATGTGCGGCCGAGCAGAATCGCGACCTGTTCGCAGTGCCGGGCAACGGAACCGGTGCAAACTCCTGGACGCCTAACACGTTGATTAAACAGGGAGCCAAGCTAGTGGCGACGTGGGAGGATGTGTGCGAGGATCTGCCTTCGCAGGTGCGGCTTGAACGGGAAGCCTAGGCGCATCCTGAATCCAAAACGGAGACGACCGCATCCTTATTGCCTGATCCGGTGCTGCGGCCCCAGGAGGCCATGGTGCTGGAGGTGATGCGCTCCGATGTGAGCTTGCAGATCGATCAGATTCTGGAGCTTCTGGAGTCGCAACTAACCTCTGCCGAGGTGTTTACGGCATTTTTCGAGCTGGAGATTACGGGCCGAATTCGGTGGATGCGGGGAAAGAATTACGTGCGTGCGCTGTGACGGTCCCACGCTCTATCGATTCTTTGCAGAAAGTTTTGACCCGTCTGCGAAAGAGTTCCAACCTCAATGGAAGATGAGCAATCGCGGGGATTTACGAAGCCGCGAGCGAGGTTGTTTTGCGTAATGAAATGGTACGCCGGACGGAGAAAAAGTTGTTCTCGACTGGAAACGGCACGGTGTTCCGTGGTAGCGTCCAACATTTGCGGGTCATTTTCCCCGGTCAGGGTGAACGGCTGCGTGTGTTGACGAATTCTCGACAGGTTGGGAAAGAATCGAAAATCGCGGAAGCGAGTCCAACAGACCTGAACAAGGCTGGCAAGGTAGAGGGGGTACGGTAATAAGGATGGCAATGAACAAATCACTGGTAATCGTCGAGTCGCCTGCCAAGGCAAAGACGATCGAAAAGTATCTTGGCAAGGGGTTCGAGGTCCTGGCATCGGTTGGGCACATCATGGACCTGCCCAAGAATGATATCGGCGTGGAGTTGGAGAATCGGACCTTTGAGCCGACGCTCATTGTATCTCCGGGCAAAGAAAAGGTCGTCGCCCAATTGAAGCGTGCAGCGGCAAAGGCTGACGAGATCTTCCTTGCGCCTGACCCTGACCGCGAGGGGGAAGCGATTGCGTATCACCTGGCGCTGCAACTGGGGACTTCCGCGAAAGAGCGGAAAAAGATTCGCCGCGTAACTTTCAACGAAATTACAAAAAAGGCAGTACAGGAAGCTTTCAAGCACGCTCGGGACGTGGATCAGAATCTTGTGGACGCGCAGCAGACGCGGCGCGTGCTGGATCGGATCGTCGGCTATCAGATTTCGCCGCTGCTGTGGGA
>PLKU01000075.1 GCA_003140705.1 Acidobacteriaceae bacterium
CGCTGTCATGTAATCAGTTATCAACATTTGACCACCCAAACCCCGGGGATCGTGAACTGCTGGAAATGCAGAAGAAGAAGGAAGCATGGCTAAATCAGTTCCAGTGACAGTGGCCAAATTTGAGGTGAAGTTCCTTTGAGTGTGATTGTAAGGGTCTTGCCATTTTTGGACACTACTAAGTAATTAGTCCTAATTTCTTTGCCGCCCTTCATACAGATGGTTTCGCGGGTGTGGTCACCTATCCACTTTGAAGAAACTGCATCCCACGGGCAACAGAATTTTTCCTGTACCGCCCTTGACCGGGACCTCGTACCCCCACGAAGAAGCCGAGCCGTCTGCTGCTGTGCTATTCACCATCACTTGGTCTTGATCACCTACCGTTTGGATCGTAATTGTCTCCTCTTTCGGGGGTGCCCTTGCGCCGAACTTAGATTTTGCGGGGTTTAGTTTCCAAGTGCCGACGAACGGATTAGCTTGGGCCAACAGCACGCCCGAGGTAACCAGCGATAGAGCAACAACCGTAACAAATAGCAAAAGTCGTTTCATCTTCATGGGGATCAACCATGATTCTATGAGATCCGTAGTGGCATGGGCCATTCTGCTGAGCTCAGAAAGCGAAAAGCCCAGTGGTCTCAATGGGTCGACGCAACACTCAGCTCAGACCCACATTCATTGAAAACAAAAGCTAAAAGCGCTGGCTAGGGTTAGATCAGCCGGAACCTTACCCTGGCTAGGTTTGGCCACATCGGCCAAACAGATCGATTCTTCAGGGTAAGCATTTGTGGATCAGCTAATTAGATAGTGTTGCATCGACCGGTTGAGCTGGCACCAGTTTTCAACAACTGAGACTGGGCTGAGCGTCTCAATAGCTGGCTAGGTTGCAAGAATCGTTTGGAAAATGGGGACAGGTCACTCAACTTGTGAACAATCGGAACCCTGGTGCATGCCGAAGCCAGAACCTCTGCTGCGACATCCGCTATAAAAGGCCGATTGGCGGGGAATGCTACAGGCTGGTGGCAAGTTTCGAGCTAATGGTATTAAACGCATGGTTGATGCCCGTTGCCAGCGTGCTCATCCCAGCGGTAGCACCGAAGGCAATCAGTTTTCGCCAGTTGACCAGGCCGGAGCAACTCAATCTCACGAGGAAGCCTGTTATCTACCGAACCTGATAAATTTATTTTCCTAAAATAATACCTTGCGCTTCTACATGTCATCCTGTATATGTAGAAGGCATAGGTATGACATCTCCATCCAAATTCGACCTTCCGCAGGGGACGCTGGATCTGCTCATTCTCCGCGTTGTTGCGCTCGGGCCGATTCACGGCTATGCCATTGCGCAGCACATTCAAATGATTTCGAAGGAAGTGCTGCAGATCCAACAGGGCTCACTGTATCCCGCTCTCCATCGTCTTGAAAATAAGAATTTCCTCGTCGCCGAATGGGGTCCGACCGAGACCGGCCGCGAGGCGAAGTTCTATCGGCTGACGGCAAAAGGGCGCACTCAACTCAAGACCGAAACTGAGAGCTGGGAACGACTGACTGAAGTCGTGGCCACGATACTGCAACATCCACTTGGAGAACCCTCATGAACTGGCTTCAGCGGCTCACAAAAACAGGTCGGATGGAAAAGGAACTCGACACCGAGCTTCGCTTTCATTTCGAAACGCAAGTAGCGGACAAGATTCAAGCAGGTCTAACCGAAGCCGAAGCGCGCCGTGCAACCCGCCTTGAATTCGGAGGTCTCGAGCAGATCAAGGAAGACTGCCGCGAAAGTCGCGGAACGCTCTGGCTTGTGTCCATCTTGCAGGACCTGCGCTTCGGTGCGCGAATCCTGGCCAAATCACCTGGATTCTCAGCTACCGCAATCGTGGTGCTTGCACTTGGCATCGGCGTCAGCACTCTGGCATTCAGTCTGTACAACATCGCCGCGCTGCAATCCCTTCCCGTGCGTGACCCCGCGACTGTAGTCCGCATTCAGCGGCGTTCACCGGATAACATAAACCCCGGAGTGCCTTATGCGTCGATCGCTTACTATCGCGAACACGCACAATCGCTTTCAGCTGTGATGGCGACCATGAGGGCGGCGCCCCTGGTGCTAAACCAGGATGAACAGCGAATCAGAGCCACTTTTGTCAGCTCCAATTACTTCAGTGAACTGGGTGGCTCTGCCGCGACTGGACAACTGTTCGATGCCTCACGTGACGACTCCGCTTCCTCGCCGGTCTGCGTTTTGAGCTTTCGCCTTTGGCAGAGAAAGTTCGATGGGGATCCATCTATCGTCGGCAAGGCGATCCGTCTCGGTGGGAAGCCAGCGGCGGTAATTGGAGTTGCTTCAGAGGGATTCGCCGGCCTCGGCACAGACGATCCTGACATCTGGCTCCCTCTTTTGCAGCATTCCGATTTTATTGAAGGCAGCAAACCTCTCGCCGATCCGAAATTCGAAGGATTGATCGGGATGTGGGGTCGGCTGGCCCCTGGTGTCAGCACGTCTACGGCGGAACAGGAACTGCTTTCACTCACCAACCAGTTGCGAAAGCTTTACCCAACCGTAATCTGGGACCGTGAATATATTGTCATTACCCCCGGTGCACACTTCCTCTCGTTTGAGGGCGGGCCGCCAGTGCTCGAGCTTGTCGGACTATTGGTGTTCCTGATTCTCGCGATTGCGTGCGCCAATCTCGGCGGGTTGCTGATGGCGCGCGGAGCCGGGAGGCAGCGTGAGATCCAACTGCGGTTCAACCTTGGCGCGGGCAAGTTGCGCGTCTTTCGCCAACTGCTTACTGAAAATCTGTTGCTGGGCTTACTGGGCTCGATTGCCGCATTGCCACTCAGCTACGGCGTTTTACGCCTCGTGCTGGTGTATTCAAATGCCCCGGCATGGATGAGTGCGCTGCCCGATTGGCGAGTTTTCTTGTTCACGACCGCGATGGGCTTTGTCGCAGCACTCCTTTTTGGATTGCTGCCCACGCTGCAGATGATCCGTCAGAAAAGGAATCGCTCCCTCTGGCATCAGCTAGTCGTCTGTGCGCAGGTGGGTGCTAGCTGTGTGCTGCTAATTTTGGCTGGATTGCTGGTTCGTGCGACGCTGCACACACTGTATTCAGACCCTGGATTTGGTTATGAGCAGGTGTTGTCCATCGATCCAGGAATGAGCGGGCATGGGTTTGTGTCTTCGCAAGCGCAGGCTTACCTCGATCAGTTGCAGAACAGGCTGCGGACAGTTCCCGGCGTGACATTCGTCTCGATAGCGAGGACTCCTCCCCTGGTGAACACAGTGGTTATGATGACCAGCATCGACGTGGACGGCCGTCGGATCATGATCTACCCCAACTGGGTTGGCCCCGAGTTCTTCCAGACGATGCGTATTCCGTTGCTGCGTGGCCGCTATTTCCGCGCTGGTGAGAAGGATGTGGTTATCCTGGGCGAGTCGCTGGCTCGAAAGCGGTGGCCTACCGAAGACCCGATCGGCAAACAATGGAACGGCGGCAAGGGCATCGTTGTCGGCGTAGTCGGCAACACACGAGCCATGGAGCTCAACAACACGGATGCAACGGAGATTTACTACCCTCCGATTACGGATGATTCCCCAGTAATGTCGGTCTTGGTGAGGGCGGCCGGCGATCCGAACACTCTCACGCCAACCATCAAGGCGATTGCAGGCAGCATCGACACGGGACTCTATCCAACGATTACCCCGCTCACAGCCGGCTTCCGTAAGAACGTCGCGCAGGCAGAGCAGTTTGCGACGATCGTTAGCTTACTGGGCGGCATTGCGATCTTCCTCGCAGTCGTAGGCCTTCTCGGTCTCGTCAGCTACGCAGTCTCGCAGAGAACGAAAGAGATTGCGATCCGGCTGGCGCTTGGGGCAAATCGCGTCGAGATATTTGCCGCCGTGTTGCGGCGATTTGTTTGGCCCGTTCTGATCGGCCTCGTTGCCGGTGTAGCCATCACCGCAGCCCTCTCGCAGATATTGCGCCGTGCGCTATACGGGATCAGCGGCCTGGATCCAATCAGTTACGTGGGAGCGATGTCCGTCTTGATCGCGATCCTCGCTGCGGCTGCGCTGCTGCCAATCAGCCGTGCCCTTCAGCTCGACATAGCAAGAATTCTGCATTCTGAATGATCTATCCGCCCTCGCATCAGTACAGAACAGGCCTCAGGGTCCGGGGACGAGGTAGTGCATGGATGATCGTCGCCCCGTCAGTTTGGTTGCCGAACCCGCAAGTGCTTCCTTGACCACTCAAAGGGTGCAAAGCCCAGTTTTCAACAGTTGACCGCCCATGTCCGAATACGCATCCAGGCAAAATCCGAAAGTTGCCGTTAAAGAACTACTCCCCGGCAGTAGAAACCTGCAGTGTCCAGTGGGACGGAACATCACGAGCAAAGAAACTAGCTCGAGCCATTTCCCAGTTCGACAGGCTTGCCGTGCGGTGTGTGTCGGTAAGCCTCAGCCCATGCTTCCTTGCGTATCAGCATCGCAGCCGGTTCGCATAAATGCTTGGCCGTCACGACCCTTTCCAAGGCTGCCAGCCAATGGTGGTAATAGCGCGAGCCATCGTCCGGCTCACCGCGATTGGCCGCAGCCTTCAGTTCATCGGCGAGCGCGGCCGCCCACTCACTCCATGTGAAGTGTCCCTCAGCGGAAAGGCGGACGGTGAGTGCGAATGCCTGTGCCTGCCAAGGCTCCGCAAAGACTGGCCCGCCTTCTTCGCGGGGCATGCTCGGCAGAGCTGACGCGCCATCAGACTGCTGAATCGATTCTGGCTGGTTCAAGATAGTCATCCCACAAATCAAGGTAAACAGAATCCTTTGGTGAAGCTTGGTCACCCCACAACTCACACGCGGCAAAGCGAACCGAGTACACGTGCTGGGGTTTCTCTCCGAGGAACAACGCGTTCGTGTCAGGGAACAAGAACACGCCATGATCGCGATCGATCGTCCCGGTTCTTCCTCTTGCGTATCGAGGCAGGCGCGTATGTCCCACGGGATGGATGTTGCGCGCCCGCACCGTCTGGCCGACCGTGAANNACATTGCGTCTGGCCGGTATTCCTTTCGCAACCAAAAAGGGCACCTTTTCGGCTGTGAGCGGCGGATGTTGTTTCGCGGATCTAGGATCAGGCCGTCCACTTTCCAACTCTGTGGATGTAATCAGATCCGTTTTAAGCATCAATTCGGTGAGTGCCGCGATCCATCGTTCATAGTAGCCCATTCGAAAATAATCCACTGGAGCAATCAGCTCGCGCTGGAATCGCGAGGCGTCGAGATTCCATCTACCCCAGGCACCCATTGCCCGCGTGACTGCATAGCTTCGGCCTTCCCAAGGCTCATGGAACACGGGCTCGTTTTTCTCGGGCTGAATTGGGCCCATTCCATGCATCCCGCCCATGTCGTGGACACCGTTCACGCAGCACCGCCTTCAACTGGTGCCGCGATCTTTGCCACACCCACCATCGCATCCCGCGTGACCAGGCCTGCCATCTCCGCTTCGCTCATTTCTTCGGTGCCGGATGGACGTTCCGGGAGCACCAGGTAGCGCAGTTCTGCCGTGCTGTCCCAGACGCGCACTTCAACATCGTCGGCCAGATACAGGCCGAATTCGCGCAGCACTCCACGGGGATCGATCACTGACCGCGAACGATAAGCCGCCGACTTGTACCACACAGGCGGCAAGCCAAGAACCGGCCACGGATAACATGAGCACAGCGTGCACACGACGAGGTTGTGGACTCTGGGCGTGTTCTCGACCACCACCATGTGCTCACCCTGCAGTCCTCCATAGCCCAATTCGGCGATTGCTGCGTCCGAGCTGGTCAATAGCCGCTGTCTGTATTCGGGGTCAGCCCAGGCCCGCGCAACCACTCGAGCACCATTGCGCGGTCCCACTTTGTGCTCATAGGTATCGATCAGTGCATCGAGCGCTGCGTGGTCCACCAAGCCTTTTTCGACCAGAAGTGATTCGAGCGCCTTCACCCGCAGGGCCGGATCTGAAGGAACTACCTGGTGATCATGGTCGTGATCGTGGGTATGTTCGTGCGCAAGCGTGTGACCGGGGGTTACGGCAGCACCCGCAGCAGTGACTGCGGCAGTCAGGAAGTCGCGGCGGGTAGTTGTCATTCCAGTTTCCTTCCGCAGTCTGAGAGAACTTCAACAATGGGAAGAGAAGCTGCGGGACATCCAGTATAACCGGCGGAGTCAAAAAGACGCATCATCGGTCGATCGGTGGGAAGGACCTTCAGGCCGATTAGCTTGCTGGAAATCTAAGAGCAGTCGGGGAGAATGACCTTTGCCTGTCGACAGTTGGAGGCATTCCTCACAGGCGATTTGGCAAAACAAAACCTGGCATTAATTGCCAAAGGGCTATCGTCGTCGCTAAGAAACCGAAATTACTCTTTGTTGCAGGCGGTTGCTGGTGGATGGTCGCTACGCGCGAGTGACTGATTTCTCAATATCGCCAGTTGCGGTCCATTGCCGTCGGGAACTGGCCTCAAAAAGTGCGAAGGCCAGTTATCGCCAACTGACACCAGGCATCTTGGATCTCCTCTTTCGAAAGNNATTCCTTGCCACATGCCGACATATCAGGACGGATCCGCTCCTCGATGAGCGCATCGATTATGCGCTCGTTTAAGCAGAATTACTTCCAGTTGCCCATGAGCACGAATGGCGCCCAATAATAAGGCTGCGCATATCCGGTCGGGATGTTTTGCGCAGTGGAATCATTCTCAACAGCAGAGACGCCCCTGCCGCTCGACCCGGACTCCGGAGTTACTCTACCTTCCAGCAGATCCAGTTGCGCCTGGCGCAGCGCTTCGACCTTCATCACTTTGCCTGCTCCACCTGCCCATCGCTTATAGAAGTCAGCCATCAATTCGCCAGTGCTGGCGTCGTTCACCTCCCACAGCGACGAGATGACCGCCTTGGCTCCTTTTAGCTGCGCTGTGGTTCCAAGCCCGTCGACTTCGCGACCGTTGCTGGCGCTGCCGCTCATCCCCGTCTCGCAGGCCGAAAGCGTGAGCAGGTCGGTGGAATCAAGCGACAGATTCTGATCATCGCGAAAGCCGGCTACTGTGAGATGAAATCCATCGCCCGCCTGTTCCTTGCCAGCGAGGAGAAGGTATGATTGGCTGTCGTCACCGGGCTNNGGTTCTCCATTGCCTTCTCGGTGAAATCACCGTTGAGCAGGACGGTTCCTGGCAGGACACCGTTCGCCCCCTGCACGTGTGCGTCTTTGACGATCTCGTCCAACTCGCCCGCTACCGCCGGCAGCGCAGGCAGACTCTCCTCATACTTGCGCGAAATGCCCATCGCCACCGCGCTCAGGTTGCTGACATCCGGTTTGTCTGACAAATGCGGAATGCTTGCCGGAGTGATCGTTACCGTGTTGNNATGGCCACAGTGCTGATGTTGCTCATATCCGGCGGCTGGGCGAGATGCGCAATGCTTGCCGGAGAGATGGTTACTGTGTTGTAGTTCTCGACGACATACTGCTTGCCGTCGTAGAGGGCGGCCATGGGCACGTAGCGCAGCACGCCGTCGAGCGACCAAACCAGCGTCTCGGCCCGCGCCTGGTCTAGGTCCGCCTTTACCGGTCCAATCAGGATTTGGTACAACTCCTGCGCCGCTGGCCTGGCGTCACTATGGGGGTTACGCAGCACCTGTTCAAATGCCGCGACCTTCTGGTTCAAGTCCTTTTCGGCGATAGGATACTCGCGTGCAACCATCGTTGCCGGCGTGATGACAATGACGCTGTAGCGATCTTTCGCAACGACGGTGGAAAGGGCCACTGTGTGCGGCATCTTCGCAATCTGCTGCCTTAATGAAGCCGCTTCCCCCTTCACATCAGCCACCTGCTTGTTGGCGTCGCTGTCTTTGCCAAAGAGGGTGTAAAGCCTGCTGTAGTAATCGCTCATTCCCTGGCTGGCCTTGGTGAGTTGACCGGAGAGCTGCTGGTACTGCGTCTCCTGTTCGGGCGTGCGTGCTGCGATCCTTTTCAACTCCGACCACTGTTCTCCCAGTGAGACCAGTTGCGCGGTGGACTTTTGGTAGTCCTGCCCGGCCTCGAGCTCAGCGGGCGTAAGCGACAGCGGTTCAGCCGGATCAACTTTTTCGCCGCGAACATAATCTGCGTACTCTTGCTGCTTCAGCAGATCCAGGACCTGTTGCGCTTCCGGCAGGCGGCCCTGGCCGATCAACAGATCGGCGAGATCGTGGTAGTAATCCCCCTTCGAAGCGAGAAAGCTTTTCTGCATTTCCTTGTCTAACCCCTGGATATTGCCGCGGACGTGTTGGACGAAGTTGACCGCCTGCTTGCCATAGAAGACGGCCAGCGTAGGGCGCTGGTCCTTTTGGGCGAGCATGATTTCGTAGAAGATGCAGGCTTCCAGCAGCGGACTGCCTTCCGAAGCCGCAATCGGCAGTGCCTGATTCAGATAGCCCAGTGCCTTTTGCGGATCGCCCAGGCTCCTGTAAACAAAGCCGATGTTATTCAGTGTCAGGGCTTCGCCATCGCGGTCGCCGACCGTTTGAAAGATCCCCAGCGCCTGGTTGTGATAATCGAGCGCCTTCTGAAGATCCCCCAGACCGCTGTATGCAGAGCCTATGAAGTTCAGCGTAGCGGCCTCGTAGTCGCGGTTTCCCACCTTTTGAAAGATCAGCAGCGCTTGGTTGCCATAATCAAGTGCCTTCTGCGGCTCGCCCAGGCGCCTGTGTGCAGATGCGATGTTGAACAGCGTGACTGCCTCGCCGTCCCGGTCGCCCACCGCGCGCCGAATGGGCAGCGCCTGGTTGAAATAGTCGAGCGCCTTCTGCGGCTCGTCCAAATCGTTGTATACGGCGCCGATATTGTTCAGCATCGAAGCTTCACCATCGCGGTCCTGCACCTGCCGAAAGGTCGGCAGCGCCTGGTTGTAATAGTCGAGTTCCTTTTGCGGCTCGCCCAAGCCGCTGTATACGAAGCCGATGTTGCTAAGGGACCCGGCTTCGCCGTCGCGGTCGCCCACTTGACGCCGCAGCGCCAATGTCTGGTTCAGGTAGTCGAGGGCCTTCTGCGGCTCGCCCAAAATGCCGTACACCAGGCCGATGTCGTTCAGCGTGGCCGCCTCGTCATTCGGTCGGTTCGCCTTGCGAAAGATCGGCAGCGCCTGGTTCAAATAGTCCAGCGCCTTCCTCGGCTCTCCGAGTCCCTTGTACAAAGAACCGAGTCTGGTCAGCGTACTGGCCTCACCAACGGCGTCACCCAGCTCACGTTCCATCGGCAGCGACTGGTTGTAATAATCCAGCGCCTTCTGCGGCTCGCCCAGACCCGCATAGACACTCCCGATGTTGTTCAGCGTCGTCGCCTCAAAATTGCGCGCGCTCACCTCACGATAGATCGGCAGCGCCTGGCTGAAGTAGTCCAGCGCCTTGCTCGGCTCACCCAGGCCAGCCGACACTTGCCCCATGGCAAGCAGCGCCGTGGCCATACCGACGCGATCACCCACCTCGCGATAGAGCGGTAGCCCCTGGCCGTAATATTCCAGTGCCTTTCTGGGTTCGCCCACATCGCTGGATATCATGCCGAGACCGGTGAGGACGGTAGCCTCACTGGCGCGGTCCCCCACCTTCTGAAAGATCGGCAGCGCCTGGCTGAAATAGTCCAGCGCCTTCCTGGGCTCGCCCACAATGCTGGCTACAATAGCGAGCTTGCCAAGTGCAATGGCCTCGCCATCGCGGTCGCCCACCTCGCGATAGATCGACAGCGCCTGGTTGTAATCGTCTACCGCCTTCTTGGGCTCGCCCATGCCGCTATACACAAGACCCCGCCCGCCCACGGCATCTGCCTCGTGGTCGCGGTCGCCCACGTTCCGAAGCATCGTCAATGCCTGGCTAAAACCATCGAACGCTTTCTGTGTCTCGCCCAGATCGTTGTGAACATCCGCAATTCCGTCCTCGACCTGCGCCTCGAGATCTTCGTCCTTCATCGTTTGCGCGAGGGTTAACGCCCGGTTATGAAGCTCCAGCGCCTTCTGGTACTGACTCGTGTTTGCGTTCACCAAGCCCATCCCATTCAAGGCCGTCGCCTGGCCCAGCAGATCTCCTGAAGCAGTGGCAACATCCAACGCCTGCTGATAAGTCGCGAGCGCCTTGTCATTCTGCGAAAGCACCCGGTAGCAGTTCGCAACGCCGTTCAGCGCCGCCGCCTGCTGATGGGCGTCTTTGCCGGCGCGAGCCAGCGCCTGCGCCTGCCCGTACTGGTCCTCGGCCTGCTGATATGCGGAGACCATGAAGTAAAGGTCCCCGATCGCGTTCAGCGTCCTGGCCTCTCCCTGCGCGTTTCGCCTGTGGTGCGCCGCGTTGAGATCAGCCTGCAGCTTGCCGAGCTTCGCCTGAACTTCTGCTGGCAGCGCTGGGGCGGCGTCGGCCCCGGCAACGCCGGTCCCCGGCTGAGCGCAAGCAGGCGGGCACAGGCCGAGAGCGAACGCGAGTAAAGGGGCGACGGCAAAAATGGCGGCGACAGCTGACTTGCCTCGGAACTGCATGGCCAAACCTACTGTAGGCAGGGTGCGCGGAAAGCGGAGAAATCCCGACCGGGGGATGGGAGCGGGAACTGTGCGCAGTGTAGGCCCGGCTTTCCTACGTGTCAACGTGTGATTGCCGCTGTTCGGTCCGCGGGCGATTGTCGTCGAAAGCTTCGGAAGACGCGAGTATTTGGATTGCGGCCTGCAGGTCGATGGACTGGCCAAATGTAAGATGGCGACAACAGGCAAAAGCACTCATTGAGTGCGGGTTGAGCGTGATTTTCGTAATTGCTCCCCGAAAACGCCCCAGGATCCAGGAATGGCGGCGGCTACAACGCGGATACTTGGCCCAGAGTGCACCTTCCCTATGCTCAACAAGTGCGAAGCCCAGTTTTCAACATTTGACGCCAGACGTCTGAACTAGGATTTGGCCTTGGGAATTCACTTCTGAATATGAATAGAGGCTGCTTCCTTGACTATCAGCACGGCGGCACGGTTCTGGTCCTCGGGCGGATGCTTTTGTTGTCGGTGGAGATCGAATTGCGCTCTGAACCACATGCGCTTCTCTCCTATAAAGGCGGTCCGGAGTTCCCTGGTGGCATTTCCTCGCCACAGGCCGTGCAATTCGCAGACGTAGGGAAATTCTTCACGTCGTAAATGAGCCTTAGCGCTGGTGGATGTGCCATGGGCAAAGTCTACGCCCGGAGCCAGCCTACCCACCGTTGAAGGGGGATGGGGCTTTGGCGAGGTACACGCCCCTATTGGGTTTGAAGACTTGCGGACGGGCGCCTGAGCGTGGCCACCAGCTGCTGGAATCGAGAATCCCGGCGAAGACTCTTCAAATCGTCGTCGGCTATCAAGCCGTCGGCATTTGTATACCCGCGGTTGATGGCTTCGTGCAGATACTGAAGTGCATCATCGGTCTGGCGGGCAGCCGCTGCCACACACGCGAAGGCGTACCACAACGACCAGCGGTTTCCTTGCTTCGTGGAATTTCTTCCGTTTTCGATCTCGTCTTGAAACAGCTTGCTGGCCTCGTGGTAGCGGTGGCTATAGGCCATCGCTTTCCCAAGCTCCCGCAGCGTATCCAGCGTATCGGGATGTTGCGCCCCGGAGTTGCGACGCTGGGATTCGTAGGTCTCACGCGCAAGCTTTTCAGCTTCCGTGAAGCGCCCTTCCTTATTCAGGGTCCTGGCAAGATAGGTATCAAAGATCAAGCTATCGACATTTTCCGGTCCGCGGATGCGAATCTGAGTCTCCAGCACTTCCCTTTGCGATTTTTCCGCTGCGAGGATATGCCCTTCCTTGAAGAGCTCATCCGACAGGTTTATTTTGGCTACTAATGTACGGGTGTGCTCGGGCCCAAGGGTCCGCGAGCGTATGGCCAGCTCTTCGCGGGTTAGTTTTTCGGCGTCGGCCAGGCGGCCTTCCGTAGACAGCAAGTCCGCAAGGCGGTCCATGTCGAACGCGGTATCAGGGTGTTCGGGACCAAGTACACGCTGGGCGGTGGCTAAGACTTCGCGATACAGCGGCTCGGCTTCAGCAAGGCGGCCCTGCGACTTGAGAGTCAATCCCAGATTGCCCATTGCCTTCAGAGTTCGAGGGTCATCTGGTCCCAGGACGCGGCGTTCGACATCACCCAGCTGACTGTACACTTTTTCAGCCTCCGCATAGCGGCCCTGATTAAAGAGCGCTACGCCCAGGTCGGCCGTCGCCCGCAACATTTGCTCATTCTCCGCGCCCAGCTTGCGAGTCCCCGCCTCGATCGCTTCACGCTCCAGTTTCTCCTCCTCGTCGTAATGACCCTCGTGTCCCAGGACACTGGCCAAGTCATCCATGGTTTCAAGCGTGAGAGGGTCTTCGGCTCCGAGAATGCGGCGCCCGCCTGCCAGGGCCTGACGCTCCAGCTTCTCGGCTTCGGCATAATGTCCTTCGCGATCTAAAATGAACCCCAGTTGAACCATCGACTCCAGCGTTTTTGGGTCATCGGGTCCAAGGAGGTTCAGGCGAGAATCAAGTGCGCGCTTGGCTAGCTCATGAGCACGAGGGTAGAGGCCCAAATTCTGGTAAGTGCTCGCCATGACTCCCATCATTTGCGATTGGGCCTCAGGGTCTTTGGCCAGGCCGGCTCCCAAATCATTCGAAGCCTTGTCGAGAACCTCCCGGGCTGTAACACTGTTGCCTCGTGCCTGGCTCGGATCGGAGACCTTGAACATACCGGTCATGAAATCGGTGATGCGATTGGCTCGATCCCGCTCGCGATTGGCACGGTCGCGCTCAAGGGTAATCCGGCGCAACTGCAGCGCCTGTAACACTGAGAAGGCGGCAAGCACCAGCACCAATCCTGCTGCGACGCCCACCGCAACGCGGTGACGCCGCGCATACTTCCGCAGCTGATATCCAATGCTTGCCGGACGCGCCACCACCGGCTCATGGTTAAGATAATGCCGGATGTCGGCGGCCAGCTCCGATGGTGTGCCATAGCGGCGTGCGCGATCTTTCTCCAGCGCCTTCATCGCGATCCAGTCCAAATCGCCGCGCAGCGTGCTCACCAGTTTCCTGGGCTCGGTGCCCCGTGCTTCGGCCGTTCCCTGGGAGGTATCCGGATCGCTATTGACCTTGGTGCTGGGCCGCGGAGGTTCTTCCTCGCGCAGCTTTCGCAGCAGCTCGTCGAGCGATTGCTTTTGCCGCTGCCTTGCGTCGAAGGGCTGGAACCCGGCCAGCAGCACATAGAGAACAACACCCAGAGAGTACACGTCGGTGCGGGTATCGATGTCCTGCACATTGGGATCGGCCTGCTCTGGACTCATATATCCAGGCGTTCCCATGAAAAGCCCCAGTTGGGTATGAAGAGGCTCGTCCGCATCCTGGGGCGAGGCTGCCTTGGCCAGCCCGAAGTCGATGATGCGCGGCGTGGGTTTCCCGCCGACTTCCACAACCAGAATGTTGGCCGGCTTCAAATCGCGATGGATGATGGCCTTCTGGTGGGCATGCTGCACGGCTTCGCAAGCCTGGATGAAAAGTTCGAGCCTGTCCGCGATCTTGAGCTTTTTCTGATCGCAATACTCGGTAATGGGTAGTCCCGGGACGTACTCCATCACAAAGTAGGGCTGGCCTTGCGGCGTCGCTCCGGCGTCAAACACCTTGGCAATCGCAGGATGATCCATGATGGCCAGCGACTGCCTCTCCGACTGGAAGCGTTGCACCACCAGCTCGTCGTACATCCCGGCTTTGATGAGCTTCAAGGCCACTTGTCGCTTGACCGGCGAGGTCTGTTCAGCGAGCCAGACCTGGCCCATGCCGCCTTCACCCAGTTTGCGGACAAGCTGAAAGCGTTGCGCGAAGATCTGTCCCGGTGCTAAAGCGCCGGCATCGCCGAATCCATTCGGGTCCGAGTCCAATTCGGCGGCCAGAGGCGATTTTTGCAGGAAGCCGGGACGCAGATCCTCGCCAGCCAGCAGGAGCGACTCGACTTCTTCGCGCAGCGCGGCATTGGAAACGCAGGCCTCGTCGAGAAACCCGCTCCTTTGCTCCGGAGCCAGTTGCATGACCTGGTGCAGAATCTCCTTGACGCGCTCCCAGCTCTCGCCGGTCATGGCAAGGCCGTCCGGCTCATTTGGCGATGCAACCACACGCGCGCGGTGGCCCAGTCGCGGTCCACGGTGGCGCGGGAGAGCCCCAGAACCTGCGATATATCTGGAGCCGACAAGCCACCGAAGAACTTCATCTCCACGATCTTGGCTTGTCTCTCATCGATGCGAGACAGCTCGTCCAGTGCATCGTCCAGGGCCAGGAGTTCGGCATCTTCGTTGACCGGCAAAGCGTCCAGGCATTCGAGGGTGATTCTGCATCCTCCGTCCCGTTTGCCTGCCCGGCGTTCGCGGGCGTAGTCCACCAGGACTTGACGCATGAGCCGCGAAGCCACGGCGATGAAATGCGCGCGATTCTGAAACTGCACCGGCTGGGGGCCCATCATCCGCAGGTAGGCCTCGTGAACCAGAGCCGTGCTCTGGAGTGTGTGGTCGGGACGCTCCGATTGGAGATGGTAATGAGCTAGACGGCGAAGCTCTTTGTATACCAGGGGCAGAAGATCACGGAGGGCATTTTCATCGCCCTGTTTCCAGTTTTGGAGCAGCTCGGTTACCTGACCGCCGGCATCGTCGGGCATGTGCATCTCTGCCCCCTCTGGTGTGCCTTCGAGTTTATTCGTGCGTTCCGAGGCCGTCAACTGCTTTTCTTTCTGCGCACTACGTCTAGGTAGTGACTCGACCGCGCGGTATGTTTCAAGGCAATATTCGCTTAGGATTTCAGGCCAATGGAGTCTCGCTTCGCTTGTTCAGAAGATTATTTCCGATTCCGATGAGGCGATTGTCTCCCGCATTCCGCCTTTCCCNNGCCTTGGTGTAGCTTCCGAATTGTCGATCACCTGGCACCGCTGGGGATTCTTGTAGCTCGTCAAGTGAAGTGAAGTTGACCTTGAAGGAGACTATCAATGATTAGTCGAAGCAAAGTGTCGATCTTTGCCGATCAATTAACTCGATTGCTCCTGGAAGTTATTCGAGCATCGATGGAGGAAACCATGATTCGTACCTTTGCAATCGGAACTTTAGTCGCCGCGCTCACCTTTGCCGGCTCGGCCCGGCTTTCAGCCCAGGATGCGGTTCCAGGCGACTGGCGAGTGTACCTGTTCCAGGACGGTCAGGAAGTTTATGACGTGGTGAATCGCGTCACCTGGCTTGCGGACGCCAATCTGCCTGCCAAAACACTGCCTGACTTCGAGAATTTCCGATTCGGCCTTCCGTTATGCCCAAACCCCACCATTGAGCCCACAGAACCGTGCGTAAACTTGAGCGGCTCTATGAACTACACGTCCGCGGTGGCATGGGTCCAGGGCATGAATGCTGCTAACTACCTGGGGCATTCTGACTGGCAAATGCCCACCGCGCCGCTCAAGGATCCTGACTGCTCGGGAACGGGGCCGGCGCCTTATCGCGAAAATTTCGCATTCGGCTGCGATACGGGCGCGTTGGGCTACCTCTACTACACAGGGTTGGGCCTCAAGGCGCCCAATACCGCGGTTCCCATCCCACCCAACAAGGTGGGGCCTTTCAGGAATCTCCAACCTAATATCTATTGGTCGGGATCGCCCGGTGGTGGCCTGACTTGCACCATTGCCAATTTTGATTTCGCCAGCGGGGCCCAGGGCGGCGGTTGCGGAGGTGATTTCGGGGATGTTCTGCCGATGATAGAAGGCGAGACACTCGGAATGCCGATCCCTAGCGGCAGTGCGCTGTACGTCAATCCTGGCGGCCAGACGGTCTATGATCCTGAAACGAACATCACCTGGTTGGCGGACGCCAACCTGGCTAAGAGAGAGACCTTTGGCTTGCCACGCTGCAAGACCGCTCCCGACACGACCCCTTGTGTCGCCCGTGACGGCTCGATGAACTACGAATCCGCGATGGCATGGGTCAATGCGATGAACGCCTACGTGGATCCCATCACCAACTTCGTCGGCTACCTGGGCCAGACCAACTGGGCATTGCCATCACTCGATGCGAGCTGCCCTACCTACGGCTGTGGGGGCAACCGCAATCCGATGGGAAACCTTTACTACGACCAACTGAACTTCCCCGCGGGCACGCCCGTAGTCGCGGTGCCTGACATTGCAGTTGGCCCGTTCCATCACCTCCTTCCTTTTCCCTATTGGTCCTGCCTGGCGGACACGATTCAGGAACCCTGCAATACCGCAGGCAATGAACCGTCTGCCAACTCCGAGTGGGGCTTCTCATTTGGCACTGGCTACCTAGGCACGGAGCGTCTGCCGGCTGATCGTTTTGTTACCGCCTATTTTCGGGGATGCGACCTCCCGGACCAGAAGAAGTGCTCGGTCACTCCTTACCAGTAGGGTGCAGGGATCGCAAAGTTGTATTGGGGTGGGGCTTGCACACATGGTGCGCACAACAATTCATTCATCTCGCTGTAGGCACAACGAAGAAACAAGAAGTTAGCGGCGCCCGAATCGGCAAGGTCGATATGGCGCCCTGGCAGTTAAAAAGATCGATGGAGGAAACTATGAGACGCAACTTCGCAATGGGAACTCTTCTCGCCGCGCTCGCCTTCGCCGGCTCGGCCCAGCTTTCAGCCCAGGATGCAGTTCCTCTCGACTGGCAAATATACCTGATCCCGGACGGCAAGACCGTTTATGACGTGGTCAATCACGTCACCTGGCTCGCGGACGCCAATCTGGCTGCCAACAAAAATTTCCGATTCGGCCTTGAGTTGTGCACGAGCCCCTTGGAAGCGCCCTGTGTGAACGCCAGCGGCTCCATGAACTACGACTCCGCCACTGCATGGGTCGCGGCTATGAATGCCCAAAACTACCTGGGCCATTCCAACTGGCAACTCCCCACCACGCCTATGAGGGATCCTGGCTGTGCGGAATTCGGGCCGCTTAAAAATAGCTTTGGGTTCGGTTGCAACGCGAACGCGCTGGGTTACCTCTACTACAAGGCGCTGGGTTTCAAGGCTCCCAATACTGTCATTCCCATCCCATTCGACAGTGTGGGGCCATTCAGGAACTTCCAGCCCAGTCTCTATTGGTCCCTTACCCCTGGCGACGGCACGACCGGGAGCCTCGCGGTCTTTTCATTCGCCAGCGGAGCCCAGGGCGGCTCTACCAGGGACGATTTCCTGGATGTGCTGCCGATGATCCCAGGCAAAATATCCGGAACGCCGCCTTTGGTCGGCACGTGGCTGGAAGTCGATCCCGGCGGGAAGACCACCTATGACCCTGTCGCAGACGTCACCTGGCTGGCGGATGCCAACCTGGCCGCCAACGAAAAGCTGGGCTTGCCACGCTGCGAGACTCCCACCACGCCAATGTATTGCATCGCCAAAGACGGCTCGATGGACTACGCTTCGGCCGTTCAATTCATTATCAACATGAACGCTTATGACAATGGCGCCGGCTACCTGGGCCAGACCAACTGGCAATTGCCCCCGGTTGACCCGAACTGCCCAACATACAACTGTGACGGCGTGCGCAATCCCATGGGGGAACTGTTCTATGACCAGCTTGGCTTCAGCGCGGGCAATCCTGTGGTCGAGGCGCCGGACATCCCGGTTGGCCCGTTCCATCATGTCCAGCCCTCCCAATACTGGTCCTGCCTGGCAAACACGATTCAGGACGCCTGCGAAAGCATAGGCGCAGGTCCGGGGGGGGCTGAGTTCGGCTTCTCATTCGGCGACGGATTCCTGGGCACAACTGGTGCGCCCGCCGATCATCTTGTCATGGTTTATTACGTAGGATGCGACCTGCCGGATCAGAAAAAGTGCACCATGGTTCCTTTCTAGTACGTCGTCGAGATCGCAAATGTGGACCGGCTGGGTAATGGGTTTCGGCAGATGACGACGAAGCTAACCTGTCCACACATCCTGGCTGTTCCCGCTCACGGCGGCCCAGAAGGCGCAGTATCAGGATTATCTCGTGGATACGAACGGGAAGCAGGATCTGGGATGGGATCGATTCGCAAGCGGCAGGAGACGTTCAGACGTCGGGCGGTACGCAGACCTCCGGAAACTTGCCGGCGCGGGACAGCCTGGACCCGATTTTCGAGGAATACGAGCATGGGACCCACTTCGCGGGGAACCGCGCGGTTCCTCTGACGTTTCCTGTGCATCAGCGATATTGCTGAGGTGTCCACACGTCGGAGAATGACCGTGGTCGGTCTAGAGCCTGGCGTGGCGGGAAGTTCCGAGAGAACCCCTGTGTGACACGTTTGAACATGAAGCGAAATTCGGAGAAGCGTTGAGCCTTGTTCGGCGGATTGAAGTGGCTTGGGCAGGCTGGAAGCATATGCCCAGATCCTGCTTGGAAGCAGGCATCACGGATTGGGCGAAGTACTTTTGGCAAGTGAAGAAATCTCTCTTCGGCCACTTGCGCAAGCTATCTTTTCAAATGACCGCCTAAGACGCTCAATATCAATCATGTAGATCCCTCCAGAGGCCTCAACTGTCGATATATTGCCTTAACCGGCCAATGTCTGCCCATTTTTGCTTCAGTTGTTTTGAAGTTTGCGTATTTGGGCGAGGATCTTCGTAAGCCGGTTTGCGAGCCGGTGGAGTCGAGTTCGCTTATCACCGTTTGGTACTGAGCGGCGGAACATCTCCAGCGCGTATTGGGAAGCTTGCAAGGAATCGATGAGCCCGTTTAGGCCTGCACGGAGTTGTGGAGATGAGGATCTGGGCTGCGGAGCCAGGTGCCTTGGTTTGGCGCGAGCCATTTGAAATTCGCGCTGAAGATCGGTGAGGGCCACATCGACATAGCGCATGGTCATCTCGGGATTGGTGTGGCCGAGTAACTTCATGAGGACCGGGAAGCTGACTCCGGAGCGAAGCATTTCCGTGGCATAGGTATGTCGACATTGGTGGGGGACGATGCGCGTGGAGAGGCCGAGAGAGTGGCAGACCTGATGCAGGTAATCGCGGAGTTGCGCAGTGAGCGCTGTTTTGCTTTCTGGACGTGCCAGTAAGCGCCCATCGTGGGGTAATGGATCGAGGGAGCGGAAGAAGCGCAGGCGTTGAACGAGTTCCGAGACAACGGCATCGACGGGGACCATGCGTTCGGTTTTGAGTTTGCCGAGGGGGACATGAATAGCCCACTGATCAGGGCCAGTGGAACGGAGGCAGTCCGTGGATAAGTCGACGCACTCTCCGATGCGCATGCCGGTGTGGCGGAGCAGCAGGAAGACGTTTCCGCCCAGATCGTTACGGCGCCGGAACTCCTGCTCCAGGAGTCGATCCTGCTCTGCGGTGAGTGGTCGTGGCAGGGTGTGTGGCGTTCGCGGTATGTCTTCGCGCCGAATCAGGTGAGCGAGCTCAGGCAGTTTGTTCGTCCAGGTCAGCTCGTTGAGGATGGTGCGCAGAGCGAAAAGTCGGCCGATGCAGGTTGTGGTCGCCAAAGGTGGAGTCTGTGCACGCAAGTGTGCCATCCATCCCAGGATGTGAGGATCGCGGCGCAGTTGCTCGAGGCGAGTAACTTCTGGATGCTCTGCGGCGAGGTAGACAAGGAAGCTACGCACCGTTGCGTCGTAGCTACGAACGCTTTCTGGACTGAGTGCAGTACAGAGGGAAACGACGGCTCGGTCGAAGATGCCAGTGAGGGGATGTTTAAGCTGAGGGCGGCGCCGACGTTTCACGGGGCGCTCCTTGCTAACGGGCGGATGCACAGCGCTGCGGCTCGGGCATACTGCAGATAGACGTCCTGCGGTGTGACCTGCACATACTGCATGGTGGTTTCGATGTTGGTGTGCCCCATCAACTGCATCAGCGCGGGCAGGCTTATGCCGGCACGCACCATATCCGATGCGAAGGTGTGTCTGAACCGGTGCGGGTTGGCCAGCTGGATGCCGGTGGTTCGGCGATGGTAGCGAAACAGGGAGCGTAGACCCGCGGGCGTCATGCGGACGCCGCGTGCTTGTCCCTTGAGCACGACGAACAGTGCGGCGGAGCAGGGATCGGGTCGTTCCATGCGCAGATAGTGATCGATCAGCTGCGTCGTTTCCGGCGCCAGGGGGAGGAAGCGCACCTTGCTGCCCTTTCCGCGCACGCGCAGCTGACCTTCGGACGGCAACACATCGTCACGGTTCAAGGCCATGACCTCGGCGGAGCGGAGCCCATGCATGAGCATCAGACCCACGATGGCCAGGTCGCGAGCGTTGTGAAAACTGGCCCAGAAGCGCGCCACTTCATCGACCGAGAGCGGGACGATGTTGCGCCTGGGTTCCTTCACGCGCAGTCTGCTGATGTTGAATCTCGGACGGCCCAGGCCCATGGGCCTTCGGCGCAGGAAGGGCTGATGAAACCCGTGCGCCACCTGACAGGGAGCGTCGGGAAACTCGTTGCGGATGGCGCGATCGGCGCAAGCGACGCGGTCGTTGATAGTGGAGGCAGCAGGCACAGGTTGCCGGCTGCACTGGAAGCGCACGTAATCGAGCAGGGTTGATTCGGCGAGAGCTGCCTTGGAGATATCGCCGGTGCGATGAACGCTCTCCCACCAGCGCACGAAGTGCAGCAAGTTGTGTGCGTAGCTATACAGGGTCTTGTCTGAAAGACGGCGGACATACTCGCGGTCCAGAAAGCGGTTGATCCAACCGACGCCCTCGACGGTGGACTGTTCGACTACCTGAATCGGGCTGTGTGCGCCCGAAGGTGTCTTCTGACAGATGACGCGGAACTTCATGGCAGCGAAGCCTCCACGAGAGACTGGAACTGCCGCGCATCAGCACCCTCGACGAAGAATGAGTTGGGATCGTGCCCCTGCGGCAGGAGGACGCGGCGAGCGACGATGCCTCGCGCGCGGAGACGACAGGCCAGCTGCTCGGCTGCCAGCTGGCCGCTCTGGTTGGCATCGACATCGAAGGTGAGATAGACGGTGCGCTCGCCGTCGCACAGCTGCCGAATCTGATCCGCGTTGAGATGCGTTCCCAGCGAGCAGGTGACGTTGGGAACGCCCGCCTGCAGCAAGACGGCATAGTCGAACAGGCCTTCGACAAGAATCACCTCGGGGCAGTGCCGGACCTTCTCCCATGCATACAAGCCGCCCTTGGTGCCGGGCAGAAAGCGATGCGCCAAGGCAGCGCCGATGCTGCGGCCGTAGAGGTTGACGATGTGTTCGTCCTGGCGCAGCGGGAAGACGATGCGCTGAAAAAGGGCGTCGGAGCCGTTCACGTTGAGCAGTCCGAGCTGCTGCAATAGATCGAAGGAATAACCCTGCGCCGTGAGATGACGGCGCAGACTCCCGCCGGGTGCGTATCCGATCTCGAGTGCCTTGATCAGGGCAGGATCTTGCAGCCCGCGCTTGCTGAGATAGCGCAGGGCCTCGGGGTAACGATCGAGCTGCTGCTGATAAAAAGCAGCGGCCTGCTCCAGCACCGCGGCAGAATCGGCTGCAGGACTGGTCTGCGGATCGAGACAGGCGAGGCTCTGGCGGAAGGACAGATGGCGGGACAACTGGATAAAGCGAATCAGGTCTCCGCCCTGCCCGCAGCCGTGGCAGTAGAAAACATCCTTGCGCGTGTTGACATAGAACGAGGGCTGGGTCTCCTCGTGCAACGGACAGAGCCCGACGAACTCGAAGCGGCCCACGGGTGAGCCCTTCCAGTTATGCTGCCGCAGATACTCAATCAGCGGCCGCCGCCGCTTGAGTGCTTCGACGTCTTCGCCCACAGCGCTCTTTTGCCTCCGGAGCCAAGCGTAAGCGGGTGACGCTGCTAATCCCAGGCAAGGATGGTGGGTGAATGGCTTTTTCTCAGAGACGCAACGGCCAGAGGCTTTTGAGAACCGGAGTTATCCAGGGCAATGGCCCCGCTTCGCCATCGGCCTGATGACTGCGGACAAGCCAGTCACCCACACGAGTGACGGTCTTTCGAAGAAAGCAGATTGCCGGTTGGGAAGAGTCCACGCCGCTCGACCAGCGCCGAACTGTGGAAGGATCCGGCAACCGGTCAGGGTCTTTCAGCTTGGGCGATGCCTTCTCCCACGAACAGTGCTCCGCAATGCGTCGCCACAATGCCTGGCAGCGCGCCAGCAAACTGAAATGCGTGTAAGGAAGAGAGAGCAGCGGAAGGAAGGTAAAGGTCGTCCCGCAATCGGCGCAGCGGCCGCGGTGGATCCAAATCCAGTCGTGGTGCTCGTCATGGGCCTGCTTGCGCCGCCGGCCGTGACCAACGATCGAATCCCGATCACAAACTGGGCATCGGCGTAAGATGATCTTGTCGCAGTCCTCTGCCCAGTCGGTGGCAAGCTTGCCCGGCGCAGCGGAAACTGCGACAAAGAGGATCGTACCTAACAGGGGTTCCGCCTCCGGCTTCGACCAGCAAAGATCACCACCGGAAGCGGAGCCCCGCCTCCTGAAGAAAACTCAACTGAAAGAAAAATAAACCTTCCTACCTAGAGGTCGTAGGGCATGCTCCAGGATATTGGCCGGTTATCTCTGCCT
>PLKU01000328.1 GCA_003140705.1 Acidobacteriaceae bacterium
AACTCGTAGCGATCGTCGACGATGATGATTCGGTACGCGGCACATTGCAGGAGCTGCTGAGATCTGCAGGTTTCACCTCACAAGCATTTGACTCGGCAGAGGCATTTCTCGGGTCGGGCCAACAGCAGGAGACGGCGTGTCTTATTACTGATATTCGCATGCCGGGAATGTNNGGAATGTCCGGTCTGGAATTGCAGGCCAAGCTGAATGCCGAACGTTGCAGAATTCCGACCATCTTTATCACTGCACACGGCGATGAAGAAATGCGATTCCAGGCGTTAAGGGGAGGCGCTGTGGAGTTCCTGCCTAAGCCCTTCGACGATGAAGTCCTGATCGAAAGCATTCACGCTGCTCTCAACCGTTGAGTCGAGAAGGAAGGTACACGATGAGCACCAGGTTTACCGTGCAGCCATCCGAAGATTGTGTCTGCGGAGATCACAGCAGTGATCAAGGCTCTCGCCCGCGCAAATTCGAGCAACTAATTGGCAACAGTCCTGCGTTGGAAGCGGTGCTCGATGGCGTCAAACGAGTAGCGCCGACAAGCTCCACCGTTTTGATCCAGGGCGAAACGGGCACGGGCAAGGAATTGATCGCACGTGCGATCCACAATATCAGCCCGAGGTGCGGGCGCCCATTCATCAAGCTGAACTGCGCTGCCATCCCACTGGACCTGCTGGAAAGCGAGCTTTTTGGCCACGAAAAGGGCGCGTTCACTGGAGCCATCGCGCAAAAGCTTGGCCGGTTCGAGTTAGCCGATAAGGGTACTCTGTTCCTTGATGAAGTCGGCGACATTCCGCCGTCACTGCAGCCCAAACTGCTGCGCATATTACAGGAACAGGAATTCGAACGCCTGGGCAGCGGTCGAACTCACCAGGTGGATGTGCGGCTCGTAGCTGCGACCCATCGCGACCTGGCGGAGATGGTGAGAAATGGCGACTTTCGCAGTGACCTCTACTTTCGCCTGAATGTATTTCCTGTCCACTTGCCGCCTTTGCGAGAGCGCCGCGAGGATATTCCGGCCCTGGTGGAACACTTTGCCGAGATTCTTGGCCGGCGTGTGGGCCGGTCCATCAACCATATTCCTCCGGAGACTATGATGGCTCTCTGTTCATACAACTGGCCTGGCAACATCCGCGAACTGCAGAACTTGATCGAGCGCGCCGTGATCCTATCCGACCATGGTGTGCTTCCGAATCCTTTGCTGACCGCCGATACACAGCGCATCAGCGTGTCACCGGCTCCAACCACCCTGATAGATTCTGAACGCGCCCTGATTCTGCGCACGCTTGAAGCAGCTGACTGGGTAATCGGCGGACGGGATGGCGCAGCCGCAAGGCTTGGCTTGAAGCGCACTACACTGATCTACAAGATGCAGAGGCACAGGATTTCTCGGCCGTCTTTCGATAGCAACCTCGAAATGACCGAGCCGCCAGCGTATCCTGCGGGGTCGTTATCGCATTTGCAGTAACCGCGGACAGTGGGGACAGGGGGTTGTCGCCGGTTCGCAAAGGGTCAGCGAGACTGGTGGTCGGATGGCCGGAGGTGGCAAACCTTGGTCACGTATCGGGCATCCAACGCGCGTAGGCCTTCGCTGATCTGCTTATTGTGCTTTGCAGTGCTCGTCAGCGTGAGGCTAACGGCACAAGTCGCCGCTGATCAAATCCTTTTAGCTTCTCCGCAGCTTCTCTTGAGCCCGCCGGAAGCGCGCTCTCCAATCGGTTTGACGGCGATCAACGATCCCGACACTGGAAAGTCGGCCTTTTCATTCAATGGCCGCGAAGATCCGCCGGTGGTTCGAGCAGTCCCCGGAGAAGATAGTCGGCTGACATACGTCGATTCAATTTCGACAGACTCGCATGAACGTTCGATCGACGGGCCGTGCATGAACATGACGAACTTGCACTTTCATGGACTTCATGTCTCGCCGGACGCTCCTCAGGGTGACGTGATCACCATGATGGCGACGCCGGGGCGGTCCCTGCACTACGTTGTGAATATTCCGTTAGATCAGTAACCGAGCAGATCGTCCGCCGTCTCTTCGCGGTCTGTGTCAATCAGCCGGTGTGGATAACCATTTCGGACCAGGAAGCGCTGAATACGGATTGTGTCTCCGGCGCTTGTCGAGCCAATCAGGATCACGGCGCCCGTGCCCGGGAAAATCATGTTACCGGGCGGGGATGAATCACCTGGGCGCGTTCCCACGGCTGATTATCCGCTAAAGGGCTGGAAAGACAGAGGTTTCTGCACCGAATCGGCCATCTACGTCAACTCCCGAGAACCTCCGAGCCTCCACATGATCACATCGACTTGACTTTTGGTGGTAACACGGCCATGGGTTTACCCGCTTTCCAATCCGAATTCTCCCGGTCCGCGCAGCGAGCGCGAATTTGAGGACCTCGTCGCCCACCTCTTCCGACACCACGGCTGGCGAGTGAAGAAGGAGCATTCGCTCGCCGACAAGCGAGTGGATCTTGTCGTTGCGCGCGGTAACGAACGCTACATCATCGAACTAAAGGCTGCCTCCGAGGGCCGGCCGGATCGCCTCGTGCCTCTGCTCTCACAGGCCATCCTGCAAGCCCGGGCCTATGCCAAGGCATTTCCCGAACCGGCAGCCCCGCTCGCCGTGATAGCCGCACCGGCAATCTCTCAGAGCGCCGCGAACAGCCTCCTGAGCTTTCTTGCCCAGTTCGCTCCGGATGCCGCCGTAGGCATCCTCGACCGTGAAGGCTTCCGGCATTTCGTCGGGCCCGGCCTCGAAAAACTCAATGCCGCTGCACCCCGCCGGGATCATCGGCAGAAACTCCCTCCGCCCGAGTCGGCGTATCTGTTCTCTGATCTCAACCGATGGATGCTAAAGGTTCTGCTCGCGCCCCTGCTTCCCGAAGATCTTCTCCAGGCACCGCGGGGAGAATACCGCAACGCTTCGGAACTTGCGGCGGCGACCGAGGTCTCGGTGATGAGCGCCTTCCGCCTCGTGCGCCAGTTGCGGCAAGAGGGGTTTCTCGACCAGAGAGATGCGCCTTTGCGTCTGGTGCGCCGCAAAGAACTCTTGCGCCGCTGGCAGGCCGCGCATCTGCGCGTTGCGCCCGAGCTTCCCTTGCGCTGGATCATCCCGGTCAAGAGCAAGCGCCAGATGCCGGCCGCGCTCCACGCCTATCACATCCAGTCCAAAGTGAAGAACGAACCGGCGCCGCGCGCCTGTCTCGGGCTGTTCGCCGCAGCCGAATCTCTGGGATTCGGCTTCGTTCACGGCGTTCCGCCGTACTTCTATCTCGAAAGGCTGGATCGGGACGTCCTCAGCCGCATGGGGCTTTCCCCGGAGGGCGCCGAGCAAAGACCGGATGTTTATGTGCAAGTTCCAACCCACCGGGAATCGGTCTTCCGGGCCGCAGTCATCCACGACGGTGTGCCGGTCGCAGACATTTTGCAGGTCTGGCTCGACGTGAGCTCGCATCCGGCCCGCGGCGAGGCACAGGCCGAGGAGATCCGCCACCGCGTGCTCGCGCCGATCTTCGAGGAGAAACTGAGTTGCGCCAGCTCTCGGACTTCAAGGGAGCGGACCTGGTCAGAAATGTCCTGGCTTTGATCGACCGAGAGAAGCCAATACACGTGTCGCTCGTAGGCGGGGACCCTCTGGTTCGTTACAAGGAACTCGAAGTCCTTCTTCCTGAGTTGGACACACGCAAGATCCACACACAGGTGGTGACGAGTGCGTTTCGCGAGATTCCAAAGGAGTGGAGTCGATTCAGCCGCCTCAATGTCGTAGTGTCGATCGATGGTCTGCAGCCAGAACACGACGAGCGCCGTAAACCGGCGACCTACGAGCGTATTCTCCGGAACATCGCTGCAGTGAAGGTTACAATTCACTCGAGAATCACCGGTAACATCGCATCGCGGCCGGGATATCTGGAGGAGTTTCTGCGGTTCTGGAGCACTCGACCTGAGATTGAGAGGGTGTGGTTTAGTTTGTTCACACCCCAACGCGGTGCAACCGGGCCGGAAATCCTCACGCCGGCGCAACGCGTTTTCGTTATAAACGATCTCCTGAGGTTGCGCCTCCAGTTTCCCATTCTCGAAATGCAGGAATCCCTGATCCGTGAATTCCATAGCCCACCAAAGAGCCCGGCCGAATGCATATTCGCACGAACAACACACACGATATCAGCCGATCTCGAGACAAAGATCACGCCTTGCCAGTTTGGTGGGGATCCCGACTGTGCGCAGTGCGGATGTATTGCCTCAATGGTACTGGCTGCAGTGGGACACCACCGTGTGCTGGGTCGCCTAACTGCAGGGAACCTGTTTCAGGTCTCGAATCGGATCGGAGACATCTTGGGAGGAGTGAAGAAGACGTTCAAGCCACTGCCTGAATCAAAGCCTGAACCGTTCACGATTCTTTGATCACCACGCTTTGAGAGTCATATGGACTTTGCCCTTCAAGGCCGGGTTGGCTCACCTGGGTTGGTACAAAAGATCGGGCACTCCAGGCTTTCGCTCCGATGGCAGTAGGCCACTCGCAAGTGATTACTAGTGTAGTGTCTCACGCAGATCGTCTTTTATTGAGAGCGGTCTAAGCGCGGGTCACCTTTTCCAGGATGTCATTTGCTTTTGCTATCCAGATAAATGGCTTTGGGTTCTGATTGTGACCGTCAATATATTCTCCGATGGCCATGATCAGCTGTTCGAGGTCCTGGAAGACTCGGCGGCGGAGCCGGTTCTGGGTGAGGTCGCGAAAGAAGCGTTCCACCATGTTGAGCCATGAAGCCGAGTTCGGCGTGAAGCGAACGTGGAATCGCTTGTGTGCCTCGAGCCAGCTTTGCACTCGTTCATGCTTGTGCGTGGAGTAGTTATCGCAGATCAGGTAGATTTCTTTGTCGGCAGGTATGGTCTGATTGATCATACGCAGGAACTTCAGCCATTCCTGATGGCGGTGTTTCTGCTGGCACAGGCCGTAGACCTCGCTATTGGTGATGTTCAGCGCGGCAAACAAGGTGGTCGTGCCGTTACGTTTGTGGTCATGCGTCATGGTCTGCACGCGGCCCTTTTTGAGAGGCAGGCAGGGCTGGGTTCGATCCGGCGCTTGAATCTGACTCTTTTCATTCACGGATAACACTAGCGCGTGTTCGGGCGGATTGAGATAGAGTCCGACGATCGCCTCCAGTTTGTCTGCGAAGTGCGGATCGTTGCTGACTTTGAAGCTATCGACTCGATGAGGCTTGAGGCCGATGGTCCGCCAGATGCGCGACACCGAAGCCTTCGAAATGCGCATCTCTTTGGCCATGGTGCGCGTGGACCAGTGTGTGCCATCGGATGGCGTACCCTGCGTGGTTTTTGCAATCAGGGTCGCGGTCAGTTCTGCCGAGATCGACGGTGTGCGACCGGGCCGGGGCGCATCTTTCAGCAGACCTTCTGTACCCAACTCCAGAAAACGTCCGCGCCAGAGCGTGACCATGCGTGGAGCAACCTGCAGAGTCTTGGCGATCTGCTTGTTCTGCAGCCCATCACTGGCCAGCAAAATGATCCGGCTCCGCATCTGCACACGGGCAGCCATCGAACAGCCGCGCGCTTGCTGCTCCAGCTTCCGCCGGATCTCTTCGTTCACAACAATGGGCTGAGCTACGCGCATATCGAGGTCTCCTCATCATAAGATGAGTCTCGATGCATAATAGGCTCTATTATTGAGACACTGCACTAGAGCATTTCTCCTATTG
>PLKU01000065.1 GCA_003140705.1 Acidobacteriaceae bacterium
GCAGAGATAGAGGCCGGGCATGGTGGTGCGTGTCGATAGACGGTCGGCCCACATATAAGGTGGCAGGCACTCGCCCTGGAAGATATGGCCACCGGTCAGGCCGACTTTCTTTTCAATGTCGGGAGGGCCGAGCACCTGAGCATCGATTACGGCGCTGCCGATGTTTGAGCAGAAGCGGCCCAAAGAGTCTAGTGCAAGTTGGCGCACTTCAAGGCGCCGCGAGTCCCAGGTTCCTTGAGAAAACGTATAAGGCACGTATTGGGCGAAGATGCTCATCGTGTGTCCGCCATCTGAAACAACGGAGCGGTCATGGACGCTTTGGAAGTAGAGCTCACACCACAGGTGTTTTGGCAGCTGACCTCGCCGTGATGCGGCAAAACCTGCCTTCCATTCTTCCTTGGTGAGCGGGATATTGATCTGGCCATAGTGGTGAGGTCGATCGGTGCCCGGACGCGCCGTAAAGTTGGGAAGCTCGCGCAGGTGGACGTTCAACTTTACCGTGCAGCCTTCGATAGGGATGCGCTCGACCTGGGAGCGCCATGCCGGGTCGGCGGCCGCGCTTAGTAATTTCAAAGTCTGTCGCGCATCGGCATTCGACACGATGGTGCGCGCGGAGATCCGTTCACCGCCTTCGAGTTCAACGCCTTCGCCGGGCATGATCCTAGCCACGGGCACGCCCGATACGACGGTCGCGCCGGCTTCCTGCGCTGCATCGCAGAAGTAGAACGACACCATGCCCATGCCGCCCTGGACGTATCCCCACATTCCCGGCATTCCGCCGAGGCGCCCGGAAGCGTGGTGGAATCGGATCGAGGCGGTGCCCGGATCAAAGGGGCTGGCATTGGTTCCGATCACACCCTGGCCTAGATAAGCAATTTGCAACCGCTCGTCGGTGAGAAAGCGCTCGACAAACTCGGCCATCGACCAGTCGAAAAGCAAGGCCCGAGCATCTGCATCGTTTCCCAGCCGGTCTTCAATTTGCGAGCGAGTGGGCGGCTCGCCGATCCAGAGGTCACCGGCGCCTGGCGGTCGGAGCGCATCGCGGAGGCGGCGAATCACGTCGTTCATCGCGTGCCAGCCTTCGAGATCACTGGGGGCCAGCGCACGCACTTCAGCTTCACAGCGCTCATCGTCATCCNNNCCGGCGAGATAGGCGCAGGGAGACATGCGCACACCTCGAAACGGCTCCTCGATGGTGCAGGCGCCGCCAACGCGGGCACGGCTCTCGATCACGAGCACGCGCAGGCCGGCTCGAGCGAGGTAGGCCGCGCAGGCGAGACCATTGTGTCCGGCGCCGACGACGATCACGTCCCAGGTTTTGGCCCCGAGCTCGCGGATGGGGATGGTCAGCCCGATTTCGCCGAGCAGCTCGGCAGTGGGTGAGCTCATAAGCGGTTACGCTAGCATTTTTGCAGTGGGAAGTAAAAGTTGTCGGCAGGGAATCGTTGCCGGAGGGCAAGTGCGAATCGCGACTCCAAGCATTCGTCGAAGCTTTCAATATGGGGCAAAGCTTTGGGTCCATCCATAACGGCGGGTTTTCGCACCGGCGCCACCAGGGCATTTCAACACGCGGATGGCCATCGTGATGGTGTCAGTGATGTTGCCGGCCGCCGCCAGCGTGGAAATGCTCATCAGGCCGATCAACTTCCACTGGTAGTGCTGTGAATTTGAACGGGATGCGTCTCCGAAAAAGGGCGAGTCTGCGTCGGCTTGAATCCTGTGGATGGAGCCTCAATGAAGGGGATTCTCAGATTCACTCGCTTCAGACCTGTGGTTGCAGCGAATTCTCCAAAATATTTTTTTGAGAAGAAGATCTCGGAACAATAGGCCACATAAACCATTGATTATAAGTATCTTCCAATGAGTTTGAGCACGGAACGATTGGGACAAGAATCGGTACAGCGTCGAAAAAAATAGCGAAGACTCTTGCAATTAGAATTTGCGCAGAGTAGAGTCAAGGAGAACTTTAAGCACATGGCACGCCAGTGCCGGTCCAGCCTCACAGCGGTGCGGTTGATGGCTTGAAGCTCCACTCCATCAGATCTCTGTAACGCATGCACTCGCTTTTGCTGAGATGCCATTCGCTCATCTTGCCCGGAGGTTGCTCGTTTTCGAGCCGCGTCCAGCTTGAAACGCGCTAGACATCCCACCTAGGCAGGCAAACAAGAAGGCAAATCAACGCGGCATTAGCTGCGCGCGGAGACGCAATTGCGGATCCGGATTGAAACCAGCCTTTTTGGTCGACTCCAGTTTTGGAGGTATGCGGAGCTTTCAATTGAAAGGAGAGTAAAGCACATGCAATCTGATCCAATTCTTTTGGCGGATTTTTCCAATTATGAGAGCGTTTTGGGGAAGAGTCCGGGAACCATCTCTGCTCATTGGNNGCTGCAGCGACCTTCTTGCAGGTCGTGGAAGCACGCTGCTGACTGCGTCCTCCAACGATATCGCCGCGTACCTGAAAGACCTTAAGGACCGCGGCAATTCCGATCGCACAATATGCCGAAAGCTTTCGAGCCTGCACAGCTTCTATTCGTTTGCGTGGATTAAGAAAGGCTTTCAGAGCGATCCGACCTTGGGCTTCAAGGTACGCAAGACCTGGGAGAACCAGCCGAAAGCTCATTCCGAGGCGGTTGTCGATCAGATTCTTGAGCCGAGGCCGTTTGCACAGGATAACGAGCTCGCCAGGGCTATTCAGCTGCGTGACCAATCGATTCTCGAATTCATCTACAGCAGCGCGCCCCGGGCCACGACCGTCGCAACGTTGCATTTGAAAGGCGTGAAC
>PLKU01000580.1 GCA_003140705.1 Acidobacteriaceae bacterium
AAGTTGTGGGCAGTTAGCGGCGTCATGTGCAGATGGTCGCTAAAGTCCTGCTGTAAAAGCATCCACTGGCTTGCATCGATGAATTGGATGCCGCGTCGGAATGCCAAATCCTCGAGAGCTGCGAAATACTGCCGCCAGAGCGGTCGGTCATAGAAAAGCGCTCGATGGGCAGGTGATATCGGCATGACCACGATCACCACTTTCATTTCGGTGCGACGCGCCTGGCTGAAGATGGATTCGTAGCTTGCGTTGAATCTGTCCCGATGATTCAGGAACGAGCGGGCTTGGGCATCAAGTGTGTCAATTTGTGCGAATTCCATTGCCTCTGCAAAGTCGTCCGCCCTTCCCATTGAGTTGGCGGCCGTCTGGGGCATGCCGATCGATTCCATAGAGCGGCGCAACAGCTCCACCTGCCTCCAGGCATTGGCGCGATTGGCCGCCATCGGGAACGCCCGCAATGCTTCGATCTCTGCGCAGTCCAGCGCGCTGAATCCATAGACTCCTTGAACCTCGGGGACGGGAAAGCGGGGGTCGACGCCGACCATGCGATTACCAATCAGGTCGACTACCCGGGAGTGATCCTCCCCCGTTAGCTGCGAATCAAGTATCCCTACGACAAGGGTACGGATGCCTGCGTGACTCCGAACCGCATATTCGAAGAGCAATTGCTGTTCAGGAGACTGGGTTGCAGCCAGCGCGGCATTAAGCGGCCTGAATTGGGCCCTCTGTGCTGCCTCCACGAATGCGTTCTCGTCCAAATGTTGATCGAGCAGCGAGTTGCCCAGGAAGAGCAGGTCCGGTTCGTGCGAGTTTCGAATTAACTCCAGCTTCTGATAGTAAGGAAGCTTATGGCTCCAGACACCAATCAGAACATTCAGCGCGGTTAGCACCAACGCAGCAGTGAGCAGGGCAGACAGCAAGGATCGCATTGTCATAATCTGGGCCTAGAAGTCGATGTAGATGAATTTGGAAGACTGCCCACAGAAGAAGTAGATCATCACTATCGCCAACGCCCAAACCGTGCAGCGCGCAACTGTGCCCAAGCGGCCGACCAGGAGTCCTGGGGCGTCGTCTCGCTCGCCCCCCAGGAATTCGAGAGTTGCACGGAAAACTGAGAGCATTAGCCTACCAGGAGAGTCCTGTAAAAGAGGATAGCAGTGTGCAGGTCCATGCAGAAGAAGGGCCACCCTGCGTTGACCAGCACAAACGTCAGCAGGGAGCTCAAAAAGACTGCCACAGGGTGGTTGCTGGGCTCGCCGCGTAATTGACGCCAAAACCGATGGCCTGCCAACAACAGTCCATGCCACAGGCCCCAAACGATGAAGTTGAGGCCAGCTCCATGCCAAAGGCCACTGACGAGCATGACTACAACGATGTTGGCGTAGATCCGCGGGGTGGAGACACGCGAACCACCCAGTGGAATGTAGACGTAATCCGTCAACCATCGGGTCAGTGAGATGTGCCAGCACTGCCAGAAGCGCTGGATATTACGCCGGCCATACGGCCAGTCGAAGTTCTCCGGCACCTGGATGCCGAACATCCGAGCCGAACCGATAGCAATGTCCGAGTAGGCTGAGAAGTCTGCATAGATCTTGACTCCATATCCGAAGGCCCAGAGCGGCAGTATCCGACGGTCGGCAAGAAGGATGTCGTGTGCGTTGAGGTGGTTGGTCCAGGCTGTCAGCAGATCGGCCACCGCAAATTTCTTCACGAGGCCGGTGAGGATCCGTGTGATGCCGCGTTCCCAGTCCTGACTCCAGCAGATGGGCTTGCTACGCAGTTTGGGCAGAAAATCCTGGTAGCGCTTGATAGGACCAGCCACCATGGTGGGGAAAAAAAGGATAAAGGCCAGGTACTCGCCCAAGGTTCCAGGCTCGGTCTTTCCGGCGCGACGGTCCCACGCATAGTGATAGAACTCGAAGGTGAAAAACGAGATGCCGAGGGGGAGAAATGCGCCTTGCCAACGCAAAGGATTGGCGCCGTACTCGAAGATGAGGCCGGTGAAAAAGTTCCAGTATTTGAAGATTCCCAGCAGAACCAGGCTTTANNCACCATCGTGAGGAAGGGCGGTAGAGCCGACTCAATAGCGACTCCCAAACAAAAATGGCCAGGCAAAGCGCACCCCAAAAGCCAGCCATTCCATATGCAAAATAGAGGAAGAAGCCGCCTCCAAAAAGCACGATGACCCACGGGCGAAGCCACCCGGGTACAAGCCGATACAGCGCGGCAGATGGAAGCAGGAAGAAGAGGTAGTAGGTAAACGTATTAAAGATCAAGCGGCTTGGCACTCCCGGCTTCGGTAATGATGGTTGACGATACGCATCGCCCCAACTCCAGTGGTGGCGCAACCCAGAGATCCTGAACAGCCCCAGAAAGGGGAAAGTGAGGATTCAAGCACAGAGCATTGCTTTACTTGGTTGGCTTCGGGATTAAGGAAGATCCTTTTAGATTGGCTGATGCTAAAGCATTGGTCAGTATGTCTGCCCTACCTGCCTGCAAAAAGAAGAAGTTGTTGGCGTAAATTCCACGCCGTTTCCAGCCCTGCTTCCAGCTTCCGATATTGGCCGGATTCTGGTGCACGGTTTCATCAAACCGCTGCAGGGGATGCACCTGATCATCCAAAATGAAGAAACCCTCGTATCCGAGGCGAGCCAGAAAGGCCGAGACATCCCGCATCCCGCCAGGTCGATGGCGCTCCTCGATCTCAACGAGGAGGTTCGGCAAAGACCGACGAAGGGTTCTCTCTGCCCCCTGCAACACGGCGCGTTCGTGGCCCTCTACGTCGACCTTGATCAAACCGACATCTTGCAGGTCATAATCGTCAAGACGCATCGTCGGCACAGTCATTGAGATTCGAAGGCATCCGTCAGGATCCTCGAGGACGTTGGCATCGTCGATGGTGCTCCGGCCAGGATCCTGGGGCAGGATCCGCAACTCAGCCATCCTAGCAGTGTTGGAAAGAGCGACTGCCTCAACCCNNGTTTGCAGTCTAGCGAATCTTCTCTACCGGGGCAACCTTGGCTCAAAGGCAACGCAATCCGCTGCTTGGCTGCAGATGCCGAACGAATAGGAACCCTGATCCGCGCCGACGTCAACTGAGATCTTCTGAATGTTGCAGACGAAAGGTGCGACCTCTAACTCAAGTTCGGTGCAGACTTGTGCCCGGCTTCGAAAAACCCTTGACCGGAGAGTTTCAATCAAGTGCGACGCAAGAGACCTCAGTTGAATGCCACGAGCTAGCTATCTGCTTCACTCAGGTGCCCCCAAATTCTTGTGGTATCAAGGAAGGAGTCATATCAATCATGGCACGATTACGAACTTCTGCCCTCGACGAACCAGCGCGGGCCTCATTCACCGTCGCACCTCACTGCCAGAAGGCACTGAAAGGCCGGTGAATCTCACAAACGCCGCACTTGACCTATACAACGTCGTCCGTCGGCTGGTTGTAAATGATGGTCGGATGACAACGGACGACTACGCGAATGCTGTTGCAGCGGTCCGTTTAGCAGAAACAGTACCCCCGCCATCGGCAGAACAGTGAAACACCATATGTTGAGGCCACCTGAGTGAAGCAGATAGCTACCTGCCACGATTGTGATTTGAATCGCTGGAGCCCTGCATATCGAAACCTACTTCCTATGCTTGGTAACCCTGAAGGGGGCTCACACAAATCGTCATACGGCTCAGCGGAGAGTGACCGCACTTTCCTCGAAGCATCACCTAAGCTAAGCGATGACGCTCCACCTTGCGCCTCAAAGAGGTCCAGAAGTGATTTCCTTGAATGGTTTTGTGAAGCCAGTCTCGGGTCTGTTTCTGGAAGGGCGGAGGCTGCTGGCGGCTCCAAGCCGAAATGAGTATCGTCCATTGCCCATCGTGACATTTCACCCTCGAATTCACGTGCGCCCATATGGCCTGCTCTTGTTCAGGGATCGATTGAGGGGCATCAATGCTCTTCCTTGGCCAGTCGTGATGATCGACAGATTCACGCTCACAAAGTCTCACAAGGCAAAGCGCGGTGCATAATGGACCACCAACTAAGGCAACGTGATCATTTGCCGCTTCCTTAAGTCCGTCTCCGGCTGCGTGAACAGGAATGGATTCTCTACCCGCTCCCGAGCAGGTGGAACTTTTGTCAGCCCAGGAGCGATACTGGAGGTTGTCTTTGGTTTCCGACCTTCGGCACCCGCGCCTCGCAAAAGATTCCCCCCCTGCAATCCGCCCACAGGTCGCCTCATTCCAGAAGATTTCAACACGGTGCCACCCCCAATGCCAGTGCCTCTTGAAGGCTGGCTTGAGAACCCGCGGAAGTTGTGGGGAGAGCTGAGCGGCGTGCTCCTGCTGAGGTTCGACGGTTGTGAGTGATGGAGCCCCGACGCAATATCGGAAGAAGGCAAAGATGAGCTCGCATCGGGAACCAGTGTCTGCATCGTCCGATGGTTAATACTGCGCGTTGATGCGAAGGTTGAACCGTCAGTCCATACTCCACCTGTCTGCACGCCCGTTCCGAAGCTACCCTGCCCTGCTGCCCACTTGGAAGGCCCGCCGATCACCGATGACCGTGGCTCAACCTTTGAGCCAGAGTTTGGGGCGATCGCCCCAAAGTGAGAGGACACGGACTGCTGGGCGCTCAAATGATCAAGGCGAATTACACTCACCGCGATGAGGATGGCAAAGGCGAAAAGGCTTGTGACTTTCTTAGATCTCATCGAATGCTGCCCTCTTGAGTTAAGGAAGGGGACGCGGATGCTGCGACAGAAAGAAGGCTCCGTTCGAGATGGCCCAGGATGCGAGCGGATGACCACCTCCATGAGGCATACTCCTTTGCATTCTCGTGATACTTTTGCCGGTCTTCTCCGCGAAGCTCCAGAATTGCCTCGAGCAGGGCCCCGCCGTCTTCGGGCGTAACGATTTTGCCTGCTCCCGAATCGCGAACAGTTTGCGCGATCTCGCTCTCGGGGTTCACCGATGCGATGACCGGGCGTCCCGCAGCCAGGTAGGTCACAACCTTCGATGGAAATGCAATTTCGGAAACCGACTTTTGCTGCGCAAGGATACAGACATCGCTGGCGGCCAACAACCCCCGGAACTCTTCAGCTTCGAGCACCGGCAGAAAGGTCATATTCTGAAGGCCCAATTCAGCGACCCGCCGTTGGATCCTTCCACGAACAGCGCCATCCCCGACGAATAGAAACTGTATGGATTCCTCTGCTTTATTCAGGACAGCGGCATCCACGATGACATCCAATCCCTGCTTGACCCCCATGTTGCCGCTGTGGGTGACGAGAAACTTGTTCTCGAGGCCAAAGTGCTTTCTAAAAAGTGATCCTTCGCTTGGGTGAATGTCGAACAAGGAATCGTCCGCACGAGCCTCGAGGAGTTCAACCTTGTCTGGCGAAATACCCTTGTCTATGATCCGTTGGCGCATTCCGCTAGTCAGAGTGGTAACCAACGCAGCGTAGTGATAGGCTGCTTTCTCCACCTTGTAAAGGAATCTCAGCGCCCAAGAGGGAAGCATGTTGAGTTCCGCAGCGGAGTCGGGTTGCAGATCTTCCACATCGAAGACAAATGGAACGCGCCACATCCGGCTCAGCAGAACGGCGCTTACAGCCAACCCTAAAGGCGGAGAGACGACGAGCAACAAATCGGGCCGCCGCCGAGCAACCGCCCTTACAAAGGAGGAGATTATAAAACTGGCTTCATGAAGAACCCGCTTCAGAGAAGTCGCAGTTTTTGGAATATAAGTATAGCTGCGCACGACCCGAACTCCGTTTCGTTCCTCGCTCATAGCAAGCTTGCCCGAATAAGCGGCCGGGACCTCCCATTCCGGGTAGTAGGGAAAGGTGGTACACACCTCAACTTCGTGACCCGCAGCTGCGAGGTACTCGGCCCTATATGTCGTGAACGCACCGATTCCCGTGACTTCGGGCCAATAATTAATGCTTAGAATCAGGACCTTCATCGGCAAACCTTCCAACCATTCAGTCTACACTGCTCAATACGACGCGATTAGAGACGGGCCAGCCGCCTAAACGATGGAATCCTGATTGACGAGAACCCGTCGACGGCGCAAAGGTAGTCCTCGCGTCCATTCCGGGAGCTGCAACGATTGATTAAGAATGAACAGTCAATTCTTCCCGTGGATTTGTTGCACGCCCACTCTCGCAGCAGGGCAACGAGGTCCTGAAGTTTGGACAACACCGCCGGCACTCTTCACCACCAATCGTTCCGAAATGGCCACATCGAATGTCTCCAGGGGTAAGGTCACTCATATCCCGAGCTGAGCGGCACACACCGTAATGCGATGTGGAACCGTTATCTCACGCGGTCCTTTAACCGAAGGATTGGTGACTCGAAGAGCTTAAACGAAAGTGCCGCAACGAAGACAGTCAACGTCACACGCAATGGAATCGCGAGAATCCACCTCTGCTCAATCGCTCCCATAAACCGGTTGTGATCCAGGCGCGCGAGAAAGGAGAATAGGCCAGCATGTAGAAGATAGATTCCGTAGCTAATCTTGCCAATGTATCGGACTGGGCCGAGGCTGAAAACCCGTCCGAGAAATGACGATCCCCCGGTGATAAGGAATAGAAGCAAACCTGTGAAAGAAACTGCGAGCGTCGAGAATCCGAAAATGACGTTATGCCCTTCCGTAGCATCCCAACCGTTCCAGTAGCCCAAGACAGAGGCTGAGATTCCGACTGCCAGGCAAGTGTAGGCCAATCGGAGAAGTGTCCTGGGGCGGATGGAGTTGGAGGAAATCAACAGGGCGGCGAAGCTGCCTGCGACCAGGCCGTCAAGGTGAAACTGCGTTTCGGTATAGAGCTGCTTAAAGGTAAAAGCATGATGCAATCCCCAGAAGCGGATAAAAGGAAGGGAGAGAAAGATTGCCGGCAGCACCCACGCAAGTGCCCTTCGCGGCAACAGGAAAATGAGAAAGGGCCACACAAGATAGAAGTGTTCCTCGATGCACAGGGACCATGTCGGCCCAACCGAACGAGCAATAAACTCAGGAGCAAAGTTCTGCAGAAAGAAGAAATATTGCAGCCAGTTGATTTTCATCCCTGCGGGGTCATGCCATATGGTGAAGTAGGCTGCGAGCACTATCACAAAGTAGAGCGGCCAGATCCTCAGTACGCGGCGCAACATGAACACGCCGAAAGCGCGGGGTCCTGGCTTATAGGAGAGCAGAATTATCGTGATGAGAAACCCGGACAAAACGAAGAAGGCATCAACCCCGATCCACCCAAGGGCACAGACATATGCCAATGGGGCGGGAAGGCTCAGGTCGCTCATGTGATTCATGAGGACAAGGAACACAGCTGCCGCCCGCAGTCCATCGAGTTGCGGGTAGTAGTGCTGCCCACGACCCGCTGGCGACATTGTAGCTCTCAATCCGTACTTTTCGTCGGTGGAGGAAGGCATGAACAGGCCGAACAGCTTTCCGTCGATGAAGGCTGCCCAGGATAACTTGTTCTAGTTATCTTCGGCAGGCGTTGAAATGGAATTCGTACGCGTCTGCAACAACATCAGGACTAAACTGCCTCAGATGGGCTTCAGCCTTCGATCGGTAGTAGTCAAGCCGCTCGGGTGCATCCAGCAAATTGAGTAGCGCGTGTGCCAACTCATGCGAGTTCCCTTCTTCAAACAACAGACCCGCCTCGCCGACCGCATCCGGAAGTCCCCCCTGCCTGCTCGCCACTGGGACGGAACCACATGCGATTCCCTCAAGAGTGACGACGGACAAAGCCTCTGGCGGCCGAGAATGCGAAGGGATCACGAGGATCTTGTGCTGATTCATGAGTGTGGCCAGCTCAGCCCCCTGCTTGCTCCCGACAAAACGGACCTTCCAATCGATGTCAAGTTTCTTCGCAAGTTCGCGCAATGGGCCCGATTCCGGGCCGTCTCCCACAATCATAAGAGACGACTCCGGGCGATGCTCCAATATGTAAGGAAATGCGCAAAGAAGGGTTTCCGCTCCTTTGGCGGGAACTAGACGGCCCACAAAAAGCATATCGTCATTGCGATCAACTTCGGGCATTCTTCGGAACACAGTGCTAGCGTACGGATTGGGAATAATCCTTGATCGCACCTCAATCGTTCTCGCAAGATATGCACTGACCGACAGACAATAAGGACGCCACAACAGCCACCGCTTCAGGCGGTCCTGCCAGGCCAAGCGACCCTCTGGGCGAGCCAGCGGGGTGTGATGCACGAGAATAAACGGCTTGGTTGGGAAAAACAGCCAAAGCGGCCAGCTAATCCTGAGCGAGAGGTTACTTTGTAGCACGATGTCAGCTCGCCAAATCTCACTTATCAATGAATTCCAACTTGGATTCCGCACCACGCGAAAGGGTTCAGAGGACGCGGTTCCGCTCGCGGAAATGCACGTGATTACGGTCACTTCGTAGCCGCGGTGTGAAAAGGTGCGCGCAAGAAGATCGCTCACCGTTTCTATCCCTCCGATGCTGGGCGCGAAGGCGTAAGAGAGAATCAGTAGTCGTTGCCGCACCTTATCCAAGCATCCTCCCTACTGCCAGTTGCTCTCGTGAGATCGAGTGCGTCGACAAACTGCGCCCTTCGGGAATGGCATTCAGTCTGAAGCACCCCATGAATGTGAAATCCATGTTAGCTTGCTGCACTCAGGGACCGCGTCGATTCAGTCTTTCTGGGATTCCTCTCTCATCTTGCGCAGTCCAATCACCTTCGCCGGGGTTCCGACGGCAATTGTGCCTGGCGATATATCCCGAAAGACCGAACTACGCGCCCCAACGACAGCCCCATGTCCGATTCTGACCCCGGGAGCAACAAACACGTCCGTGGCCACCCACACCTCTGATTCTATAAGAATCTTCTTGGCTATCAGGTCGAAAGCAGGGCTTAGGTAGTCGTGGGAGCCTGCGCATAGATAGGACCGCTGCGATATCACCGAGCAGTCTCCAATCTCGATCTCTCCATAAGTGTAAAGCTGGACTTCCTCGCCGATGTGGCAATAGTTTCCGATTGTCAACTTCCATGGATAAGGAGTCTTTACCGACTCTCTAATGATTGCACCCTTACCAATCCGCGCCCCAAACAGTCTAAGCAGCCATCTCCTCCACCCGTACATCACTTGCGGCGACAGGGCGAAGAGCGTCGCCTGAACAATCCACCACAGCTGCACATAAACCTTGGAGCGGCCCCGGAACCCAGGCGGCACTCGGAATTGCTCCATCCGCTGATATCTTCGCATATTCATTGAGACTCATTGAAGAGGAGTACCTCAACACCGCTCATCCGTTCCCACTGCTTTGTCGACGATCAAGGATGAGCCAGTAGGGGGCCGTCGGCTCTCCCAAATAAATCAGAACTGAAAATAGATGAAATCGGTGTGCCCGAACACTCCGAAGAACACAATACTGAAAGCGCATCCATAATAACAAGCCCACCGGACCGGAGCGCAGGACCAGATCCCTGGCGTACGGTGGGGGTGCATGATCCACCATTCAACTGCAAACATTGTAACAATGAAGAGGGCCAGGAACGGTGTATTTGCACGAGGAATTCCTCCCAACGCGAGAGTAAACGAGTTGAAGGGAGGCAAGATACTAAGATGAGTGACAACGTACCATGCAGAATGGATATCCTTGGCCCGAAAGGCGATCCAGGCAACGGTGACTATGGTAAAGGTCGACAGCCACTGAAGGGTCGCACGGCTCTTCGGCATTCTATCGAGAGCTAGGACCCTGATTGCTCTTGCGCGGGCGCTTGAGGTCAACTGAGACAATACCAGAAGTGATCCATGCAGTCCGCCCCAAATGACGAAAGTCCAGTTGGCACCGTGCCAGAGACCACTAATCAGAAACGTAACGAGCAGATTGATGTAATGCCGTGGAACTGCAACCCTGTTCCCCCCAAGGGGAATATACATGTAGTCGCGAAACCAGGTTGACAGTGAGATATGCCATCGATGCCAGAACTCTCCGATTGAACGGCTGAAATAGGGCTGCAGGAAATTCACTCTCAATTCGTACCCCATCATTCTGGCTACACCCAGCGCGATATCCGAGTATCCCGAAAAATCGCAATAAATCTGCAAAGAAAATGCGAGCGTCGCCACCGTGAGTTCGGCGCCCGAGAAGCCNNATAGACAAGATTAACGAAGCCAGCAAGTGCGTCTGCGATCACCATTTTCTTAAAGAGTCCCCACAGTGCCAACTTGATGCCAGAACGAACTCGACCAGGGCGAAATGTGGGATCATGATGAAATTGCGGCAAAAGCTGGTTTGGTCTTTCGATCGGCCCCGCTACCATCTGCGGAAAGAATGC
>PLKU01000002.1 GCA_003140705.1 Acidobacteriaceae bacterium
GCGTTTCCGGCCGCACCGGATTTCGCACCGACTCCTTGCACTTGACTCGCTCCTTCGGTCGGTGCGACTCCGCCAGCCGTACAACCAGCCGGGGGACCGCAGCCCTCCCTGGAGTGTACATAGCGCATTGAGGTCTTAATGTTATCGTGTCCGGCAACGTACTGCAATGTAAAGGGAGAGGTGTATTCTCCGGCCTCGGTCACAAAGGTATAACGCAGAGCGTGAAGGCCCGCACCTTTGATCAATGTTGACCCGATCACGGGCCAGCTTCCCCGGAGCTGCCCCATCTGGGCTTCGAGCACCTTGACACTGATGAGCGGATCCAATCCTGCAAATGGGCGAGCCCTAGAATTTCCGGGAGTGATCCTTGGCCCAACGTTCGACTACCACTTTTTTCTCGGTATAGAACTCGACCCCATCCCGGCCCTGGCCATGAAGATCGCCGAAGAAACTGTTTTTCCATCCGCTGAANNCCGATATTTCCCGCGGGCGCTTCGTAGCGGAACTGTCGTGCGGCCGAGCCGCTCGAAGTAAATAGCGATGCCTGATTGCCGAAGGCGCTGCGCCGCAGAAATGCGAGCGCCTCGTCCATGTCCTGGGCATGGACGAGACTCAAGACCGGGCCAAAGATCTCGGTATCGGTGAGTGCGCTCGCCATCGGTATACCATCGAGAATTGTGGGGTTTACGAAATTTCCGGACTCGTATTTTGGAATTCTGGAATTGCGGCCGTCCAGTAGGACCTTCGCGCCTTCGGCCACGCCCATGCCGATGAGTTCTTCGACCCGCGATTTGCTCTGCGACGTGATGACCGGTCCCATCTGCACGCCTTCCTCGAGACCGTTGCCAACCTTCAGCTTGGCAGCGGCTTCTGTGATCGAACGACCAAAGACTTTCTGCGCGTCGCCGACCGTGACCGCGACCGAAACCGCCAGGCAGCGCTGCCCGGCGCAGCCGAATGCGCTGTCGGAAATGATTTGCGTGGCCATGCTCATATCCGCGTCCGGCAGCACAATCACATGGTTTTTGGCGCCCCCCTGGCACTGCGCTCGCTTGCCGTTCGCGGCGGCGCGCGCATAGACATACTTGGCGACGGGAGTAGAACCGACGAAGCTGATGGCGCGAATCTGGGGATGATCGAGAAGCGCATCCACGACTTTCTTGCCCCCGTTGACTAGATTCACCACTCCCTTGGGCAGCCCGGTTCGCTGCAGCAAATCGAAGGCGAAGCGCATGGTGAGCGGAACGCGCTCCGAGGGTTTGAGAATGAGCGTATTGCCGCATGCGATCGCGTAGGGAAGAAACCAGAACGGAATCATGCCCGGGAAGTTAAAAGGAGTGATCGCCGCGACTACGCCCAGCGGCTGACGGATCATGGTCTCATCAATGCCGCGAGCCACATCCTCCAGGTTGTAACCCTGCATCATGATGGGGATGCCGCAAGCGACCTCGACGTTCTCGATGGCGCGGCGCATCTCTCCTTTGGCTTCCGCCAGGGTCTTGCCATTTTCCTGGGTAATCAGGCGGCCAAACTCCTCGAAGTGATCCTCCATGAGCTGCTTCAGCTTGAACAGCGGCTGAATACGATCTTCGGGCGGCGTGCGGCGCCACTCAAGAAATGCGGCAGAAGCCGAGTCCACGGCGGCCAAGACATCGCTAGCATCGGACAAAGGAACCTGGGCGAGCACCTCGCCGGTGGCGGGGTTGAGCACATCCTGGTACTCGGAACCAGAGGCTCCACGCCATTGCCCATTGATGAAATTGGTTAGCGGCTCGGTGTGCATCGCTGGGGTTACCTTTCAATTCAGGATTCGAGCACCCGGCGGCCGCGCGCGAGACGTCCCTAGAGTACTTGGGGAATCCGCGGCCGACTTTACGATCCGGAGCCGAATCCGTCGCCCGTCATTCCTCCCGGGAGAAGCTCGCGAGCGATATGTCTGTCATGACGACTGAAGGCGAGCGGAGGGCGACAGTTGACTGACAACCCGGTCAGTACTTGACGATTGCCGCAAACGATTTCGGATCCAAGCTTGCACCCCCGACCAAGGCGCCGTCGATCTCCGTCTCTGCCATCAATCCCTTGACGTTCTCTGGCTTTACCGAGCCGCCATAGAGAATCCGCAGGTTGTCCGAAAAAACCGGGCTGAACGCCTTCGCCGCCTCGCCGCGGATGAGGGAATGTGCCTCAGACGCCAGTTGAGGCGTAGCCGTTTTGCCCGTTCCAATGGCCCAGACTGGTTCGTAGGCAACGATCAACTTAGCCGCCTTCTTCGCCGAGATGGCATGGAACGCCCGCAGACACTGCCGGCGCAGCACATCCTCGGTCAAGCCCGCTTCCCGCTCTTCGAGGACCTCCCCCACGCAGACGATGGGTGTCAACCCGGCTTCGAGCGCCGCCTTCAGCTTGAAATTGACGATGTCGTCGGTCTCGCCGAAATACTGCCGGCGCTCGGAGTGCCCGATGATCACATGGGTGCAGCCGATGTCGAGCAGCATGCCGGGGCAAATCTCACCGGTATAGGCGCCTTCCTTCTCCCAGTGCAGATCCTGCGCTCCAACGGCAACCAGCGACCCCTTCACCTCCGCAATCGCGACATAGAGATCGATGTAGGGAGGGCAGACCACGATCTCATCGCGCGTGTGCCCGGCCACCATCGGCAAAAATTCCTGAAAGAACGCCAGGGTTTGGGTTGGATTCTTGTACATCTTCCAGTTGGCGGCGATGAGCGGCTTACGCGGCATAGGCTGTGTGGCTCCTCAGGGTGATTGTAGAAGAGGGAAGTGGGGAATATGGTGATGCTCGACACAGGCAAGAGCCAAGAGATAACAGCGAGCGAAAGGCCACCGTAAGGCGAGGGCTAAGATGGTTAGCGATGAGGCTGTTAGCGATGAAGCGGCCTGCTGCAGCGGCTGTTTTCGGGGCGACGGGGTGGTTCGTGTATCGTGAGTTTGGTTCGATTTCCCAGGTGATGATGACGGCGACAGCAGCGGCTTTGACCAGCACCGGGCGGGTGCGCAGCAGCAATGAAGATGCATTTGGGTATGAGGCGGAGCACGGCATTTATGTCGTGTGCGACGGCATGGGAGGCATGGCCAGCGGTGAAGTCGCAAGTTCCCTTGCTGTGGCTGCAATTTTGAAGAGCTTTGCGGCCTCCGCCGCCTCAGGCGTCCCCGTCAGCTCCAGGCTGCTTCATGCAATTACCATCGCCAATCTCGATGTTTGGGAGCACAGTCAGACTCCGGCAAATGACGGAATGGGAACCACGGTTGTCGCTGCGGCACTCGATGGAGACAAGCTCATCCTCGGCAACGTTGGCGACAGTCGGGCATACATCATTCAGGATGGAAAGTATACGCAACTCACTGTGGACCACTCCTACATCAACGAACTCATTCGCAACGGCACGCTCACCCTTGAAAATGCGAACAGTGCTGACCTGAAAGGGATGGAGTCCATCATTACCCGCGCCGTCGGCGTCGCAGCCGATGTGCAGCCTGACTTTTTTTCCGTCGATCTAACCCCAGGCACCGGGATCCTCCTGGCCACGGATGGACTCACCCGCTACGTTGAGCAAGACGAAATCTCGACCATCCTGAATGCCTCGACGTTCGACTCGGCCTGCGCCAATCTCATCAATGTAGCCAAAGAGCGCGGCGGTCAGGACAACGTCACCTGCATCCTTCTCCTGGTGCTTCCCTCTTGACGTCTTCAAGCGATCGAAGATCAAGCGCCCCTCACCACCTCGAAGAGGTGCAGAAAGCAGAAAACAATTTGTCGAATTGCACAGAACTTCATGCCCGTTGCCGTGTTTCCGTAAGTAACTTGTCCTGCGCATCTCCGGCGCATGATTAGCTTGACATCACTTTGCCCTTGATGTAAGTTTTTGTGGTCTTCATATCATTCCCTGCACCCGTGAAATGGACGTGACATATGGTTCCAGTGCAAAGACTTGGCGCTTTTGGGTTGGCCGCGTTAGCGATGATTTTCACTGTTGGCATGGAAGCCCAGGCAGGGGACCCGGCCACTCTGATTCAGGCGAAGCTTGTCTCGCAGATCAAGATTACAAAGCCCACCGCTGACCACACGGATATTGTTACGGATGGCGACGTGATCCTTTTGCATAAAGACGGGCTCATGATGTGTGCCGCGGCCTCCTCTTATGCATTCTCAAATACTTACAGCAATGGTGTTCTAGCTGCGAATTACAAGAATCGGGTTAAAGACGCCGTGAAATCCTTCGGCTTCGGTCACATTCCTGTATTTGGCGGCGGGACCAGTGCTTCAGACGCCGCCAACAACGGATGCGTGTCCCGGAAGTTTGTAGCCGGAGAGAAGTTCTGGATCACCGGCGTTACCCCTCAAAAAGACGGCATTCTCATCAGCACATTCAGCGATCCTTACCCTGACCCGTCGGGCAATCAAACCCGCTACTACGGTGAGATCAAGTTTCCTTTCGCCAAAGGTGCCGTTCCGCCGCCAGACGATTTTGCCAAGACAGTGTTTGAAGTAATTACGGTTGTGCCCTCCGATGACAAGGGGGATCAAGGCAGTCAACAAGGCAATCAAGGTGGTCAGCCGGCTCAGGCTGCAGCACCTGCGGCCCCTCCGCCGGCGCCAATGCCTGACATTGCGCCGCCACCTCCACCGGCAGATACACCGCCTCCTTCGATTTCCATTGGCCAAACCAAGGCTCAAGTGACAACTGCATTTGGGCAACCGGTAAAGACCGCAAAGGTTGGAGTGAAGGAGATCTTCTATTACAAAGATATGAAGGTAACTTTCACAAATGGAAAAGTCAGCAACGTCGAGTAGAGCCCAGGCGCATCCGGGATAGAGCGCGGGCCAGGAACAGGAATGAGGAAACGATGATCATGCATGCTATTCGCCGAGCCATGACATATGGTTCAACAGCTGTGATTCTTACCGGTCTCCTGGCTGCGGCAAGTTTTTCGGCCTCAGCGACCGATACTAAGAAGCCCGCAGCTCCTGCTAAGCCCGCCGCAAAGGCTGCCGCCCCTGCAAAGCCAGCAGGAGGAGGAGGCGCCGGGCACACCACAACCACTGGTGGTGCGCACACCACGACCAGCACGCATACCACGACGACCACGACGCGAACCACAACAACCACTGGTAGTCACACAACGGCAGGCGGCATGCACACGACTGGTGGCCCAGCTGGTGGAATGCACGGCGGTGGGACCGGTGGCAATGTCAACCACTCCGCCATCCATGGCGGATCCGCACCGCGAGGAAGCAATGAGCACGTGACAAAGAGCGGCGGTGCGGTACGCACTCGTTCCAATGGCCGGGTCAGTGACGTGCATGACGCCCGGAGAGGCATGGATGTTCATCATGGGCTAGCCGGCGGGCGACGGGTCGATGTCGAACGGCCCGGTCACGGACACATCTACGCCGAGCGCGGGCGCGCCGGATACGTGCAGCGCGGCTATGGATTCCATGGCCATGACTTTGGGCGTCGCGCAGACTTCTACCATGGCCACGAATACAATCGCTTCTACCATGGGTGGGGCTATCGTGGCATGTATATGAACGTCTATGCCCCCGGATTCTTTTACGGCGCGGGGTTTTATGGATGGGCCTATAACCCCTGGGTCGCACCCATCGCCTTCGGCTGGGGATGGGGAGGCGCTCCCTGGTACGGCCGCTACGGATGGTACTTCCAGCCCTATCCGGTTTACCCCTCTGCTGCGTTCTGGCTGACGGACTACATCATCTCCCAGAATTTGCAGGCAGCCTATGCTGCGCACCAGGAAGCTGCTATTGCTGATGGCACCCCCCCTGCAGCAGGTGGACCGCCAGTCCTGACCCCTGAAGTCAAGGCTTTGATCGCCGACGAAGTAAAGAGTCAGATCGCGCTTGAGAACCAGGAAGCCTCCACGAACGCCGCCGGTCATGATATCGACCCCGGCTCGAGTGGGATTGCCCGGCTCTTGAGCGATGGCCGCCCACATGTATTCGTCGCAGGAGGCAATCTGGATGTGACTGATGCATCCGGACAGGAGTGCGCTGTCAGTGACGGAGACACGCTCCAGCTGAGGACTCCGCCACCTTCAGACGCAACCTCGGCAAATCTGGTAGTCCTGTCCAGCAAGGGAACACCGGAGTGCCAGATCTCTCTTACGGTTCAGGTGAGTTTGACTGACCTGCAGGAGATGCAGAACCACATGCGGGAGACCATTGACCAGGGCCTCCAGGATCTGCAGTCCAAGCAAGGCACTGGTGGATTGCCTGGTGCTCCGCCGTCCGCTCAATCCAAGCCAGTCCAAGCTGCCTATGCCGCTGTCGCTCCTCCGCCCGATCCTGGCGATGCCGCCACAATTCAACAGCAGGATCAGCAGGCTGATCAGGCCGAAAAGGACGTCACTGCTGAGGCAGCAGCACCAGGTGGAGGCCAGGCTAGCGCAACTCCGCCTTCAACCGATGCTCCCGCTCAAGTTGCTTCCGCTGACCCGTCAGCTGCTCCAGCAGCCACCCCATCGGTCGAAATGGGCCAAACCAAGGACCAGGTACAGGCGGCTCTTGGCGCGCCGACGAGAGTTGCAGATCTCGGGCCCAAGACCATCTATTACTACAACGGCATGAAGGTCACTTTCAAGGATGGTAAAGTGAGCGACGTGCAATAACCGGGCAGATTACCAGCCCGCACATCCATGCGCCCCAGCGCGGCAGTCAAAAGCCTCGCTGGGGCGTTCTTCTTTTGCGTTGAATCTCACATTTCAGACCTCGGGATCGCGCTCCGTCGCAAGACAAGGTCTACGCGTGTGTGCCACTCTATGTGTAACTCACAAACAAATCCGCTTCGCGCCAAACTTTGGCTCAAGCAGGTCAAGTACACGTGCAGGGTTTTGGAGATTAGTCATGTCGAATTCTTATGATTACCAATCCATCGCAAAAATGATCGATCACTCGTTGCTTAATCCCTCGCTGACCACCGGGGAACTCGAAGAAGGCTGTGCCCTCGCAGTTCGATACAACACGGCAAGCGTCTGCATTATGCCCTACTATCTGGCCCGCTGCGCGGAGCTGCTCGCTGGCACCACGGTCAGGGCAAGCACAACCATTGGCTTCCCGCACGGTGGACACACGACTGCGATCAAACTCGCTGAAGCCCGGCAGGCGCTCCAGGACGGCGGACAGGAACTCGATGTAGTCATCAACATCAGCAAGGCCCGCAGCGGAGACTGGCAATATGTCCACAACGAGCTTATTGCTCTTACGGACGCCATTCATGCCGAGGGAGCCAAGATCAAAGTGATCTTTGAGAATGCCTATCACGACGATGCCTCCAAAATCCGCTTATGCGAGATATGCGGAGACATCAGCGTAGATTGGGTCAAGACCTCGACCGGCTACGCTCCCAGCGGGGCCACGCTCGCCGACCTTGAATTGATGTGCAAGCACTCTCCCACCTCGGTTCAAATCAAGGCGGCTGGTGGCATTCGCGATCTTGATACGTTACTGGCCGTTCGTGAAATCGGAGTCAGCCGCGTGGGCGCCACCCGAACCGAGACGATGCTTGAGGACTGTCGCAAGCGCCTCGGCCTTGAACCCATCACGCAGGCCGCTCCTTCGTAGGCCCCCGCCGGCTACTGACAATTCTTCAACCTGCAGGGTTGCGGATGCCCGACTGCCGTTCTACCGCAAACACGAAAAGGCCCGGCACATGTGCCGGGCCTTCCCCATATAATTCCGTAAAATCTGCGAAGATCAGTTACGCCAAAAGGCGCTGTACCTTCTCTTCAATCACGTCCTGGGGCACAAACCCCACAATTTGATCAGCCACCTTGCCACCCTTGAAGAACAGCAAAGCCGGAATTCCCCGAATGCCGAATCGCGACGGCGCAGCGCCGTTTTGGTCCACATTCACCTTGGCAACCTTCAGTTTTCCCGCGTAAGCCAATGCCACTGCCTCCACAGAGGGTGCAATTGCCTTGCATGGACCGCACCACCCAGCCCAGAAATCGACCAGAACCGGCTGCGCGCTCTGCAGCACTTCCTGATCAAACGTCGCGTCACTTACGTCCATCACTCCCGATCCAGCCATGATCCTCCTCGCGGCTTCCATACTATTTTCAAGTGTACTGGAATCCCTGCACTCATGAGATGGTGCAACCGGTGGGAAAGTCGCAAACCACACTTCGCATCGAAATACCTAGTTTGCGGTCGAGGTGTATTCCTAACAACCCAAATAGCCTTGCTATATGCACTTACCGTGCATTCGCACGCTGCCTCACAAAATTAAAGCGCCCGGATCCGATTAGGATCACGGGCGCTAGAGCAGCCCTCCCCCAGAACTGNNAACTGCCCACGCTGCGAATTTATTTCTTCTCCGCACGAAAAGCAAGCAATCTTCGGTACTTGGCTTGGTAATCACCAACGGGTGACTATCTAAAACGATAACAGGTCCAATGCATTTGTTACTCAAGTGATTACCTTCCACCGAGGTTTCCTCAGGGTAGGGTCGTCGATACCTCACATCTGCCCTGCACTATGTGTCTCAAGCAGTTGACGTGCCCCGTCCGGCAGAAAGCGACACTCCACAAGCTCAGGCGCGGGTAAGTCTTNNTTCAATGCTTTACAGATGGTCTCCGATGCCTCCGCCAGGCTCCCCTGATCTCGCACCACAATCAATACAGCAGGTCCGGCCCCGCTCAATGCCGCGCCCAGAATCCCGTTGCTCCCCGCCAATGGCAGCAGACGCGGGAGAAGCGGACAAATCTCAGAACGGAATGGCTGGTGAATCCGGTCCCTCATGGCGATGGGTAAGAGGTCGCCACGGCCCTGCGCAAACGCAATTCCGAGCATCGCCACAGACTGGAGATTGGCCACCACGTCGGCGCTCGAGTAGCTACCGGGAAGCACCGCACGTGCTTTGCTCGTTGCCAGCGGTTCGGGGGGAAGAACCACGATGGCCCTCCATTCGGCTGGAGGGACGACCCTGGCCACATGGACCTTTGTGCCTTCAGAGGCCGCCGCAACAAATCCGCCCAGCCAACACGCCGCAGCATTATCCGGGTGGCCTTCCAGGATGCAAGCTTCTTCCAGAATGCGTTCGGAGTTCCAGTCAAGCTGGCCAAAATACGCAGCCAGGGCAATCCCTGCGAGTCGGCCTGCAGCAGAAGACCCGCACCCCATCCCCAGCGGAATCTCGTTCACCATCCTGATCGCCAGCGGAACAACTGGCTTGCCATTCTCCCGCAGCAGTCTCTGGTAGATGCCCAGGATGAGATTGTCTTCGAGACGGCCACAACGATCTGCGTCGCGTCCCGTTGCCGCAATCGAAAACTCCTTAGCTGCCTCGGCTTCAATCTCAAGGTAGAAATCGAGCGCCACCGCCGCCGTGTCAAAGCCAGGCCCGAGATTCGCAGAGGTTGCCGGCAAACGCAGCAAGATGCTCCCACTCTTTGGCTTCAGATCCTCACTCATCCCACGTTGCCCTTGATCCTGGCCAAGACAGCTTCCGCCGTTGCCTCCACCACTACCGCATCTCTCCGGAGACTTTCGATCCGCTCCTCATTGCCGGCTTTCTCTTCTTCCTTCAGCAGCATTCCGCGATGGAAATCGATCGTGTAGTCTGCGTCCTTCAGTGTGTGCCCGGTCAAAACCAAGACGACCGTCTCCCCGGGAGAGACTGAACCTCGAGCGCGTAGCTTCTTCAGCCCCGCCAAGGTCACGGCAGAAGCTGGCTCGCAGCCTAGCCCTTCGGATCCCAACTCGGCCTTCGCAATTGCAATTTCCGCCTCGGACACATCCAGGCACCACCCGCCCGTATCCTGAATTACCCGCGCGGCTTTTCTCCATGAGGCCGGGTTCCCAATGCGGATTGCCGTAGCTCGCGTGTGCGCCTCCACCGGTTCCATCGTCGCGCCATGATTGTCGGCAAGGCTGCGAACCAGCGGATTCGCCCCCGCAGCCTGAATCACTGAGATGCGCGGCACCCTCGGCACCAGCCCAAGTTCGCGCATCTCTCGGAAGCCCTTACCAAGCGCAGAACTATTCGCCAGGTTCCCACCGGGCACAATCAGGTGGTCAGGCACGTTCCAGTCAAAGGCCTCGGCGATCTCGAAGGCGGGCGTCTTTTGCCCTTCCAGCCGGTATGGATTCACGGAATTCAGCAGGTAAATGTGCGCTTCCTTCACCACCTGGGTCAAAACGCGGACGCAGCCGTCGAAGTCCGTCTTGATCTGGCAGGTTACCGCGCCATAGTCCATTGCCTGTGACAATTTTCCCCAGGCAATCTTGCCATCGGGAATGAGCACCAGGCTCCGCAAACCCGCGCGGGCCGCGTAGGCCGCCATCGCTGCCGACGTGTTGCCCGTTGACGCGCAAGCCACCCATTGAAAACCGCGCTCTTTTGCGACGCTCAGGGCAGTAGTCATGCCCGTGTCTTTGAACGAGCCGGTTGGGTTCATGCCCTGATGCTTGG
>PLKU01000266.1:0-561 GCA_003140705.1 Acidobacteriaceae bacterium
CCATCGTTGTCGTAGTCGATCAACCCCACGCCCGAACCTTTTGTCTCGATAATGTAGCCTTTCTCCGGTGTGCCCATCTTGTGAGTCCATTGCGTGAGCTTGGCTTTTTCTGAGTCGTCGATAAAGACGATCGGCCCGCTCTTCACAAATCCACCTGCCGTGATGGGCCGGTGCTTTTCGTCGAGCAGGGCGGGGAATTTCACTCCGTATTTTTCGGCGAAGCTGCGGGTGTCTTCGGCGTCGTTGNNACCAGTTACCTCACTGCCGGCAGCCGGCGGTTGCACGCTTTTGGCTGTTTGCCGAGCCTGCTGCGCTGGGGGAAGAGCTCCGGAGCCTGTGGCTTGAGAAGAAAGAGAGGTGGGGACTCCTGCCGCGAGCAGTCCCAGAAGTGTGGTTGTGCGCAGGACCTCGAACATAGGTAGCCAGTATACGGGGATGCGTGAGGCCAGGTATAGACCGAAAGGTGGAGACTGCAGGCCAGTCGTCTTGATATGTGGGCCCACAGCCCATAGAGGCATTCGGTCTACTCGCTTGGCGCCACGTCGCTTCTCATCGAATCAA
>PLKU01000266.1:566-14046 GCA_003140705.1 Acidobacteriaceae bacterium
CGGTACCAGTTCTTCCACTTGCCGTACTCCGCAGCCGCCATGGACTTCTGAGTCTTGTCTAGAGAATTCAAAGCTTCATCTGCTTCGCCGCTTGCCTTGTCTGTCTGGCCTGCATCTGCATCCTGCATCGCCTTGGACACAAGCATGAGCATCCTGTTGCTTTCCTGGTTGATGGTGATCATGGTCAGCAATTCGGCCTGATAGTAGTCGCGACGGTCGGGATCAACAAGGCTCTCTGCCGCAAGCGCCCGCGCCCACACGGCGTCCCATCGCGGCTGGGCCTCTTCACACTCCTTGATGTCCCGCGCCAGGACCGCACTCCTCATTTGCGCAGTGGGTGTTGGCATCAAGCCCGGCAGTGTCCATTTTGGCGACTGACTGGGCACACCAAACACCTGGTGCACGGCCAGATTGTCCAGGATGAGCCTGCGGACTTCGGAGTGATAGTGATTATCACCCTCTTCGCGTTTGACGTTGCTGCGCGGTGCGGGCGGCGGAGTCGGAGGAGCACTGCCGCCCGCGGCCTGTCCCGGAGGGCCGAATCCTCCAAACCCCGTGCGCTCTGCTGGAGCCGCGAAATAGTCTTTGTAGATTCCCGCAAGTTCATCCGCGGACTTTGCCCCGAATTCCTCAGTCGCCCAACGCCGATAGTACACGCCATCTGAGTCGCTCGTCTCAGTTGGCAAACCACCCCACGCCTCCTCCATCAGCGCGCGCGTTGTCATGACGACAGGCCGCAGGTCACTGGTGTTCACCAGGATGTAGGCTGTGGCTCCTGCATTGATGTACCTTCCCAGTTCAGAGTGGATCACCGAAACTGGAACCATTTCGGAAAGCTGGTTAGCCTGGCCGTTCATCATCGCTGTGTGGAAGTACGCGCCCTGGCCCGCCGCCACTTTTCCTCCATCCTGCATGTCGCCGTAGCCTGTGTCTGCCCACACCAGCAACACTTCAGGCGGAACCTTCAGGTAACCGTTCTGCATCAGGCGGGCTCCCTCCTGCCAAAGATCCGTCACGAATTGCGCATTCGGATACTTCGCGCGCACGATCTCGATCTGCTCCTTGATCGCCTCACTCACGCGCTCGCCCAATAACGGGTCATTGTTGCGCACGCTCGGATCCAGTGATGCATAGCTTGAGTCCGAAAGTCCGCGCAGCCCCACGCTCCACAGAATCTCCTCGTCCGGTGTGTAGGTCGCTACCGAGTTGGTCCATGCCCGGCGGAGAATTTCTGGATTGGTTGAAAAATTGTAGGGAACGTCCTTGGGCCAGCGGGCCACATTCACACCCAGTGGAATCGCATGATGCTGGTTGACGATCAGCCCGCGTTCGCTGGCCGCGTGCACCTGCGCATCGTCGGGAAAGATCCACGTTCCCGGCACGATCATATTGCCTTTCAGGCGAAGAATGGTCTCGAAAATGTTGTCCCACGCGACCAATGAGATTCCAGTCTGTTCGCCCTTCGGTGGCACAGCCCAGCCGGTCAACAGGTCCTCGTCGTTGGGGAAGAATCCTCGATACTTGAACACCGGCTTGGGATAGACTTTGGCGAAGTCCGCGGGCAGCGCAATCAAACTGCGCTTCTCCGGCTGCTTGTCGGTCCACAAATACATCGGGTCGACACCCAGATAGGACTGCGAAAACTGATAGATCGCAAAGATCGTTCCCCGCATGTCTGCGCCGGCCAGGCACACAGCAACATGTTTTGGCTTGGCGCCACCGGGCATTGTCGCCGCTGAAATCGCGAAGGCCTCTGTATCCGTTGCCGTGGCGCAAGCCACGCCCGCAGGGACTCTTGTTCGATCTGCAATGAGAATCGCGACCGGGCCTGCCTCTTCCACGCTGCCCACCAGCTTGGGCGCCTGGCCAAAAACCTTCGCGAAATCTCCGATGAGATCCTGCGTGGCTCGTTTCACCGGCCCCGTTTCCTGTGCACTCTCCACAATTGTTACTGAGCTGTCGATTGTGATGGCTGGCGCGGGTTTGGATCTCTGCGTCCATGCCCTCTGAACGGCACCGAATGTGACAAGGCTGCAAAGCGCAATGACAGTCAAAGGCTTTCTTAGGACGGGGGCAGCACTTGAGCGGAGCATAAGATCTCCTCGGGGAATTTTGAGCGCGATGAGCTTAATCGATGCGTGAATCCGTGCGCAACCGGAGCGGCAGAATAGCCGGTCCGAGACTCTCATGTTGACGTTTTTCGAGCAGCCGTAGTTTCATCGTTTGCGGCATCAAGCTGAAAGCCGCGCTTACAGCGTCCTGGAGTAGAGACTAGTCACCGGCATTCGTGGAGTGAATGATTACCGGCTGTGCGGCCGCACGAACAGTTCGACCTCGGCGGGCAGGCACCCCTCCCGAGGCCAACTCGGCGATCAATGCGCTGGATAGGACATCGAGCATGGCCTGCTGTGCTTCTACCCAAACCGGGTGCGCCGGGCACCATGAATCTCTGGGACAAGCCCCATCCGCGATAAGGCAGACATTCAGGAATACCGGGCCATCTATGGCCTCGATCACCTCGCGCATCGACGCCTCGCGCCCCCTGGATAAAATCTCAAAGCCTCCGGACTGTCCCCGTCGCGAACTGATCAATTTGGCCCGCGACAAGGCCTGCAAAACTTTGGAAAGAAAGCTCTCCGGGGCTCCAGTTGCCCTGGCCAATGTGGGCAGCAAAACGCGCTCAAAGGGAGGCCTGCTCGCCAAATGAATCATAACTCGAATGGCATAATCGGCCGCGCGTGTGAGCTGCATTGACGAGTTGAGCTTCTTCATCAGGTTCACCTGGAGCACAGGCACTGCCGCTTGAACGGCGGGAACATTCGAATGCGGGTCGGGCCTTCTTCTGTCCCAAAATCTGTTCGTGCGGAGGTTGACGCTTCGCCAGCAGACTAGTCGAGATCGTCACAAACGCTTGTGCCGTCGATCACAGACCCTCGTTTACCTGAAGCGCTAACTTCTCTCCTGAAAACGAAATTGGAGATAAACAGTCCAAAATGTCCCGCAACACACCATGTGTCTATCCCCCCGATCTGCGTGAGGTGTGAACGTCGACCCCGAATCGGGGCAGGGCGCCGGCCGCCGCGATTTTTCACAGCGGCCCACCGGCGCATTGCGGGTCCACCCTGTTGCGTGGGCATCGTGCCATCGTTCTTGGCCGGTGTTTTTGTCTTTCCAATAGCGCGCGGAGAGTGAAAGGAACAGTCAACACGTCATGCAATCATTTCCCGCTGTAGACCCAATTCCGCTGCCGGCGCCGATATGGCTGCTCAAACTGCTTCATGTCGTTACTCTGGCACTGCACTTTGTTGCCGTCGAAATGCTCCTCGGCGGACTGTTGCTTGCGGTTCTGCTCAGTCTGTTCCGTAGCTCGCCGCAATCGCTGGTCACCGCGCGGGCACTCGCTCGCCGGCTCACCGTGGTCATGACGTTTGTTATCAACCTCGGTGTGCCCCCGCTGCTTTTTGCGCAGGTTCTGTATGGCCGCGCGCTGTACACAAGCAGCGTCCTCATCGGCATTTATTGGATCTCAATCATCGCCATCCTCACCCTCACCTATTGGCTGCTCTATCAGTTCACCGCACGCCTTGAGGCAGGGAAGTCAGCCTGGTGGGTCGGCTTGAGCGCGTGGGTATTGGCCGGCTCTGTCGCGCGCCTGCTCTCGACCAATATGACCCTGATGCTCAGGCCTGAGGTCTGGCGCAGCATGTACTCAGCATCATCGATGGGCGCTTATCTGCCCACAGGCGACCCAACGCTCACTCCGCGCTGGCTGCTTATGCTTGCCGGTGGCCTTTTTGTCGGCGGATTGTGGATGGTCTATCTTGCTGGCCGCAGCACCTTCACTGCAGATGAAAAGAAATTCGTGGCCGGGCTGGGCGGCAAAGTCGCCGCTGTGTTCGGCCTCGTGTACCTGGCGGCCGGTTTGTGGGCCGCGAGTGTACAACCCGATGCGGTCAAGGCAGGCCTCGCGGGCAGTTCGATCTATCCGCTCTACAAGTTTGCCGGCTTTGCTGGATATGGCTGGTTAGCCCTGGTCGTCGTGGCTGTTCTGATAGGTGCGATCGCCGGGTTTGCCAGGATTACCGCCGGATGGCTGGCTTGGAGCGCGGTTCTCGTGGCCGCACTGACAGAGATCATGTTCACCGTCTATCGCGATGGGGTACGCGACATGACCTTGCTCAGCAAGGGCTACGACGTATGGGACCGCGTCGTGGTGACGAACTGGAGCGTTGTGGGCCTGTTCCTGGTTCTCTTCGTGGCCGGTCTGGGCGTTGTCGGATGGCTCGTGTCCGTCGTGGCGCGCGCAAAGAAAGTCATGGAGGGCGCGGCTTCAATATGAGCGAAGAAATGAGTGTTGCAACTTTTGTTCCCGAGGAACCGGGCGAACAGAATACCCGCCGCGCGTTCCTCGTCGCCGCCGGCGCAGCGGGCCTGCTCTACACGGCTGCTCTCGGGTATCCCATTTACCGCTACCTCGCATCGCCATCTGAGATGGCGCTATCTGCCACGGCTGTCACCGAGGTCACACTCAAGGACGCGCATAAGCTGCCTCGTGGCGCGGTCCTCATGTTCAGGTTTGGCACTGCCCCGGCCATGCTCATTCACCACGAAGACGGCCGGTGGGTGGGCCTCAGCGCGGTCTGCACGCACCTCGGATGCACTGTGCAATATGAGTCGCAGGCCGATCGCATCCATTGCGCCTGTCACGGCGGAGTTTACAACGCGTACACCGGCGCCAACGTCAGCGGTCCGCCGCCCAAGCCGCTCAAGCTTTTCAAAGTAGCTGTCAACGAGACCGGAGTTGAGGTCTCGCGCACCTAGGATTCACTGGGCTCGAAACGGTGCAGCCTTCCAGAAGGAACTGTTCAATGGCGATTCTCGATCTCTTCAGCCTCAAGGGCAAAAACGCACTGGTTACCGGATCCGCGCAAGGCCTTGGCGCCGGCATCGCCCTTGCATTTGCTCAAGCTGGAGCTAGCGTCACCCTCCATGGCTACGACAATGTTCTGAAATCGACCATCAAGGCTGTTAAGCAGACTGGAGTCAAATTCATCTCCATGACCGGCGATGTATGCGACAAAGCAGTCTGCACGAACCTTGTCGACGAAACGGTCAGGGCGTTCGGTTCGATCGACATCCTTGTCAACAACGCAGGCACCATTCGCCGCGCTCCCGCCGCGGAGCACTCTGAGGATTTCTGGAACACCGTCATCGAAACCAATCTCAACAGCGTCTTTCGCATCAGCCAATACGCCGGCCGCAAGATGCTGGAGCAGGGATCTGGGAAGATCATCAACATCGCCTCGCTTCTCTCATTTCAGGGCGGCATTCTCGTTCCCGGATATGCCGCAGCCAAGGGAGCGGTTGCGCAGCTCACAAAGGCGCTGGCCAACGAGTGGGCTGACAAGAACATCAACGTCAACGCAATCGCCCCTGGGTACATGGCGACGGAAAACACCGCGCCCATTCGTGCCGATGCTGCCCGCTCTGCCGCCATCCTTGCCAGGATTCCTGCTGGAAGATGGGGCGTGCCTTCAGACCTGGCCGGGGCGGCGGTGTTTCTTGCCTCCGAGGCTGGCAACTATGTGAACGGTCACATCCTGGTCGTGGATGGCGGATGGCTCTGCCGATGAGCCGGTCACCGGAATCGAATTGGAAAGGAAACAGCGCTACCAAAGGATTAGGCCATGACTGAAAAAACCGCGTACACCTGGATTGATGAGCGCCTGGGCCTCTCTGAACTGGCCGCTTTCGCGCGCCACAAGACCGTCCCCGTTCACTCCCAGTCCTTCTGGTACTACTGGGGCGGCATCTCGCTGTTCCTCTTCCTCGTTCAGTGCTTCACCGGTGTCCTGCTTCTTGTCTATTACCGGCCCGGTGCTGAAGCATACGAGTCGGTCCGCCAGATCACTTTTGTCATGCACTTCGGGTGGCTCATCCGCTCGGCACATGCGTGGGCCGCCAACCTGTTCATCTTCGCCATCCTGGTACACATGTTCTCAGCCTTCTTCATGAAGGCCTATCGCAAGCCGCGTGAGTTTGGCTGGCTCAGCGGCATGGTCCTGCTGGGCATTGCATCGGTCTTCGGCTTCTCAGGCTACCTGCTACCCATGGATGAGCTCAGCTACTTTGCCACCAAGGTCGGCCTGCAGATTCCCATGGCGATCCCTTACGTCGGCGAGGCCATTGCCAACATGCTGCGCGGCGGTCCCGAGGTGAGCGAGTTCACGGTGCAGCGCTTCTTTGCCTTGCACGTCGTGGTGCTCCCCGCCATCTTCCTGCCGCTGCTCGCATTTCATCTTTGGCTCGTCCAGCGCCACGGCAACGCCTCTCCACCCAGTGAAGAAGTGAAGCCTGGTGCCGAACGCAAGAGCATCCCTTTCATGCCCAATTTCATCCGCAAAGATCTGGCCATGTGGCTCATCTCGCTCAACATTCTTGCGCTGCTGGCCTCTGTCTTTCCCTGGGCGCTGGGCAGGCAGGCAGATGCTCTAGTCCCCGCGCCAGCCGGCATTCATCCAGAGTGGTACTTCATGAGCCCCTTCGAGATGCTCAAGCTGCTGGGCAATGTACTTCCCGGCGAATTTGGTGAGATTGCGGGTCTTTTGCTGTTCACTGTCGGCATCGGGCTTTGGGTCCTGATTCCGTTCTACGACATCGGCAAGACTTCGGGTCAGCGTGCCCGTGCCGCACATTACTTCGGCCTGCTTGCAGTCTTCGCACTGCTGGCTACCACCGTCATTGGCTATTGGACGATCCGGTAAAGAAGCTACTAGCTTTTAGCCCCTAGCTTTCAGCACACGGCGCGCTATAAAGAAGTTCAGCCGTGGCACGAACAAGTTAGGAGCTAGCAGCTAGAAGCTAGGAGCTAAAACGTGAACTATCCATTTTGGGACATTCCACATCTCGGCTCGGGCTGGGTGATTGGCATCATCGCCATCTTCCACGTCATGATCTCGCAGTTTGCCGTGGGCGGCGGGCTCTATCTGCCCATCGCTGAGCGCAAGGCCATGCGGATGGCCGACAAGAACATGAGCGCCGAGTGGCTCACGCAGCTCGCCCGGCACTCGAAGTTCTTCCTCATTCTGACCGGAGTCTTCGGTACCATCTCCGGCGTCGGCATCTGGTTCGCCATTGGTCTGACCCATCCTGAGGCCACCAGCACGCTCATCCACAACTTCGTCTTCGGCTGGGCCATGGAGTGGGTCTTCTTCATGGTCGAGCTCACCACTGTTGCCGTGTACTACTACACCTGGGACCGCATCGATCCCAGGCTGCATCTCAAGGTGGGCTGGGTCTACGCGGGCGCCTCCATCGCGACACTGGTCATCATCAACGGCATTCTGACCTTCATGCTCACGCCGGGCGACACCTGGCTAGGCGTCGCCGGAACCGGCCATGAAGCCAGCGTCTTCTGGAACGCCTTCTTCAATCCCACTTACTGGCCAAGTCTCTTCCTGCGCTGCTGCGTCTGCGCGTCATTGGCAGGCATCTGGGCACTCATCACTTCTAGCCGCATTGACGGCGACAAGCATCTCGCGCTCAAGACCAGCCTCGTCAAGTGGAGCGTCAAGTGGCTCGTGCCCTCGTTCGTGGCCATTCCGTTCCTCATGATCTGGTACCTCATGATGGTCCCCGAATCGCAACGCGCTTTGCTTTCGTTGGGCATTGACACCATCGGCGCGGGCACCTTCTCGGTCATCACGCGCATTGCGCTGGTGATCATCGTCACCTCCGCTACCGTCGTCGGCGTCGCCTACTACCTGGCCTATCGCAACCCGGCGGAGTTCAATCTCTCCCATGCGATGGCCGTGCTTCTGCTCGCCCTCATTGCCACAGGCTCCGGCGAATACGCGCGAGAGATGCTCCGTAAGCCCTATGTCATCGGCCGCTGGATGTTCTCCAATGGCGTGCGCGTGCCATACGTGGCTCGCATCAACCAGGAAGGCTACTTGGCTCATTCCATGTGGGTCTGGAACGGTCCGGTCCTGAATGACCGCATCACGTCCATGGGAATCACTCCCCTGAACGATCCCAATCTCAGCTACACACGTGGCGAAGCCATCTTTCGCGGCGAGTGCGGCTCCTGCCACACGCTTTCCGGCTACCGTCCACTCAAGGAACTGCTCGCCGGCCGTGACCGCACCAACATCGGCAGCTTCATCACCATGCTGCAGGACTACAGGGCAGACTCGCCTTACCGCCGCTTCATGCCTCCCATGGTCGGCAGCAAACAGGATGTCGATGACCTTACCGATTTCCTCAACGCACAGGTCAACTCGCCAGCCGCAAAGCCAGTGCTGGCGGCGGCCACAAAGTAGTCGTCGGTTAGGGCAGCAGAGCAAACTCCGGTACCCTCAGAGGGTCGGTTTGCTGTCGGAACAGGCGCACTGGGTATGAAGCCTTGCGACCAGGAACACAATTCGCGTTAGGATCGACCGCAATCGTGTACTTGTGTCTGTCCGCGATGCCACAGGAGCAACCTCGCGAACGGTACAGATCTTCCGAACCCTCCGCGACAGATCCCGTATCGCCGGAGGTGCGAATCGACATCAATCATGCCACTGAGGCTGAGTTGCTCAAGGTCCCCGGGATGGCGCGCACCTGGGCGCGGTGAATTGTGCGATTCCGGCCTTACCGCAGCAAGCAGGACCTCGTGGATTCCGGCGTGGTCAGAAATGAGGTCGAAGATCGCTTCAAGAACTACGTAATTGCTCACCGTGACAGCAAATGATGCCGTGTTGTTGATCCAGGCTGAATTCTTGCGGCCCTGAACCGGGTTTTTCCTGCACTGCGTTTTGCACATGAGAAGAAATCTGTAAAGATAGAAGTGCTATGACAGTCTCAACCCCTTCCCAAGTCTTTGCCGACCGAATTGGCCGGATTGAAGTTTCCGCAACCATGGCTGTAGCTGCCGAGGCGGCCAAACTGCGCGCCCAGGGCGCAAACCTGGTGGATTTCGGGGCCGGCGAGCCTCATTTCTCCACTCCCAGGCACATCAAGGACGCAGCCATTGCGGCCATCGATGCCAATTTCACTCGTTATACCGTTGTCCCGGGCATTCCCGACGTGCGGAAAGCCATTGTCGAGCGCCATGCCGCGGACTTTGGATCGGACTACGGGTTAGACGAGGCCATCTTCACCACGGGCGGCAAGCTGGCGTTGTTCAACACCATTCAAATCCTCGTCGAACACGGTGACGAGGTGATCCTGCCTGTCCCCTACTGGGTGAGCTTCAAAGACATTATCCAGTACGCCGGCGGCAAAGTGGTGTTTCTGGAGACCAGCGAGGCTGAGAGCTTTCGCATCACGGCCGATGCCATCGAGAAGGCCATCACCCCCAAGACAAAGGCCATCATCCTCAACTCGCCGTCGAACCCGGCGGGTTCGGTAGTCTCCGCTGATGATTTGGAGCGGATTGTTCACTTGGCGCACGAGCGGGGTATCTTCCTGCTTCTCGATGAGTGCTACGTGTACCTGAACTATGCCGGCAAGCCGGTCAGCGGCGGCTCGTTCACCTGGGCCAAGGAGCACCTGGTGGTGCTCGGATCGCTGTCAAAGACCTATGCCATGACCGGCTGGCGCGCGGGGTTCGCCCTGGCGCCGAAATCCGTGGTGTCGAACCTCAGCAAGCTCCAGTCGCAGTCCACGTCCAATACCACAAGCTTTGTGCAGAAGGCTGCCATTGCTGCCCTGACCGGATCGCAGCAATGTGTCTGCGATTTTCGGGCCGAGTTCATTGACTTGCGGGATTACATGCTTGCCAAGCTGCTTGAGATTCCCGGCATCACCTGCACCAAGCCTGAAGGCGCGTTCTACGTGTATCCGAACATCTCCGCTTACTTGGGCAAAGGAGGCATTCGAACGGCAACTGAGTTGGCCACCAAGCTTCTCCATGAGGCCAATGTCGTCACCGTGCCCGGCGAGGCGTTTGGAACCGCGGAACACATCCGAATCTCNNNNCGATTTCTGCTGGTAAAAAGTATCGGCTGCACTGGGCAAATGTGGTCCCGGTCCGGTAGGATGTGTCTTCAATGTCGAAGCCAATCGATTTTCGTCCTGTGATTCTCGCGGGTGGTAGTGGAACCCGCTTCTGGCCCCGCTCTCGCCGGGCCCGCGCCAAGCAGGTTTTGGCTCTTGACGGCGAGCGCTCCATGATCCAGCAGACCGTGGATCGGCTTAAGCCGCTGGCCAAGATCGACAAGACCTGGATCATCACCAACGAGTTCCAGGCGCATGAGATCGCAGACCAGCTAAAGGGAGTTCCCGCTGCGCAGATCGTCCAGGAACCGGTGGCCCGCAATACGGCGCCGGCGTGCGGACTCGCGGCCTTTCTGATCGAGCGGCAGAATCCAGACGCCGTGCTTGGGGTGTTTCCTTCAGATCACGTCATCTCCGACGAGCCACGATTCCTCAAGGCGCTGCAAAAGGGAATTGCCTTGGCTTCAAAGGGCGACAACATAGTTGTGCTCGGCATTGAGCCGACGCGCGCTGAAACGGGCTATGGCTACATCGAGACCGGCGACTACACCGAGGACGACGCGGCTTTGCACGTACGGCGGTTCATCGAAAAGCCCAATCAGAACCGGGCCGATGAGTTTGTGGCCGCGGGCAACTACTACTGGAACTCCGGCATGTTTTTGTGGTCGGCGCGCACGCTGGCCAAAGCCGTGCGCGAGCACCTGCCAGAGACGGCACCGCTGCTTGAGGGCATTGCTGCAGCTTACGGCACACCCCAATTCGAAGAGGTGTTTCACTCCCTCTATCCCAAGTGTGAAAACATTTCCGTCGACTATGCCGTGCTTGAGCCGCGTTCGGCCAAGGGTGAGCACCTGTCGGAGCTTTATTGCTTGCCGGCAGAGTTCAGCTGGAATGACCTTGGTTCCTGGGCCTCGCTGTACGAATACCAGATGGAGACCCGCCTGCGCGGCGATGGCGATGGCAATGTGTCTGAGACTGAGGGCCACCTGGCCATCGATGCTGCCAACAACTACATCTTCAGCCCCAAGAAGTTTGTCGCGTTGGTGGGCGTGGAGAACCTGGTCATTGTGGACACCGAGGATGCACTCCTGATTGCTCACCGCGATCACTCCCAGGATGTGGGGAAGATCGTGAAGGAGCTGGGCCTCTCTGGACACACTGAGCTGATCTGAAACTTCCGCGAAGTTGAACCTCTGGAGCGACCGGCCTGTTTGGCGCCGCAGCAAGGCTCTGCGCGCTAGCGACCGGCGTTGGCTGGCTCGCGTTGTTTACACTCTATGCGAGAGAGATCGAGAACCCCAAGATGCCCCATCCGCAAATCAAGTTTGGTACCGATGGCTGGCGCGGCCTGATTGCCGACGACTTTACCTTTTCCAACGTGCGCATCGCGGCTGAGGCTGTCGCCACCTATATTCATGCAAAGGCCGACCCCGCAAAAGGGCTTTGCATCGGCTACGATTCGCGCTTTGGGTCGAAGGCATTCGCGCGCGCCTGCGCTGAGGTTGCAGCGGCCACGGGCATTCCGGTGCTGCTGGCCAACGATATAACGCCGACGCCGGCACTCAGTTTCGGAGTCCGCGAGCGGGGTGCAGCGGGCGGCATCATGATCACGTCTTCGCACAATCCGGCGCAGTGGAACGGCGTGAAATACAAGGCGTGGTACGGAGGGTCGGGCAAGCCATCGATCATCGCCGAGATTGAGTCCTATCTGGGACAGCCGGTAGCTCGGGCTGCGCAACCGGCGGCGATTCTTGAGGCCGACTTCCTGCCAACGTATTTGAAGGCGATCGAGAGCTTCGCAAACCTGGATCTTATCGCCAAGTCGGGCAGAAAATTCGCCATCGACTCCATGTACGGCGCGGGGCGAACCATCATCGCCGACATCTTTACCCGGATCGGCGTGGCCCACGTGCAGATTCGCGGCAACATCGACCCGCTGTTTCCGGGAATCAATCCCGAACCCATCGAGCCGCATATCCGCGCTCTGGGCGAGGCGGCGGCAGCCAACGGTTGCGATGCCGGATTGTGCACGGACGGCGATGCCGACCGCATCGGTGCAACCGACGAGCATGGAGAGTTTGTCGATCCTCACAAGATTTTCTCGGTCCTGCTGAGCTGGGTGCTCAAGCGGAAGGGTTGGCCCGGTGCTGTCACGCGCGCTTTCAACACGACAAAGTTGCTGGACCGCATCTGCGCCAAGCACGGGCGTGAGCTTATTGAACACGGAATCGGTTTCAAGTACGTCTGCGACCTGATGCTGGAGCGCGAGATTCTGATGGGTGGCGAGGAGTCGGGCGGCATTGGCTTTCAGCGCCACCTGCCCGAACGCGACGGCCTGCTCAACGCGCTGTTGCTGGCAAACGTGATTGCTGAAGAAAATAAGACGCTTGGTCAACTGGTCGCCGATCTCCAGGCTGAGTACGGGGAACACCAGTACGGACGCATTGATCTGCACATCTCAGACGAGGTCAAGAACGGGGCGATCGCCAGGGCGAGGGCCCTCAAAACGGGTGACACGGTCTTCGCGGGAATGCCGATCCTGCGGCAGGAAAACCTGGACGGTGTGAAGTTTTTCCTGGACAATCCCGAAGCCGCCAGCAAGCCAAATGCAGCGGAAACCTGGCTGCTGCTGCGCGCCAGTGGTACAGAGCCGCTGCTGCGTATATACACGGAGTCCTGTTCGAAGGAGTCGGTGGCGAAGCTGCTCGAGTCCGCACGCAGGTTTGCGCAGGGCGATTGAGGAGCAAGCAGAGGATCAATGAAAGGCTCCTGGCTGGTTAAACCGGTGGTTCTCCTGGCAGCATCTTTGGCGTTGTGCGCAGCGTCGCTTGCACAGGAACGTGGCTGCCTCGAAACTTCCGCCATGGGGAGAATGGCAAGTGCCAATTCACCTGCTACCTTGAACGCGCGGAAGCAAAAGGCGGCTGACAGCTACAGGGCTCAAGTCAACTTCGCGGCCCGGATGCTGGAAATCGAAACGCAGGATAAGAGTGCAGCCGAATTATTGCTCAACTTGATCCCCAAGAGCATTGATGATCCACGCCAGCAGGTCTGGCTGGAACTCGACGAGCTTCCTCAGTGTCCATCGGACGGTGTGCCGGATTCCGATCTGAAGCCGCTGNNCCAGTACCATTTGCCAGGTCTATTGGAGAGGGCCGCCTTACTCGCCCCAGATAAAATGCCGGACTGCGTCGCTTACGCGTATGTCTCAATCCAGAACCCGGACAGCGACTATGCAGTACAAATGCGAAAGGTGTGTCGCGCCAAACACCTGGAATTCGTAAACGCGGTCGACATGCTCCCCCCTGAAGATAAGAAATGGTTTGTGGAGAAGATATTCAACCTCAGCGGGTGTCGAACAATCGCATTTTCAGAGCAGTAATGATCTATCATCGAAACATACGCGCGTCGAAGTGGAACGGCTGGGGCGGGTCGATCTTCAGCTCCGCGATCCGCGGATGCAGCGGGTTGACCAGGACATTCCACTCCATGCGCATGG
>PLKU01000486.1:0-551 GCA_003140705.1 Acidobacteriaceae bacterium
CACAAAGATCGGAGTTTCGGCCACGCGGAATCCGACTTTGCTACCGCACCGCTGCTCCAGTAGCTGCAGGAGTCTCTGGTATGCCTCCGGGCTGAACGCCTGGTTGAACCGATTGCGCAGCTCTGGGATCAAGCTTTGGCCCTCAGTGCCATGGTAATGCTCGCTAGATCAGGAATGGAATTCAAAGTTACCGCAATGGTTTGCACCATAGTTCCCACGATTTTCATCGACAAGAGCACCTAAACGTGACGGTTTTGGATTTGAACTAGCACTTTCAGTAACCAAAAGTTTTGTGTTTCTCCAAATCTTCGCCAAATCTGGCCGGTTACAACTCCAATATTCGAAATCTTGCAAGAAAAAGTTACTTTTGTTGTAGCTTTCGTACAACTAATGGGTTACTCTTTTGGTACGAAGCTGTACCCAAGGGAGTAGGCCCTCTATGAACGCATTGAAGTCCAGTCTGCCGATCATCGCTGTGGTGCTGTTGTCCGGCGCCGGTTTGTTAATGGCGAGTCCCGTCGTTGTCTCGCCGCAGCCGCACGTCGCTTCCG
>PLKU01000486.1:579-5075 GCA_003140705.1 Acidobacteriaceae bacterium
ATGTTGCTTCCGCGAGCCCGGTGGTTGTGAGTCCGCAGCCCCATGTCGCTTCCGCGAGTCCAGTGGTTGTGAGTCCGCAGCCACACGTTGCTTAAGCGACCCATCATTTCAGGGACCCGTCCGTGCTACTGCTAGAATATTGTAGTGGTAGTAAACTCTTCTGTCTTGGGACTTTGGCGGGAGGCAGGCGGTGAACCTAGACGTTACACTCTTGCTAGCAGGAGACGTTACGACTGCGGTGGTCGTGGGTCTGCTTGTCGGCAGGGGTGTTTTCCGCACATTCCCTATATTCTCTTCGTATCTTGTTTGGAGCATCCTCAGCGACATTGTTATACAATTCGCGGTGGCGCGATTCTACCCTGCAGCATTCTATAACGTATATGTGGTCGGATTGACCATCGACTTCCTCTTTCAGTTTGGGGTTCTGGTTGAGCTTTCGTGGTCTGTGCTGCGTCCCCTGAGGGCAGCCCTTCCGCGGTGGTCTTTGTTTGCTATCGGAACGCTCATCATCGCCGCTGGTGCTGTGGTTTGGCCGCTGGTATCAGGCCCTGGGGTCAGCAGTTTTTCTCTTGCGGGCAGGCTGCAGGTTCACCTGCAAGAGACCTTCTCGGTCTTGCGGATTCTATTCTTCCTCGTGTTGGCCGGAGGCAGCCAGCTGCTCTCGATCGGCTGGCGAGATCGCGAGCTCCAGATCGCCACAGGTCTTGGTTTCTACTCTCTGGTCAGCCTATTAGTGTGGATGAACCATTCCGCGCAGACATACGGGACGCAATACCATCTTCTCGATCAAGCAGTGGCTGTCAGTTATGTCTGCTCTCTGGCCTACTGGGTCGTTTCCTTTGCCACCAAAGAGGCCGAGCGCCGCGAATTCACTCCGCAGATGCAGAGCCTATTGCTGGCAATGGCAGGCACAGCTCGATCGACGCGCATGGCTTTGACCGATTCTGCTTCCGACAAGAACAGGAGAGGCCGGGAGTAAGGCCCCGGCAGGTCATCCTGCACCCATTCCCATTGAATGAGCATCGCGCGAGTCAACCATTTCCGTCTGGAGCGGCGACGGGCAGAATGGCCCGCACGATCAACGGTGAGCTATCAGCCGGGGCTTTCCCGTTTCGGAGGGCCTTTCATCTACAACTTATGGGTTATAACAGCGATTTTTCTCTCCACATGCGATTGATTCTCTGCTATTAGTTAAAAGGTAAGGCAAAGGGTCGCCCGGACTCTGTGACCGCAGTCGAGGTTACAAGATCCGCTACGAGGATCAACAACGATGCTACTTCTTGTTCAAATTGCCGCGGTTGCTGGTGTTGCGTTCTACCTTATCCGGTGGCGCGCGGCCGTAAGTCGCCGGAATGCGCAATCCTGGGACTCACTGATGGCACGTCTTCGTCCCGACTGGAGTGCCCATCAACTGAGCGACCACTTCCTTTGGCAAGAAGGACTGAGCGCCACTCCTGAAGACGCCTGGCAGCGCATGGAAGGCCCAAAGGGCCTGTGGGTGATGCACCAGAATGCGCGCGTGATGATAGAGATGGCGGACTTTGCTGCACGGAACAGCGAGAACGTCGACCGCCTGCTTTTGGAAACTTTGCGCAGTGACGCAATGCACATTCGGGTATGCGTTCTGATGGCACTTACCCAATATGCCTTCACCCAGGCCAGCGAGGGTGTCCGTGTCAACGCATTCCGCGCAGCTCAGATGTACACAGGCATGGCAGCAAGGATGACCCAGTTGCTGCAAGAGAATGCAGCCGGCATGGTCCCCGACTTTGTAGCGGCGATGTAATTCGGTTCCTCCCTTCAAAAGCAAAAGCCCTGGCTTCGGTCGGGGCTTTCTTTTGTTCGGTGCCTTGCATTGCGAGCGCATTGTTTGTATGCGCCCGCGAGCCAGCCCTGTGACACCACTCAGCATAGATTTGATAACGCCAGATGGATGAAGCAAGCGCTTTGAAGTTACTGCGGGCGGACTGACATATAGGTGGGATGCGTCTACAACTTATGGGTTAAAGTGGCAATATTTGTGCCCACAATCGCAACAATCTCTGCTATTACTTGCATGTACGAAGAGACCCAGCAGAATTGTATAGCTGCGCGTTGCAGTTACCGATTCCAGCTTTAAGGATCAGCTATGATGCCACTGCTTGAGATATCGATGATTGTTGCCCTTGTGTTCTATCTCGGTCGCTGGCGCGAACGCATGCGCCGTCGCAACTCCCAATCGTGGAACTCGCTTCTTTCTCGCCTGCGTCCTGAATGGAGCGCGCGCGAACTCGGCGATCACTCCCTTTGGCAAGAAGCGCTCAACGTTACGCCGGAAGATGCATGGATTCGCATCGAGGGTCCAAGAGGGCTGTGGGCAATGTACGAGAACGCGCAAGTCATGCTGGAGATGGCTGACTATGCCGCGAGGAACTCGGACACCGTTGATCGCCTGCTGCTGGAGACTCTGCGCAGCGACGCGATGCAGATTCGGGTTTGCGTTTTCATGACGCTGACACAATATGCGCTGAGCAAGGCCAACGAGGGCATTCGCATCAACGCCTTCCGGACCGCTTCGACGTATGCGCGCATGGCAGCTCAGTTGACCGAGTTTCTGCAGATCAGCGAGCCTGGAATGGTCCCCAACTTCGTAGCAGCTATGTAATTCAACTCCCTTCTTCAACCAAAAGCCCCGGCCATGGCCGGGGCTTTTGCTCTCTGCGCTGAAACCGGGGTCAGATTACATTTGCGGCGAGGAATTGGTTGACCTGGGCGTACTCCTGCTCGGTGATCCTGAATGTCAAAGCTGGCGCAACCCCTTCAACCTGCCTGGCGCTGCGGCCGCCCACGATGGCGGCGGTGATGGCCGGATGGTGCAGCGTCCAGGCAACGGCAACCACGCCGGGGCTGACGCCGTGCCCACTGCCGATTTTACGAAGCAACTCAACCAGTCGCAGGTTCCGGCTGAGCCGCGGCTCGTTGAACTCGATGGTCTTGCGCCGCCAGTCTTCCGCTGGCAAGGCCGCAACCCGCTCGGCCGTCATGGTACCGGCCAGCATGCCGGAGAGCATGGGCGAGTAGTTGATGACGCCGATGCCGTTGGCTTGCGCAAATGGCAGAATCTCCGCCTCGATGGCCCTCCGCAACATGGAGTAAGGCGGCTGCAGGCTGGTGATGGGCGCAATGGCCTGCGCACGTTTCATTTGCTCAATTGAGAAATTTGAAACACCAATCCAGCGAACCTTGCCCTGCTCGCGGAAGCGGGCAAGCGCTTCCCAGCCCTCCTCAAGCTCTTCATCCGGATTGGGCCAATGAATCTGGTAGAGATCGACGGTCTCAACCCCAAGACGCTTGAGCGACCCCTCGAGCTCCTCTGCGAGGGAGCCACCTTTGAGCGAACGGTAGATTGAACGGTCCTGGTGCCAGCGCATGGAGCACTTGGTAAAGACAAGGGGACGGCCGCCAGAGTAGGTGTTGAGGGCTCGGCCAACCACCTCTTCCGAGTGGCCGAGGCCGTAGATGGCGGCTGTATCGATCCAGTTGACTCCCAGATCGAGGGCGCGATGGATGGCGGCGATGGATTCGTTGTCGTCCTGGGGGCCCCAGGTGTATTCCCAGTTGCCACCGCCGATGGCCCAGGCGCCAAAGCCAATCGGCGTGAGTTGAAGGTCAGAGTTGCCAAGGGTGCGCAAGGAAGCGGTCGTCGATTGGGTCATAACAAAAGAATAGACGCCGAAGGCCCGGCGGTTGACTCACGAATCCCGCCAGATGGAATTCGGCAATCGCATGACCTGAGATTCGTGGAGAGAGCCCCTATGCCGCGATGAGAAACCGGCCGTCGCGCATGATCTGCTCCTGGCCGGCTTCGGTTTCGAGCCAGATATTGAAGCCCAGGCCTACGACGTCAATATGCGTTCCTGAGCGCCAGGGGGCGCCCGTGTGCTCGCCGTAGGGATTGCCAAAGGCGATGTGGATGCCGGGGAACTTCTCGTCCTGAAGGATGTTGCCTATGACACGCTCCACGCCGAGGTTGGTCCCGATGGCGAACTCACCGACGCGGTCAGAATTTTCGTCGGTGTGCGTGTATGTCCAAAAGTCCGCTTCGAGGTGCTTGTTCACACTGGAACAACTGACGATGCGGTTGGCTGCAATCTCGATGGTCAGGGGGGTCGCCGCAAGCAGGCCGTAGCGAGCGCAGAGCCAGTCGCCGACAACGCCGTCCACCACAAATATTCCATTAACCTCGCCGGGCGAGGTGAAGCACTCGCCACCGGGCAGGTTGCCCCACTTCTCAGTCGAGATAATGCCAGAGGTCTTGAACCATTTGTAGCCGGGATTCATTTCAGCGGTAATATCGGTGCCGGCGGCGGTCGTGGCGCGAATGCGCTGTGCGTGCGCGGCGGCGAATTTGCGCACTTCTGCGAACAGCTCCTTTTCCAGCGTGAGGATCTTGTCTTCGGCGTCCAGAACTTTGCGCTCGTAATCCTTCAGCTCGGGCGTGGTGAAGCGCTCGGCGT
>PLKU01000063.1:0-206 GCA_003140705.1 Acidobacteriaceae bacterium
TACGCCAGCACGAAACCTGAAAGCAGGATAAAGAAACTCACGGACGCGTAGCCGGCATTTACTACTGGCGCCAGCCAGCCAAACCAGAGTGGATTTGAAAAATGAAATAGGACGATATTGATGGCCGCGAAGCATCGCAAACCCGTCAGTGCATTCAGCCGCTCTGGCTTGCGCGTCTCCACCGGCAGTTAGACGCCTCCAAGCAA
>PLKU01000063.1:247-3239 GCA_003140705.1 Acidobacteriaceae bacterium
GGCAGGTTGTTGTCCTTGCACAGGCTGACCGCAGTGAGATCCATCACCTTCAACCCTTGGCGCAGTATCTCCATGTAGGTAATCTCATCGTATTTCACCGCATCTTTCATGAGCACCGGGTCGGCGTTATAGACTCCATCAACCTTGGTCGCCTTGAGCAGCACGTCAGCTTTGATCTCCATGGCCCGCAAGCTGGCCGCCGTATCGCTTGAGAAAAATGGGTTGCCAATGCCTGCGGCGAAAATCACCACACGTCCCTTTTCCAGATGCCGCACAGCCCTGCGGCGAATGTATGGCTCAGCCACCTGGTTCATGAACACGGCGCTCATCACGCGGCACTGCACTCCACGCTGCTCGATTGCGTCTTGCATCGCAATGGCATTGATGACCGTTGAAAGCATGCCCATGTTATCAGCGCTTACACGGTCCATTTCCTTGGCCTGCTCTGCCACGCCGCGGAAGATGTTGCCCCCGCCCACAACCACGCCAATCTCCACGCCCAAAGCGTGCACTTCAACTATCTCTGCGGTAATCTCGGCCACCTTGTCGGCGTCGAGACCAAAACCGCGCGGTCCAGCCAGCACCTCACCCGAAAGCTTCAGAACAATGCGCTTATACATGCTTTTTCGAGTATCGCATACGACCCGTCTAACTGATTCTCAACCTGTGAATCACATAAAAAAGGCCCAGGACTTGCACCCTGAGCCTCATCGATTTCCCGATTCTGGTGTAACTACTCGCCACTTGGCTCCACGGTCTTGGTCTGGGCTACAGTCCAGTCGGCTGCCCCCACCTTGAACCGCGCAAACCGCCGTACCGTGATGTTCTCGCCCAGCTTACCCACCGTTTGAGCGATCAACTCTTTGATGCTGACACCCTGGTCCTTGATGAAGGGCTGCTCAAGCAGGCAAACCTCCTCGTAAAACTTGGCCATCTTGCCGTCAACAATCCGCTCGATCACCGGAGCCGGCTTGCCTGTGGCCGCTGCCTGTGCACGGAAGATATCCTTCTCGCGTTCCAGGTCGTCCACGGTGACGTCCTCAGGCTTCACGTAGCGGGGATCGCTGGCCGCGATGTGCATCGCGATGTCCTTCAGCAAGTCCTGGAAGTCCTTGGTGAGGGCCACGAAATCGCTCTCGCAGTNNCGGTGCGCGCCACGAAATCGCTCTCGCAGTTCAACTCTATGAGCACGCCGATCTTCCCGCCCGCATGGATATAGGTGCCCACCGCACCCTCATTGGTGCTGCGCGACGCCTTCTTCTGCGCCGAGGCCATGCCCCGCTTGCGCAGCACCACAACGGCGCCTTCGATGTCGCCGTTCGTCTCTTGCAACGCCTTCAGGCAGTCGCCCATCGGCGCCCCGGTCTTCTCACGAAGTTCCTTCACCAACTTGGCATCAATTTTTCCGCTCAATGTCGTCATCTCTCTTTTCCTGGTTTCCCTTTTTCTGGTTCTGCATGTCCTGCGTTGCTATTTGCTACTGATTCACCGGCTGCATCAGGCTCAGGTTATGTTGAGCATCCGTGTTCCCTTGTGCTGCGGCCTTCCGATACCACGAGGCTGCCTCTTGGACATTCTTGGTTACGCCTGACCCTTCCGCATACATCTCACCAAGCTTTTCCTCGGCCTTGTCATGCCCCTGTTCGGCAGCTTTACGGAACAACGAGGTCGCCTGCTTCTGGTCTTTGACCACACCGTTTCCGGAAAGGTACGCTACGCCAAGGTTGAACTGTCCATCTGCAAATCCCTGATCTGCAGCCTTGCGAAACCAAAAGACCGCCTGGGAAAAATCTTGGGGAACACCGTCCCCTTCCGCATAGAGCATACCGAGACAGTTCTGTGCGTGTGCGATGCCCTGGTCTGCTGACTTCCGATACCATCCAGCTGCCTGCCCAGTGTCCTTCTCGACTCCCTGTCCCAGTTCGTACAACGCGCCCAGCTGGAACTGTGCATACGCATTCCCTTGTTCAGACGACTTCGCAAAAAGGGAGGTCGCTTTCGCCACGTCCTGAATCACGCCATATCCCTGCAAATAAAGCAGGCCCAAGTTATACTGTGCAGCCGGAAAACCCTGATCCGCAGCCAAATGGAACCAGGTTGCCGCCTGCACTGGATCCCGAGGTACACCGATTCCCTTTTCGTACATCATGCCGATGTCGTATTGCGCGTCCGGATAATTCTGGTCAGCTGCCTTGTGTAGCCAGACTGAAGCTTGGTTCAAATCCTGCGCTGTACCGTCTCCTATTGCATACATCATGGCCAGATAAGTCTCCCCACTCGCCATGCCTTGTTCTGCGGCCTTTGTGTATCACCTAATCGCCTGCTGTGGGTCGTGCTCAACGCCCATCCCCGCAGCGTACATCATGCCCAGTTGGCTTTCCGCTTTGGCCTGCCCAACGTCTGCCGCCTTGCGGAACCAGAAAATTGCCTCCGCCATATTTTGCCCTGGACCGCCCTTCATCAGCACAATTCCAAGGCTAAATTCGGCATCTAGGACCCCCTGCTCCGCGGCTTTGCGGTACTATCGGGCCGCCTGCTGAANNCCTGCTGAACACTTTGAGGGAGGCCCTCCCCCTTTGCATACAAAACGCCAAGGTTGAACTGCGCTTCCGCATTCCCTTGTTCAGCCGCCAACCTGAACCATGAGGCCGATTGCTGAAAATCCTGGTTTACTTCCTCTCCTGCTTCGTACTTCACGCCAAGAGCGGATTGGGCATTCGCATCGCCTGCTTCAGCCGCCCTCTGGACTTCAACGAATGGAGTTTGACTTTGAATGCCGCACGCCATGGACGCGAAAAGGCCAAAATACGTACCGTACAACACGGCCTTCCGGGTCCCTGCCAACCATCGAGTCGGGAATGTTTGTTGGGATACGACTCCTTCTCGCATCACACCCCCTCCACTGAGTTCGCCGAGCCTTGCCACCGTACTCTGGGTCAAATCTCATGAGCCTGGCGTGGCCCGACTGTTTTCCGGCATAAGAAAAGCGTGG
>PLKU01000336.1 GCA_003140705.1 Acidobacteriaceae bacterium
CCGGAGTGAACTTCAATGGAAACTTCCTGTATTCGCGCGAGAGCGGCGGGATCGGGATCGCCTGGGAGTCGCCGGCGCCTGTTCCCCATCTCAGGCGGACCACAACGCGAGCGCCGGGATCGCCGACCAGATAGATGCGGCCCACATAAGTCTTGCCTTTGCCCAGGCGCAATCTGGATTGCCGGATGCCGCACTCCTCTGCGCCCTGGATCTTGACGCGCGGGCTGTGGTTGCCCACAAAGGGCCGCGCCGTGTCCATTTCCACCGTTCCCGGCGGCCCGACCGGCTTGAACGGCTCGCCCAGGAAGCGCCGGAAAGGGGAATTGGTCGGCGCCGGAGTCGCATCCGTCACCGGGTTGACGAACTTCCTGTCTGTCAGCATCTCCGCCCACACCTGGGTGGTGGCCGGCTCCATGTACCCTCCGAAGATCAGCGGATTGATCGGCCCACCGCTCTTCGACGCATCGATTGAGACTTTGAGGCTTTCTGACGGCTCGGAGAAGGCCGGCATCCCATGTTGCAACAGGGCGGCGCTTGCTGCCGAAGCCACTAGGAACTCACGTCGATTCATTGGCATGTCCTGCCTCCTTGTGTCTGGGTTGGCGCGCGGANNCAATGCTGCGCCCAGCCCATCCCTTCGTTGACTGAAAAACAGACCGGTGTTGGTTCAGGCGGGTTTGCGCCAAACGCGAACGTTTTCCCTGCTCTGCGCGGCGGCCAGCGGTGGAAATGTAGCCCGGGCTCTTCTCGTCAACTCAGGACCACGCCCAGGCAGATCGGAGCAGGATGCTGCACCCATTCCCTTCCCCCCGATATGGACATTCCGCTTCAACCTGCTTGCATTTCATCCCCGTCCCCCTGACAATTCCAAATGCCGGAAGAAACCCGGCAAGGCAGACAGGATAAGCATGAAAACGAGAATCGATCGTGCACTTATGTTCGTACTGGCGCTCACCATGATGAGCGCCGCGCTTTCGATAGCGCAACAGGCCGGCGCGGGAGCCAATGTTCCTCCGCCCAGGCCGCAAGGCCCATGCGACATTTACGCCGCCGCCGGTGACCCCTGCGTGGCCGCCCACAGCACCACGCGGGCGCTGTACGCGGTCTACAGCGGGCCGCTCTATCAGGTGCTGCGCCAGTCCGACGGCAAGACCCTCGACATCGACGTCGTCCAGCCCGTCGCATCGCCCGTCCCGGATGCCGGCGGATACGCCGATGCGGCAGCGCAGGACGCCTTCTGCGCGAACACCTATTGCTGGATCAGCGTCATCTACGACCAATCCGGCAAGCACAATGACCTCACCCAGGCACCCCGCGGCGGATTCAACGGCCCGGCCAAGGGTGGCTTCAACAACATCCCGCTCGCCGATATGGCGCCCGTGACCATCATGGGCAACAAGGCCTACGGCGTGTTCATCGAGCCCGGCATGGGCCTGCGCGAAGACGACCCCAAGGGCACCGCGGTCGACGACCAGGCCGAGGGTCAGTACTGGGTCATCAACGGCCGGCACTTCAACTCCGGCTGCTGCTTCGACTACGGCAATGCCGAGATCGACAGCCGCGACGACGACAACGGCACCATGGAAACCGCCTACTTCGGCGATGCGCCCTATTGGTATCACGGCGCCACGCCCGGCCCGTGGATCATGACCGACCAGGAGAACAACCTCGTTGGCTGTGTCAATGCGGACAGCTCCAAGAACTGCGCGCTTCCCGACATTTCCTGGCGCTTCGTCACCGCGATGGCCAAGGGCGAACCCCACCACTGGACCTCGCTGGGCGGTGACGCGCAGCATGGCCCGCTCTCGGTCATGTTCGACGGGGGCCGCGTCAACGGCACCTACGACCCCATGCGCAAGCAGGGAGCCATTCTGCTCGGCAATGGCGGTGACAACAGCAACGGCTCCCAGGGCACCTTCTACGAAGGCGCAATCACCGCCGCCGGCACCTTCCCTTCAGACTCCACTGACCAGCTCGTGCAGGCCAACGTCGTTGCCGCCCGCTACGACGTCGCGCCTCTCGGCATCGCCCCTGCATCCGCAGCCGCCGAGCCGCCGGGAATTCAGATCTTCACTCCCGGCTCCGCGCAGGAAACCACTGTCACCTTCACCAACACCACGGGCGCTTCTCTCGCCGGCCTTCGCTTGAGCCTCGCCGTGCCAGGCAGGCAATGGACCGCCTTCGTCTCAGGGGGCAAGGAAATCGTAAAAACCTTCGCCGATCCCGTCGCGCCTGGCGCCAGCGTCAGGGCCAACTTCAAAGTCACCTCCGGTCCCGCCCCCTTCAACGGCGACCTGGTCGCCAAAGCCGCGTGGACCAACCAGGCCACTGGAAAACCGCAGTCCGAAACAACAGTCGAAAAGGTGCGCAATGCGAGCCCGGTCAGGATCAACGAGTTCCGCATCAGCTCGGGGTCGCCCGGCAATCCCACCAACTCCTTCATCGAGCTCTACAACGCCGGCCTGAGCACCGTTGACCTCTCCAATTGGACCCTCACCGTGCATCCCGCCCAGCAGGCCATCTTTTCGACCGTCAGGATTCCCGCCGGAACCACGCTTGCCTCCCATGGCTTTTATCTGCTCGGCCTCTCCAACTCTGGCCTGGCCGTCCCGGCCCGCGCCGGCGACACCACCATCTACCTCCGCAACACAACCGGCATCTCGGCCGGCGATACCATCTCCATCGACACCGGCACTGGGATGGAAACGCGCAAGGTCGCCAGCCTGGGAACCGCAGCCGCCAACCATACCACCCTCTGGCAGCCCCTCCCTGAAGGTCCGGTCATCACCATCCCCGCAGGCTCCGCAAATGTGCCCGTTACCAGTACCGCCGGCTTCCTCGTCGGCCAGAAGATGGCCCTCGGTTATGGTGCAACTTACCCCTCCGTGGCAAGAAACCTTGAGCAAGTCGAGCTGGCCACGGTTACTACCGTCGGCAAGCCCGGCACGCAAGCCTATCTCGCTGCCGGCGCGGCCGCCGGAGCCACCAACCTCAAAGTCACATCCGTTGCCGGCATCTCTGTTGGCGACACCATCCGCCTCGACATCGCGAGTGTCGGTCACGGAATCGAGACCGTCACTGTCACCAAGGTCGGCACAGAGGCCCATCAGACCAATCTTTCTGCAGACGTCAGCGCCGGCGCCACCCATCTTTTTGTCCGCAGAGTCGAAGGCATCGCCGCCGGCGACAACATCGCCGTGGGCACTCCCGGCAACAAGGAAGTTGTCACCGTCGCCGCGGTAAGCGCCACCGGGCCCAACGGCCCCGTCATCGTCTTCACCCCTGCCCTCGTCAACGCCCACATTCGCGACGAGTGGGTGGTCTCACCGGGCACCGGTCTCGAACTGGCGGCCCCGCTCAAGTTCGCCCACGCGGCCAATCTGCCATTCAGCGATCGCGGAACGGGCGTCGGCTTCCAGCCGCCCACGGCCTTTGCCCACTCGAGCAACGAACCCATTCAGCCGCTTGGCGCTGGCATAACGCTCGACAAGCCCCTGGCTGGCAACCACGCCCTCCACACCGCCGTGCGCGATGCCGCGGTGACCGCGGCCGGCTACCAGGGAACGCCGGAACCCAACCAGTGGTTCGGCGGCCCCGAACTCACCACCAGCGCTCTGCTCTTCGGCCGCTTCAACCTTACCGTCAAGGAAGGCAGCATGGTCCTGCGCGATGCTTCGGGACTGGTTGTCGACAGCCTCAATTACGGCAGCCTCGCCGATCCTTGGGCCGCGGAGGGCTATCAGGCCGCCTCGGGGCTCAACAGGAGCGGCTGCTTTGCTCCCGCGCCCGGACCGGCCGGGGGCGGTTTCGGTCAGGCGGCTGCCGCTGCAACCACTGCAAGCACTGGCCGCTTCCCGGATGGTGCTGACACCGCCAGCAACTGCGCCGATTTTCTGACCCAGGCCGCCACAACCCTGCCGGTCGCCTCGGTTGCAGGCGCTACCAACATCAAGGTCGCAGGTGCGGAAGGCTTCGCCGCTGGCGACTCGATCCGCATCGATTCGGGACCGGACCTGGAAACAGCAACGATTGAGACGATCGGCACCGCGGGAGCTACAACGCTGCGCACGGCCACCGCCCTGGGTGCAATCGCCATTCCTGTCGCCAGCCCGGCCGGCTTTAACGAAGGTCAGACCATCGCCATCGACAGCGGCGCCGCCTCCGAGACCGCAGTCGTTGCCTCTATCCAGAGATTCCCGGCCGCCACAATCACTGTCACTGCGCCCCTCAGGCAGGCGCATGCCACCGGGGCGCAGCTCTCAGGCTCCGGCATCACCCTCACCGCGCCGCTCACGCGAAACCATGCCGGCGGAGCACAGGTCACTGACAACGTTCCCACGCCCGGCGCGCCTAATCGGTATAACAGGAAATCTCATTGAGGTGTGCCTTGCCAAAATACGATCAGCCCGTATTTTCATTGCTTTACTGGCAGGCAAGAGCCGGAAGATCCAGCCGACTCTTAACTGTTAAGAGATCGAGAATCCTAGACAATTTCCCGGACGAATGGGGTTTTGGGGATTAAACATGATTCTGATCTGAACATCGGGTACGGGCCTGCGGCCATCTCCATCGACGACCCGTGCCGCCGGCTTCTCACATTGTCTAGGAATGGGCTCTGGTGCAAATATGTGTGAGGGGCGCAACAAAGCCAGTGGAGGAGTGACGACTACGCTGCGAGTACCGCATTCCAAATTGCAGGGACAGATTGGTTCTTGGGACGGAGACGCCCCAGGTCGAATTGTCCTTTGCGAATTCGGTGGAGCAGTTCGATCCCGGCAACGGTGGTAGCTGCGCAATCAAAGTTCTTGAAGCCAAGCATCGGTCCTGTTCTAGATTTAATACCGCGGTGATCCTGTTCGATCA
>PLKU01000514.1 GCA_003140705.1 Acidobacteriaceae bacterium
GCCTCTACTTCGCCCACCCCGAGTCGCGCTATTTCTCCCTCGGCAAGATCGAACATGACCAAATCGCCGACTATGCCGAGCGCAAGGGAATGACCGTAGCAGAGGTCGAGCGCTGGCTTGGCCAAAACCTCAACTACGACCCTGCGGGATAACATCCGGAGTCTGATGGATGAGTTCAAAGCATTCAAACAAAGCAACTCCGCGCGGCTTCGACAAAGAACTTGCTGAGTTGGAAGCCCTGGCCGAAACCCTCCGGAGCGCTCCCACTCCAACTCCCGACCAAATCGCCCACCTTCGCAGCTCCCTCACCCAACACAACAACTACCTCGTCTCCAAAGCAGCCAAACTGATCGCGGAAGCGGAGCTCACCGCCCTGCTTCCTGACGTTCTCACAGCCTACGACCGCTTCTTCATCGACCCCATTAAAACGGACCCCAAATGCTGGGCCAAGGAAGCCCTCGCGAATGCCCTCGTCAAGCTGGAGCACCGCGCCAAAGATGCCTACCTGCGCGGCATGCGCCACCATCAAAATGGAAGCAAGCTTTGGTCCTTCGGTGGATTCGGCCGGCGGCCTGCGCAGCATCTGCGCCCACGCATTGGTCAACTGCCCGGGCATCTCCGACGCCGATCTCCTGGCCGCTCTGCTCGAGCCGCTCACCGACAGCGACAAGACTGTCCGGATGGAGGCTGCCCGCGCCATCGCGGCCGTTGGGGGAATCAGCGCCGCCCTCNNATCCTCCGCCTGCGCATCATGCTTGGCCCTGGCCCGAAGGACGAGCTCAACCCCGAAGTCCTTGGCGCTGCCTACTCCGCAATCCTCTCTCTTGAAGGAGAGCGAGCCATCCCCCTGGTGGCGGCTGCCATGGAAGACGGCGGTGACCTTGCCGCTGAAGCCGCGTTCGCGCTGGCCGATCTGCGCACCCCCGAGGGCCTCGCCGCTTTGATTAATCGCCATCGTGCCGGCCCCGATCACCATTCTGACGTCTGGTTCTCCTCCGTCCTCCTCAGCGGCATCGCGCTCACCCGACTCCCAGCGGCATTTGATTATCTGATCGATCTCATCACCTCCGATGCCCGGGAGGCGTCCGACGCCATCGAGTCCATCGGCCGCATCGCCCCCAACGCTGATCTGTTTGCTCGCGTACAACTGGCCGTCGACCAGGTCGCCAGTGCCCGCTTGGTACAGGCATTCCGCCAGCACATCCCGGCGCCGCCTGTCTAAAAAATAAAGGGCTCTAACCCCTTTCATTCGGCTCAGTTTGACGCATCGATTCTGCCGGTGCTCTCATGGTGGCTGCGGGGTGAGCCTCACTTATCCCGTACCAGATTGAGGATCAGGAATGCGGCAAGGTGAAGCAATGTTGATGGCAATCGTTTTATCAAGTGCTTTGTTGTGCGGATGCGGCGGCGCCAGCAGCGGGAATGGAGGCGGCAACATGACGCAGACCCAGGCGGCTGTGCCCACATTCTCCACAACGGCCGCACAGAACGGCGCTGTCTTGGTTAATCTTGCTTCGACCACCCCCGGAGCCGCCATCTACTACACCATCGACGGCAGCGCGCCAAGCGCCTCATCCACGCAATACATTGCTCCGTTCCTTGTTGCTTCAAACCTGACCATCAAGGCAATCGCGACAGCGGCGGGCGACACAGCCAGCAACGTCGCCAGCCAGGCTTTTGCGCCCAACATTCCTTCGGGAACCCTTGTCTGGTCCGACGAGTTCTCCAATTCCACCACCGCCAACGCCGCGCCCAATCCTTCGGTATGGACCTACGACACAGGCACGGATTGTTGCGGGAACAACGAGCTTGAGACATATTGCTCGTGGGCTTCCACCACAGGCCCCTGCAATCCGGCAAGCCCCAACGCGTACGTAGGAACCGATGGCTACTTGCATATCGTTGCCCAGCAACCCACTGCGAACGCAGCTACCTATACCTCCGCACGGCTGAAGACCCAGGGCCTGTTCAGCTTCCAGTACGGACGCATCGAGGCGCGCTTGATGCTGCCGGAGTGCCAGGGCGTGTGGCCGGCCTTCTGGATGCTGGGCAACAACATCACCACGCTCAGCTGGCCGGCCTGCGGTGAACTCGACCTCATGGAGCACATCGACGGGAGCAACCCGCCCATCAACGGCAGCGGCCCCGGCTACGACTGGGTCCAGTCATCGATTCATGGAACCAATCTGAACGGCGGCACTCCCTATACCGCATCGGGCTTTTCCGCCGCCGCCTGGCACACCTACGGCATGATCTGGACCAAGGGACAGATCCAGTACTACGTGGATAGTCCGAGCAACATCTACGAGACCTTCACCCCAACCACCCAGGCCGGTACCTGGCCCTTCGATCAAGGCCCGGAATTCGTCATTCTGAACCTCGCCGTGGGCGGGGATTGGCCCGGTTCACCCAATGGCACCACTGTTTTCCCCTCGCAGATGGTGGTGGACTACGTGCGCGTGTATACCAACTGAACTCTGGCACCGCTTCGATCCCCGTATCTGACGTTTGGAACGCCCTTGCGCGCCGTTTGCTGCAATCGTTCTTGCGTTGGTTTTGTCCCTTGTGATACAACCAAATCATTCAGTTTTGCCCCCAAAGGGCAAGCCTGAGTTTCATGCAGAGTGGTTGAGGGACGAGCCCTGTGACGCCACGACAACCNNCGCTTCAGCACTCTTGGCTTAGGCGGCTCGCAAGGTGATTCGAGTCAACTCACGTTCGCTTACTTCTGAGCAGGTCACGTGCTCGCATACCTTCAGTCACTCGCTGACCTAGCGAGGGATTTGTGGCGACTGCTTACGAATTACGTTGTCGGGAATGTGGGAAATCCTACGGGGTTCAACCGCTTTCCATCTGTGATGACTGTTTTTTCCCACTTGAGGTGGTCTTCGACCTTGAGTACGCTCGCACCCGCTTTACCCGCGAAGCCATCTCCCAGGGACCGTTGAATATGTGGCGCTATCGCGCCCTGCTGCCGGTCTCGGATTCCTATGTCCCGCAAACCCCTGCCGGATTCACGCCGCTTATGAAGGCTCCGCGCCTCGGCGCGCATATCGGGGCGCGCAACCTTTACTTGAAGAATGATGCCGTTTGCCTGCCCACGCTCAGCTTTAAAGATCGTGTAGTGGCCGTGGCGCTGGCCAATGCCCAGGCCTTTGGATTTGATACCGTTGGCTGCTCCTCCACCGGCAACCTGGCCAA
>PLKU01000026.1 GCA_003140705.1 Acidobacteriaceae bacterium
GCGGCTGGCCGCTGGGCGGCTCGGCCGCCATTTTTTCGTGGCGAGACTCGTGTGAGCAAAGAGCAGCGGCACAATGCGATCCGGCAACTGGTGGCGGCGGAATCCATCGCCAGCCAGGACGAGCTGCGCCGCCGCCTGGTCCGTCGCGGCTGCGCCGTAACCCAGGCCACGCTCTCGCGCGACATTCACGAGCTGCGCCTCTCCAAGGGCCCCGGCGGGTATTCCCTGCCCAACGGCAATGGGAGCAACGGTGCCGCCGCGGCTGTGGAGGAAGACAACAGCCCGCCCTCGGTTGCAGCGATGATTGAGAGTTTTGGACTGCGCGTGCGCCAGGCGATGAATCAGGTTGTTGTGGGCACAGTGATGGGCGGAGCACAGCCCTTCGCCGCGGCCCTGGACCACGAGGGATGGCCAGAGGTTGTGGGCACAGTTGCTGGTGATGACACGGTCCTGGTGATCTGTCCCGACCCGCGCCGGGCAGGCGAAGTGGAAGCTCGGCTGAGGACATTTCTCGAGTCATGACCAACACGACACAAACAGCGGTAATCGGAGTCACAGGGTACGCCGGGGCCGAGTTGGCCAGGCTGCTGCTGCGGCATCCTCGTCTCAAAGACAAGCCTCCAGTCTTTGCCGGGCGTGTCGACTGCAAAGACGCCGCGCACGGCGGTGTGCCTCTCGCCGAAATCCATCCCCAATTGGCCGACAACAACGGCACCCGCGATCTAAAGCAGGAACCATTCTCCTGGGAACTTCTCACCAGCCGTGGCGTTGAAGTCCTGTTTCTTGCCACGCCTCACGAGCAGTCGCGCGAGTGGGTTCCTGAAGCGCTTGCCCGCGGAATTCGTGTGATCGACCTCAGCGGCGCCTGGCGGCTCACAGAATCGGCAAATCGCGCCGTCTATGCTTTTGAAGACGAGGGCTCTGCAACAGCCGCAGCCACACAGGCTGAAGCTGTCTATGGCATGCCTGAGCTGCATCGCGCACAGATCGCCGCGGCGCGTCTCGTTGCCAACCCCGGTTGCTATGCTACTTCTGTCATCCTGGCCCTCCGCCCATTGGTGGCCGCCGGACTCCTCGACCTGGAGCACGGCATTGTAGCTGACTCCAAGAGCGGCGTCAGCGGCGCGGGCAAGGCCCCCTCCGCCAAAACACACTTCATGTATGCGGCAGACAATCTTTCGGCGTATGCGGTCTTCTCCCATCGCCACACCGGAGAATTGCTTGAGCAGATCGGTGTCGACGCAAGCCAGATCGTCTTTACNNGAGATGCTGGAGCAGCTTGGGCTGACTGCGGAGCAGATTCAGTTCACGCCGCACCTGCTGCCGATTCCCCGCGGGATTCTCTCCACCATCTACCTGCGCTTCCGCGAGCCGCAGACGCAGGCTTCCGTGGCCCAAGTGTATCACAGCTTTTTTGCTGGCAGCCCGATGGTGCGCATCTACGATCACGCGCTGCCTCAGATTCAATACTCCGTGCACACAAACTATGCCGACGTTGGCTTTCAGGTTGCCGCGGACGGCCACCGCGCCATCGTTGTCAGTTGCCTTGATAACCTCTTGAAGGGCGCGTCCTCGCAGGCCGTGCAAAACCTGAACATCATGCTCGGCTACAGCGAAGCGGAGGGCCTCGAATGAAGTACGTTGTTAAATTAGGTGGAGCGGGCCTTGAGACCCCATCGCTCCTTGAAGGCTGCACGCGCGCCATCGCCGAATTGGTGCGGGACGGCAACCAGGTTGCTGTTGTCCACGGCGGCGGTGTGCAACTGACCCGCATGCTGAAAGCGCTTGGCAAGCAGAGTGAATTCATCGCCGGCCTGCGCGTTACGGACGCTGAGACACGCGATGTGGCGTTGATGGTCCTTGCCGGCAAGGTCAACAAGAGTTTGGTCGCCTCTCTTGGCGCGCTCGGATTACCGGCAGTCGGCATGACGGGAGGCGACGGCCTCCTCTTTCGTGCGCGCAAAAAGCGCACCGCGCCCGACCTCGGCTACGTTGGTGAGATCGTCGCCAGCGATCCCCGCTGGATCGAGGCCATCTGGCAGTTGAATGGAGTGCCCGTCATCTCTTCGATGGCCCTCGGTTTCGACGGCGAATACTACAACATCAACGCCGATGAAATGGCCGCTGCCTGTGCAATGGCATGCCACGCCGATGCCCTCGTCTTCCTCACCGATGTTCCCGGAGTCAAGGGCGCAAACGGCGAGGTACTCCGATGGCTCTCTATCGATCAGATCGCCGAGATGGCCGAGAGCGCCGTCATCTCCGGCGGCATGTTGCCCAAGCTGAGCGCCTGCCGTGAAGCACTCTTGAACGGCGTCAAGCGCGTAAGAATTTTGCCCGCGGAGGCTGCAGGTTCCCTTCCCGACCTGTGCAGTTCCCGCGTATCCCACGGCACCGAAGTCATGGTGGCCTAGCGGTCCGCAAAGTAAACGGACCAGGAGGTATGACATTGATGAAGCTCGATCAAATCCGCGCCGCAGAAGCGAAACTGCTGCTCTCAACCTATGACCGCAATCCCATCCTCTTTGTCGGGGGACAGGGCGTGCACATCATCGACGAGAAGGGTGACCGCTTTCTCGACCTGCTGAGTGGCATTGGCGTCAATGCGCTTGGCTACTCTCACCCCGTCATTGAGGAAACCATCGCCCGCCAGAGCCGCGCGCTCATCCACACCTCGAACCTCTACTATCACGAGGGGCAGGCGGAATTGGCGCTGCGCCTCACTGAGCGCACCGGCCTCGACCGCGTCTTCTTCGCCAACACCGGCACTGAAGCCTGGGAAGGCGCAATGAAGCTGGCTCGCGCCTATGCCGGCATCAGGCGCAGCGAAGGTGTCAACATCGGCACCAAGTTTCTCGCTCTCGAGCAGAGCTTCCACGGCCGCACCTTTGGCGCCGTCTCCACCACATTCAAGGAAAAGTATCGCGAGCCCTTTGGCCCCGTTGTTCCCGGCGTTGAGTTTGTACGTTTCAACGACGTCGACGACCTGCGCGCCAAGTTCTCCAGCGAAGTCTGCGCCATCCTCGTTGAAGCCATCCAGGGTGAAGGCGGCATTCGTCCGCTCACGCCAGAGTTCTTCGCCGAGGCCCGCGCTCTTGCATCGTCCACCGGAGCGCTGCTCATCGTCGATGAGATTCAATCCGGAATGGGCCGCACCGGCAAGTGGTGCGCCTATCAGCACTACGGTATCCAGCCTGACATCACCACACTAGCCAAGCCCATCGCTGGCGGTCTGCCGCTCGGCGCCGTCCTCTGCACGGAGGAGGTAGCGCGCGTCATGCACGCCGGCATGCACGGCACCACATTCGGCGGAGGTCCCCTGGCCTGCTCCGTTGCCATCGCCGTCATCGACTACATGGAGAAAGAAAACCTCCTTGCGCACGCCACTGAAGTCGGCGATTACTTCCAGGAACAGCTGCGTGGCCTTGCCAAGCGCCATGAGGCCATCATCGACGTCCGGGGCAAGGGCCTGATGGTCGCCGCCGAACTCGATTCCGCTGATCTCGCCAAGCTCATCGTCGCCGAGATGCTCAAACGGCACATTCTCATCAACTGCACCAGCGACACGGTGTTGCGCTTCTTGCCTCCATACATTCTGGAGCGCTCACACGTGGACACCGCCTTCGCGGCGCTGGACGAAATCTTCACTGAAAACGCCGGAGTTCGCAGCGCGACTCCCGCCGCAGCTCACACCATTGCCAACGCCGCAGGAGGATTCAGCCATGTCTAGCAAAGCAACCCTCGAACGTTTGGAGACAGCTGTGCCAGTTCAAAAAGACCCCGATATTCTTGCCGCCGCCGTGCGCCTTGCCGGCGAGGACATGTGTTCCATTGCCGACCTGTCCAGCTCTGAGGTGCGCGCCATCCTCAAGCTGGGTCACGACGTCAAGCGCAACCCGCGCGAGTATCGCCATGCCCTCGACGCCAAACAGATGGTCCTCATGTTTGAGAAGGCCAGCCTGCGCACGCGCCTCAGTTTTGAGACCGGCATCAACACCATGGGCGGCAACGCGATCTTCGTTGACCACACCAGCTCGCCGCTTGGCGAGCGCGAAAGCGTCTCCGACGTCGCAAAGAACGTCGAGCGTTGGGTCGACATCATCGTGCTGCGCACCTACGCGCACGACACCATCACCGAGATGGCNNCACTCGCTCATGCTCACCGGCGCGCAACTCGGCGCCAACGTAACCATCGCCACTCCGCGCGGATATTCGCCAGACATCGAAATCGTCACCAAGGCGCGAGAGATCGCCGCAGCCAACGGCCGTGAAGTTCGCCTGCTGCAGGACCCTCAGCTTGCCGTCGAAGGCGCCGACGCGGTTTACACCGATGTCTGCGTCAGCATGGGCTTCGAGCACGAATCCACCAAGCGCGCGCCCATCTTCCGTCCCTTCCAGGTGAACGAAGCATTGATGCAGAAGGCCGCGCAGCACGCCGTCTTCATGCATTGCCTGCCCGCGCGCCGAAACGCCGAGGTCACCGATGCGGTTCTCGACGGCCCGCAGTCCATCGTCTTCGATCAAGCCGAAAACCGCATGCACGCGCAGAAAGCCCTTTTACTTCTGCTCCTGGGCGGCCTGGCGAATGTAGGGGCTTTTAGCTGCTAGGTACTAGCTCGTCCATCGCCTATAGCAACGAATTTGGTCTCACAATCAGTGATTTGCTAGCAGTTCTCTGAGGTTCCCAAGCATGTCCGTAATTCTCGAATCCCTGCCCGTCGGCCAGAAAGTTGGCATTGCCTTCTCCGGCGGGCTCGACACCTCCGCCGCCCTCCACTGGATGAGGCTGAAGGGAGCCATCCCTTACTCCTACACGGCCAACCTGGGCCAGCCCGACGAAACCGACTACGACGAGATTCCGCGCAAGGCCCTCGAATACGGTGCCGAAAAAGCTCGCCTCATTGACTGCCGCGGCCCGCTCGTTCGCGAAGGCATCGCCGCGCTCCAGGCAGGCGCCTTCCACATCACCACTGCCGGCGTCCCCTACTTCAACACCACGCCGATCGGCCGCGCTGTCACCGGCACCATGCTCGTCTCCGCCATGCAGGAGGACGACGTCCACATCTGGGGCGACGGNNGCTTCTACCGCTACGGCCTGCTCGTCAATCCCGGCCTCAAGGTCTACAAACCCTGGCTCGACACCGCTTTCATCGATGAGCTCGGCGGCCGCGCCGAGATGTCCGCCTTCATGCAGCACCACGGCTTCGCCTACAAGATGTCCGCCGAGAAGGCCTACTCCACNNTCCAACATCCTCGGCGCAACCCACGAAGCAAAAGACCTGGAGCACCTTTCTACCTCCATCAAGATCGTCGTTCCCATCATGGGCACAGCCTTCTGGCGTGATGATGTCGAAATTCAGCGCGAACAGGTCGCCGTCCGCTTTGAGGAGGGCTTTCCCGTCGCACTCAACGGCCGCCAAATCGACGACCCCGTCGCCCTTCTTCTCGAAGCCAATCGCATCGGTGGCCGCCACGGCCT
>PLKU01000468.1 GCA_003140705.1 Acidobacteriaceae bacterium
CGCAACATCGCTCTGCTGCCGTTTGCAACACGCCACTAAAGTTTGGTGCGACGGTTGCATTTGATCGAGTCGCCTTTCGTTGTTCGTGACCCGCTCGTTCGGAAAGGTCGATGATTTGATCAAACCAAACTTGGCTGGCGACATGGGTCAGGGTGCAGATTTTGAATCCTGCGCGGTGCCGCAGAGGGCTGGGAGTTGTGACGGAGACAACCCGGGCTTCGGCGGGCCGCCCTTAACACTGGAGATTTTGAAATGGAAGTAATTCTGAAAGAAGACGTAGCCAACCTCGGCCATCGCGGAGACGTGGTGAAGGTCGCAGAAGGCTACGGCCGCAACTTCCTGTTGCCCCGCAAGCTGGCGCTACAGGCAACCGCAGCCAACAAGGCCGTGATCGACCAGATGAAGAATGCTGCTGCACGCCGCTCAGCAACTGAAAAGGCTCAGGCTGAGGTACTTTTGGCCAAGCTTGAACCGATCGTGCTCACCTTTACTCGCAAGTCTGGCGAGGCCGGCCACCTGTTCGGTTCGGTGACTTCATCGGATATCGCTGCCGACCTCGGAGCCAAGGGCTTCGAGGTGGACCGCCGCAAGATCNNCCAGCTGGACGAGCCGCTCAAAAGCGTTGGCGATTTTACTGTGTCCATCAAGCTGCACCGCGAAGTCACCGCTCATGTGAAGGTCAAGGTTCTGGGCGAAGCCACTACCGATGCCCCAGCAGCCGAGCCAGTCACTGAAGCTGTCGCGGCCGAGTAGCTTCAATCCATCCTCACCAACCCGCCTCTCGGTGTGCCGAGGGGCGGTGGTGTGTTTATTCTCAATTCATTTTTTGATTGCTTCCTGAACCGGGAAGGCGCTCCGCTCCCACACGCTAATCGGCAAGGTGTTCTTCATAGGCGATGATTGGCGCAAAGCTTCGAAGAGCAGCGGACTTGGGCGCGACACTGAAGGCCAGGTCCCGCAGCCTGCAGAGAGGAAGCGAGTTCCATTGTCCGATTGCGCCGAGACGGCGCGATTCGACGACAATCCTGCCCGTGCGCGGGATCCGAGCTGCCTCGTAGGCCCTCAGGCTGCGTTCAATGTCAGGGCCCACCGCCAGCTGCCCGGCTAATTCCATCGCGTCTTCAATTCCCTGGCAGGCTCCCTGCCCAAGGTTGGGCGTCATTGGATGGGCTGCATCCCCAAGCAAAGTCACTCGACCTCGCCCCCAGGACCTCAATGGTCTTCGATCGTAGACGTCGTGCCGTAAGATGTTTGCGCCGGTTGCGCGAATCAACTTTTCGATTGGTTCGTGCCATCCGCTAAAAAGTGAAAGAAGTAGAGCTGCTGGGCCTTCGGGCGGATCCGATTCATGTTCGGGGACATTGGCCGTTGCGTACCAGTAAACTCTTTCGTTCTGGATGGGGAGCATTCCGAATCGCTTTCCGCGCCCCCATGTTTCACCCGGCGTGAAATCCAAGTGATCATATTCAGCCACTCCGCGCCAGGCGGTATAACCGGAATAGCGAAGCGGATCATGGTGCCCGAGAAGCGTCTTGACGGCTGAGCGAATGCCGTCCGCCCCAATCAGAATGTCGCCCGTCGCTGCTTCGGAATTCGTAAACTTTACTGCTACACCGTCTTGATCCTCGTCGAATCCCGAGCATTCATGGCCCAGATGGATATGATCGGTTCCAAGTCTTTCTGCCAGCATGGCCAGCAGGTCGGCGCGATGAAGAACGGTGACGCCGCTCCCGAACCGGCTCTTCATTTCCATTGAATCCGTAACCGAGATTGTGGCGCCGTTTTGTCGCCGCAATGCGAAATGCTCGGGTGCGAAATTGATTGAATGCAGTGCATCCCCAAGGCCAAGCTTGACAAGAGCCTTCACGGCATTCGGCCAAAGGGAAATCCCGGCCCCGACCTCTTTGTGTACAGCGCTTTTCTCATAGACTTCGGCATCGATGCCTCGACTGCGCAAAGCAATCGCTGCACACAATCCACCGATGCCGCCGCCAATGATTATCGTCCGCACGCTCGCGAAGGCCGTCTCCAGAAATGGGGTTGTTCCTGCCAGGATGTTGAACTGGCTTCGAGTTTACAGGATTTGTTTCTCGGGGGCGCCGCCGCATTGGACGATCAGCTTTTTGATTGCCTTATCCATCTTCTCTGTAAACCCAGGACTCGCATTTGCCTTGGCAAGGGAGAAAAACAAGCGAGCCCGATTTGGCGTAAAGCTTTTATCGATTCGATTCTGGGTGTCGTAACAGGTCCTCGCCGACTTTCCACTCGCCGAATTCAGCGTAAGACGCAAAACCTCGCCGCGGGGGTGGCTGGCGTCGCTGGGATCGGCGCTTTCCCAAAGTGCGCTGTTTGTGTCAATTGCGCTCAAGAACATGTCGCAGTGGCCGTCGGGCTGAGTTACCGACAGAACTGACATTTCCGGGTCAAATGAAACCTCGAGATTGTCGTTGATTCCGTCATTCGCGCTGAGAGATAGTAGCTTGCTTCGAATGTATTCATAGAGCTCCATCTGGGTGGGCTCAGGCTTCGGGGCGGCCTTTTTCGGTTTCGGTGCGGGCTTTGTGAACTGTGCCGCTTGCACGACCTGCGTCGGCTGCTGAGGCCCTGAATTGAACAGTGGTTGACCTGTACAACCGGTCAAAATCACCAGCAGTACAGCCCCGGCGACGCACCAAAGTTTCGATAAAAGTGTTGTGTTTCTTCTATTTGCAGATTCATCAACAACGCCGGCATGGCGGCTGCTGACGACGACAGAGCGCGGTGAGGCGGCATCCTGTCTCATCTGGCCGACGATCTTACCTAAAAGCGCAATCCGCATGGGGTGAGTATAGACACGGCTTCGGCATGGTCTATCCCACTTTCGCGAGGGGTTGGTTCCGATCGGTGCGCAGAGTAGGCACTGCGGCAAGCAGGCTCCGGGTGTAGGGATGCTCGGGCGCGGTAAGCAAGCGTGCACTTGGGCCTGTCTCAACCACCTGGCCAGCGCGCATCACGGCTACACGGCTGGCCACCTGGCCCACTACGGCCAGGTCGTGGGAGATGAACAGCATCGCCAGCCCATGCCGTTGTTGCAGCCCATTAAGCAGATCGAGCACCTGCGACTGGACGGTAACATCCAGGGCAGTCGTTGGCTCGTCGGCTATGAGTAAGCGCGGTCTGTTGATGAGCGCCATGGCAATTAGAATTCGCTGCCGCTGCCCGCCTGAAAACTGGTGAGGATAGTCGCCGTAGCGGCGCGGGGCATCCGGCAGGGCGACGGCTTCCAGGGCAGCAATCGCTTTGCACTTAGCCTCTCGGCCCGTCCAGGAGGGGAAATGTGCTTCAGCGGCCTCGGCCACCTGTCGGCCAATTTGCATGGCCGGGTTGAGTGCAGTCATCGGTTCCTGGAAGATCATGGCGATCTCCCGGCCACGCCGCTCGCGCATCGCACCGCCGCGCAACTGCAGCAGATCGGTGCCCTGCCACAAGACCAACCCATCAACCTTGGCTGCAGGCCCAAGAAGACCCATGATGGCAAGAGCTGTGACGCTCTTGCCGGATCCCGATTCCCCGACAAGACCCAGCACTTCGCCTTCGGCAAGCTCGAAGCCAACTCCGCGTACTGCCTCCGCGGAGCCAAAGCGAATATGCAGGTCGCGAATACTCAGTAGAGCGGCCATTAGGTTGCTTCGACCAAAGATTGTTCACGCGCGCCGTTGTACCGCACCTCAACCAACGTGCAGTCATCCTGTGCTTCATTGTTCGCTTGGAATCTGGCCACAAGGTCGAGGATCTGGTTCATATCTTGATGAGGAGCAACTTCACTCAATCTCTGGTCACCAAAGGGATCACCGTCGCTATTCTCCGCTTCGACCAATCCGTCAGTCGCGAGGAGAATCCTCTCTCCCGGCTTCAGCGTGCAGCGCGCGGAGGCATAAGTTGCGTCGGGTAGCAGGCCCACAATCAGGCTGCTCTCTTCAAGCCATTTCACCCCGGTGTCATGGATCAGAAGCGGCTGAATGTGGCCGCAATTCATGTATTCAACGCTCCCGTCCGGGAAGAGCTTAAGCAACACCATGGTGGCGTACTTACCCACGTTTCGCGTATAAAGAAACTGGTTCAAGAGCGCCGCGATCTCTGCCAGATTTTGCCCTGAAAGCAATTGCGCGTGGATGATTCCCTGCATCGTCGCGGCCACAATGGCGGCTGGGATGCCCTTCCCTGAAACATCCGCAATGGCCACGCATACACAATCGTCGAGCGCCACCGCGTCGAAGAAATCGCCGCCAATCTCGTAGCAGGGAATGCTCCTCGCCTTGACCACGGCGAAGGGAATGACGGGCATCGTGATCGACATCAGTCCGCTATGAATCCTGGCGGCAACTTCAAGTTCCTCGCGCGCCCTTCTCGACCTGTACTCAGCTTCGGCGAGCAGCGCATTCTGCAGCAATGCAGCGGCTTCAGTTGAGATTGTGTCCAGCAGCTGATGATCCACCTCGCTCAGGTTTCCTGCCCCAATCTGACTGTCAAGATAGAGAAGCCCAAGCAGCTCTGTGTGCTGGCCATTTGCGTCGCGTTTACGCAACGGAATGCAATAAATGCTGCGAATCTTATTCACCATCACACTGGCCCATGCCGATGCCTTGTCGTCGGTGAGCGTGTCACTGATGGAGAATTTTGCGTCGCTCTCGATCGCTCTCTGCATGGCCCGCCGTGAGATGGTCGAATCCTGCTCGACTATCTTGCCTTCCGCATTGAGCCCTCGCGCAAGCTTCATCTCACCGGCCTCGCGCAGGAAAACGAACCCGCGCTCAACGCCGGTGAGTTGGAGGGTCAACTGGAGCAGAGTTGTGAGGATCTCCTCAATAGCTCCCCCAGCGTTGAGCTGCCGGGCGGCGCTCAGCAACCAGTTCAACTGCTCCATCTCGCGGGCAGCCGGAAGTTCTTTCCCGTCGATAAACGGAAACTCGTTGATCGGAAATCGGAGGCTGGACACCAGGCCAATCTGTGAGGTTGGCTCTCCTCTGCTCACTTCATGGAAATGGAATTGGAGTCGCGGTCCCTCCAGTGAACCCAGTTGCAGCAAGTCGCCGGGATGCAAAGGAGCCCGCTGAACTCGCACGCCATTCAAATAGGTGCCGTGGCTGCTATTCCTGTCCACAACCGAGTAGACGTCGTTTTCCCGTATGATGGTCGCGTGTTGGCGCGAGACGCATTGATCGCGCAGAACCACGTCCTGGTCGGGTAAGCGTCCAATAGACGTGGAAGGGCGGTCAAGAATCACGTCGTGCTGACCATCAGCATCGGTATAACTAAGGGTGGGGAAAGCCATCTTGCTCCTCGTCGCCCTGGAGGGCGAAGTCAATCCATTTCATTAACATAACCCATCGGGGGCGTCAGGCGAGATTCATCTTTGTAAGCAGCGCGGGGTAACGCGGATGCGAGCGGAAATCGTCATAGAGGGACCACCCCTTCAAGTTGGTGATCATCAATTCCCGCTGATCAATAGCCTGGTCAAGCAGATCTGCAGCGATTTCCATCTCACCCAACGCCACATGAACCGCGGCAACGGCGTTTGCATGCAGGTAGCCGCTCTTTTCGCTCAGTTCATGCATTTCAGCCACTACCCGACGCGCATCCTCTGCCCGACCGTCGCGAGCATAAGAAATACCCAGATACGCAAGTGGCACGATCCATCGCTGATGGATTTCACAGCACTTTTCGGCGAGGGCGATCGCTTCTTCATATCGCTGCAGACCCATCTTGGATTCAACAATGCAAAACATTGAAAAGGCATCGTTCGGCTCCAGGCTCAGTGTTTCTTCTGCCATGGCGATGCAATCCTCGTAGCGGCGCATGATCAGCAGGTACATTGCGGCGTCGTTGCGGGCAATGATCGAGAGCGGATCTCTCTGCAGCCAACGCTTCAATTCATCCAGACCCTCTTCGAGCCGCCCCTGAGGCTTCAAATAATAGACGGCGTAAGGGGCAATGACTTCAGGAGATACGGAATCCAATTCGAGCGCGCGGCGGAAGTGATTTGCGGCCTCGGCCCAGTTATAGTCTCCGACGGCGCTCACAAAACCGAGTGCAGCATGAGCGCCGGCCAGGCCATCGTCGAGGGAAAGGGCCTTTTGCGCAGCTGCGCGAGCTTTGGGCAGCGTCTCTGTGGCGTTCGCTGCTCCCATTTCGGCTAACCTGCCGTAGTACATCGCCAGGCTGGTCAGGGCTGCCGCATAGTTCGGATCGATCGACAGCGCATTCTCTAGGCACCGAAGAGCACGGGCCATGCTATCGGGTGAAAACTTGTACAAATGGTGTCGCGCTTCCAGTAGTGCTTCATAGGCGGCGACATTTGTGGTGTGTTTCCCCATCGCAGGAGATGGGGTCAGGCTTACTTTCAACTGTTCGGCAATTGCGGCTGAGATTTCGTCCTGGACAGCAAAAATGTCGGTCAGTTCGCGATCATATCGTTGCGACCAGATCAGGGCTCTGTCATCAGCCTTGATCAGCTGCGCCGTTACGCGGATGCGGCTGCCGGCTCGGCGCACGCTACCCTGAAGGATTGTTCCGACGCCCAGGGCTTCGGCAATCCCTCGGATGTCTTCCTCCTTGCCGCGGAACGCGAATGCCGACGTACGCGCAATGACGCGCAATCCGGGGATGCGCGCGAGCAAGTTGATAATCTCTTCGGCTAGACCGTCAGAGAAGTACTCCTGGTCTTTCTCGGCGCNNCTTTGCAGAGGACTTGGCCGGCCCCAGCCTTGCCTCGCCCGCGATATTCATTCCCGCCTTACGCAGGCCTTCAATGACATGCTCGGCAAACTCTGGCTGCCAGAATTTCCCAAGTTCTATCCTCTCCGCACCCGCAAAATCCGGTCGCATGGTAAGCAGGTCGCGTGCCGCCCGTTGCGCAGCTTCAACTTCGCCAAGCTGTCCGTAGATTGCGGCCAGCAGAAGGTGGCTGCGCCAAAGGCTCGGCATGTTGACTTTCAGGGCAAACTCGAGTGCGGTGCGATAATCTTCCTCGTGGTACGCCCGGTGCGACGGCGCAAACCAGTACCATCCAGGAAAGTTCGGATTCAGGTTCCTGGCCTTTTCGGTCCAAGCGCACCCTCGCTCCCACTCCCCGCCATTCACCATGTAGTTGCCCATGTAGGCCAGGTTGAAGCCATCCATGGGGTTCAGCGCGACTGCCCGCTCGGCCGCGTTCCGGAATGCCTGTAGTTCCCGCTGGAAAAACAGAACCGAGGCCAGGGCATGATGCGCGTAATGATTTGACGGCCCAACCTCGATCGCTCGCCGTGCAGTCGCCGAGGCCCGGCCAAGCGGATCGGGAAGCAGGTTGAAGCCCTGCGAGTACTCTTCACGGTACATGATCGACAGCATGGCCCAGGCGTCGGCCTGGCCGGGCGCCTTTTCCACGGCCCGTTCCAGCGCGGATCTTGCAAGGGCATGCTCTTCCGCATTAATTCGTTGCAGGTACGCAAAGCTGCGCAGCACAGCCTCATAGGGAGTCAGCTGATCGGGTGTCCGGTTGCGCAGTGATTCTCCCATCGTTTGCGCCAGCACCCCACGCGAGTCAGCCACCGTTGAAACGATGCGCGGCACAAGTTCGTCCTGCAGGTCGAACAGGGCCTCTGGGCTGAATGTTCGCACATACGTCTCCGCCCAAAGGTGAGCGCCGGTGGTTGCATCCACAAGTTGCGCGGCGATGCGCACCTTGCTCCCCGCCTGACGCACGGTTCCCTCCATCACATAACGGGCGCCAAGGTCTTTCGCGGCTGAGCTGACCTCAACAGCCTGGTTTGCGTAGCGCGAAGTCGCACTCCGCGCGATCACCCTCAGGTACGAGAATCGCGACATGCCGGCCACGATATCCTCGGTTAGTCCCTCCGCCAGCGCAGTCAAATCAGCGTCCGCACCACTGTACTTTAACGGCAGCACCGCGACCCAGAATCCCTCGTCGGCGCGGGCAGAACCGGAATTGGCAACAGGAACCGCGCGCGAGGTCGTGGTCGGGGCCGGCGTCTCCTGTTGCGCCTGTCGAGCCAAGTCACGAAACTCGTTGGCGACATCGCGCGCAGTCTGCACGCGGTGGCGCGGGTCCTTCTCGAGACAGCGGCGGACAATACGGGCCAGATCGGCGGGCAGGTCAGGTCGAACTTCGCAGACGGAAATCGGGGCATCGCGAAGAACAGCAGAGATCAGTTCCGCGCTGGAGTCTCCCACGAAAGGCTGCTTCCCCGTCGCCATCTCGTGCAGCACAACACCCAGCGAGAATATGTCGGTTCGATGATCCAGAGGCCGCCCCGCAATCTGCTCTGGCGACATGTAAGCTGGAGTGCCCATGATCACCCCCATCTGCGTGTTTCCGAGCGATGTGCGGGTCGCATCGTCGAATTTCGCCGCACTCAACTCTTTGGCAAGCCCGAAGTCCAGGACCTTGACGCGGCCTTCGTTTGTGACCATCACGTTGGCAGGCTTCAGATCGCGATGGATGATTCCCTTCTCATGTGCAGCGGCGAGCGCATCTGCCAGTGCGCCGGCGATTTCGACAATCTGATGGGCGGAAAGCCCGCCGGCAGGAATCAGTCGATCCAGCGGCTGACCCTCAACCAATTCCATGGTCAGAAAGTAGGTGCCGTCGACTTCCTCAACGGAGTAGATCGTGACAATATGCGGATGATTGAGCGCAGCAACAGCGCGTGCTTCTCGCTGAAACCGAGCCAGGCGTTCGGGATCGTGCGCCATCTCGGCAGGCAGCACCTTGAGCGCCACATCGCGACCGAGCTTGGTGTCGGTGGCGCGATACACCTCGCCCATGCCGCCTGCCCCAATCGCTGCCGTGACTTGATAATGCGAGAGCCTGCGACCTATCAGATCGGGCCTCCGAGGGCTAGGCAGGTGTTCCCTGCGGCGTTCTGTGCGATGAAAGCAGGGCCAATTCTACACGAAGGCACGATCGAAACAAAGAGCGACTTACGCTCTACGATACTCGATATAAAGGTGATACGATCCGGTCTACGGGAAACCATGTCCAAACCAACCACTATTGCGCATTACACCCTCACGGCCAAGCTCGGTGAAGGGGGTATGGGCGAGGTGTATCGCGCCACCGACACCAAACTGGATCGGGAAGTGGCCATCAAAATTCTGCCCGCGGCAGTGGCCAACGACCCTGAGAGGTTGGCAAGGTTCAAGCGCGAGGCGAAGGTACTGGCATCGCTGAATCACCCCAACATCGCCACGATATTTGGCGTGGAAGAGGGTGCGCTGGTGATGGAGCTCATCGAGGGCGACACGCTTGTGGATCTGATTGCAAAGGGCCCGATCGATGTTCAAGAAGCGCTGCGCATTGCAGATCTGATCGCAGGCGCACTGGAATATGCGCACGGGCAAGGAGTCATCCATCGGGATCTGAAGCCGGCCAACGTCAAGGCTGCGAGCCGGGTAAAGGTGCTGGACTTCGGGCTGGCCAAGGTGCATGAGGCGGACCCGTCCGACGCAACCATCACCGGTGCCACGCAGATGGGAACGATTCTTGGAACGGCGGCTTACATGTCGCCCGAGCAGGCTGCGGGAAAGTTGGTTGACGCCCGCTCCGACGTGTTTTCATTTGGAGTGCTCTTATACGAGATGCTCTCAGGCAAGCGGGCCTTTTCCGAGGAGACTCCGATTTCAACGATTGCGGCTGTTCTTCACAAGGAACCGCGGCCCCTGCGAGAGGTCGCGCCTCAGGTGCCGGCAGAGCTCGACTCTGTGGTTTCCCACTGCATGACAAAAGACCCGTGCGCGCGTTTTTCGAGCATGAGTCTGCTGAAGCAAGCGCTCGCGAAGGTAGCCCAGCCCTCTGCCCACCAGCCAGAAGCCGCTTCCATCGCCGTGCTGCCCTTCGTCAATCTGAGCGCGGATAAGGAGAACGAGTATTTCAGCGACGGACTGGCCGAAGAAATTCTGATCGCGTTGAGTCAGGTTGACGGCCTGCGTGTGGCCGCGAGGAGTTCGTCGTTCTCGTTTAAGGGCAAGAACACGGAGGTCAGCGAGATTGCCTCCAAACTTCGCGTTGTCAACATTCTTGACGGCAGCGTTCGGCGCGCCGGCAATCGGGTCCGCGTCACCGCCCAATTGGTGGACGCCAGAAACGGCTTCCAACTGTGGTCCGACCGCTACGACAGGCAGATGGAGGATATCTTCGCCGTCCAGGATGAGATTGCGCGCGCCATTGCCGAACAACTCAAGGTCACTCTCGGGGCGGGCGTCAAACCCGCGACGAAGAATCTGGAGGCCTACGAGCTTTACCTCAAAGGCCGTCACCTGTGCAGCCAGCGGATGGTCTCCACAGTTCGCCTGGGCATGAAATGTTTCCAACAGGCCATTGAGCTCGATCCAAGATTCGCGCTTGCTTACTCAGGTCTCGCGGACTGCTACGGCATTCTCAGGGTCTATGGATGGATCTCGCACGAAGATGGCAGGGAGCCCGCGCTGGCCGCCATGGCTAAAGCCGCAGAACTTGCCCCAGAGCTCTGGGAAGTCAGCTTCACGCGCGCCTTCTATACCTTCTACTTTGTCTCGAAATGGCGTGAGGCCGGGCCATACTTCCAGAAAGCCATCAAGCTCAATCCCCGCTCGTCGCTGGCGCAAGCGTACTACGGCTTATTCCTGGCCATGGAGCGTCGCCCGGAGGAATCGATAGAGCATGCGGTGCTGGGATGCCAGTTGGATCCGCTGAGTCCGTTCATCCACGCCCTTGCCGCCTGCGCTTTCGTCATTTCCAAGCGTTTTGAAGATGGGCTGAGCTACGCTTCGCAGGCAGTGAGCCTGCAACCGGACTACCTGTTTGGCCATTGGATTAAGGGGCTCTCGGAGTGCTATCTCGGGAGGGAACTGGAGGCCATTGAGACCCTGGAACACGTCAGCTCCGTTTCCCGCGCACCCATCTTCATCGGCCTGTTAGGAGCTGCGTACGCGCGCGCCGGGCGCAGCGAAGATGCCAAACGGCTGTTGTGCGAGTTGGAGGAGCGGAGCAGCCGCGGCGAATTTGTTCCAGCCTTCGCCCCACTAACCATCTATGTTGATTTGGGCGATATTCCAGCCGTTCGGCAGGCGCTCTCGCAGGCTATCGCTGAATCCACTCCAGCATTCGATCTTGCTCTTACCTGCGCTCTTCCCCTCGATCAATTCCGGAACGATCCCGAGATCAACCGAATGCTCGTTGAAATGTTTGGTTACTGAAGGCTCCGAATTGAAACGCAGAATCTGCTCTAAAAGTTCCAGTGGATTCTAGAAGATCCAAGTGCGGTTCCCCGCGACCGACCTCCAGGTAGCGGGGAACTATCAGGCAGCGTCTTGCAATGATGGCGCTGGTAATCACTCCTGCCTTGTGCTTTCTCAATCTCTCATTGGCTTAACTTTTTCCGGCTCCAGCTGAAGCGGCGGCCAATGATACCCTTCACAATCAAATGGTCGGTAGACGCTGTCGCACCGATGCCCACTCCGAAATTGATCTCCCATTTCGGAGAGACGTCGAGATCGGTTGCGACGAAGAGTTGCTGTTCCTGGTCGTGAAGAGCGTCGAAGCTGGCAAGGTCACCATAGGATGCGTAATATTCGATGCCGGCATTCACCTTCTTCGTAAAGTCGTACCCTACCTTGACGTTGGGTGAAAACGTGACCCCCTGATGCACGCTGGGACCGTGCCAGGAGCGATCGAGCGTGGGATTGAACGCGAGGTACCAACGGCCCACCTGCTTATCGATGATCGGACGGATCTCCCAGGTCCAGGTGTCAGGGGAGTAGCGGGCGCGCTGATATCCGATCTCGTTGGAAATGCTTAGCCCTACCGGTAAGTGCCAGCTGTCAGGAGCCCGTACCCTTGGCCGAATGTGATCTCCAACCCACTGCCAGCCTTCACCGGAGTTGATGCTGGTAAAAATGTAAAAGCCCACCTCGGCCCAGTTGTTGATGCCTTGCGTAATCTCAACGGTCTCGTGCTCTGCATGGTTTGTCGGATAGGTGCCATCGGCAGTGTATGGCGAACCAGGCAATGCTTTCGAACCGTCGACCGTAAAGTTGCTATGCAGCTCCACCATCGTCGTTGAGGGCTTGACGGTGTCTGAGCCATAAACTTGGATTTCATAATTGTCTTGTGCGCACGACATCCCAGTGAGAAACAAATGGACCGCAGTGACCAGAACCAACGGCATCGTGGCTGGTAGCAAACTCCTCACGAGCCTGCACTCCGTTGCAAGATAGCAAGTTCTGATTCTCACTCATCACCTCGGGCGGGCCACATGGCCTTGGCCTTGCATTCGTCGATGCGGTTGTGCGCGCTCATGGCGGGTTTGTCACGGCATTCAATCGCCAGAGCTGTGGTGCGCAGATCAGTGTGACACCGATACGTGCAGTCAAAAGCCTTACGGAAACCCCAATGGCGGTGGCCCAACCTAAGGTCAGCTATATATTAGCCGAAAGAATCCAGTGACTCATCCGGCGATCGCCAGAGGTTTGCTCGCGCTCGTGTGTGGGATGCAAGCAGGAGCGACAATCGCAATCGACATGAATCGCACCCATGCGACCAATCCGCTTTGGCCGACACTTGCAAGGTTTCACCCAGTGTGGCAGGGGGTCCTTTCCGCATTTTTGGCCAGCGCTGCGATCTTGGCATTTCCAACAGTTTTGGTGATGGTTGCTCTTTTCAGGAATTGAAGCTTGCCCCTTGGCAGCTCCCGACTGGAATTTTCACCGCTCCAAGCCGATGATGAATGCGTGCCAGTTGCCGATCTTGAGTTTTATGTACCACCGGAGCAAAGTCTGCCTGTTCTATGAATGGCTGGAGATGGTGTCTTCTCCCGTCGATCATAGGAATCGGCTAAGCAGGACGTTTTGAAAGGTTGGGTCCCCCCCAATGTGCCTCTTGTGCAGGTTACTAAGGCCTTACTTATTTGGCGGCAGCGGTTACGAATTGAACTGAACGCTTTCAAAAAGAATGGTTTCAACTGTCACCTTGTATTGTACTTGGAGTGAACTTGAAACAGCGGGACTGTTGCATGGCACGATCTCGCGGCTGGCGCGGAAGCTAAAAGCGAGGGCGGCTTCTTGCGAAAAGCTCCTCCCAGGCAGTGATTCAGTTGCAGGCTAGATC
>PLKU01000014.1 GCA_003140705.1 Acidobacteriaceae bacterium
AGCATCGGCGTCAACACCGGCTCAACCGAACGGTAGGTAATCACGAGCGGATGCTCCTTGGAAAAAATCATCACCCCTGCCGAATAGCGCAACATGTGCCTGTCGGTTTCAGGCGCATCAATTTCGCTGACACCGTGGTAGACGATCATCCATCCGTACCGCGTCAAGATCGGTGGAGTGCCGCCGCCGATTTTGAGCCGTTCCCAAGGCGATACAGGGGAGGCCAAGCGATGATGAAAGGTAAACTTGCCGGTGCGAAACGGCTTACGATTAAGTGCCATTTGGCAGTAAGAAATCCAGATGCTCTCCCGATCAATATCCACGTCACGGGTTGCAGGGCTGCAGGCTGTTTCCTCAGGACGGGTACCTGGAAAAAGCGGCCGGTGAAGCAAGGCCAACTCCGGCTGCCCTGATGGATCGGGAATAACGGCCGGGAAGAGGCTGGCATCTTTGTCGTCTACGTTGCCGAATTCGATGCCGTCTGTCGAGGCAAAAGTAGCGAGCCCCAGACGCCTCCAGTGGAAGATATCTTCCGAAACCGCCAAGGCAATCCGCGGGCCATGGGATGACCATGCCGTGTAAGTCATTAGGTATCGTTGAAGGGGCCCCACGAACGTGACACGTGGGTCCTCGCATCCACCGCCTCCCGTCCGCAATTCATAGTCGGCTTCGGGCTCCAGCGCGATGCCAAGGCGCTCCACACCCATCGGATCGCCGGCTTCATTGAACTGCACGCGCGCTATCCCGATCCGCGAATAATTTCCCTTCGCGACCAACCGCGGGAAGAGATACAGTTCGCCATCAGGGCCTCGGACGGCTCCTGGATTGAGAACCCCGTCCACTTCATACGGATTACCGGGATCCGGCTCCATAATCATCCCCAGACGTTGCAACTTCAAGCCGCTCATCGAATCTCCTCGCCCGCTTGCTCCATCTGCCGGGCTCATTTTCCGCCCATGCAGGCAAGAATAGTCGTGATGACCAGGTTGGTATCGTCAGGCCCTTTGACAGGAATCGACACAACACCAGCCTCTTCTGCCGGGTAATCGTTTCCGCCTGGAAACAACGCATCGCCGATGTAAACCATTTCTTTCAATGAGAGATGGAGGGTGTCCCGCAGCTTTCCTATACCGTAGGCTTTGTCAATGCCAGGCTTGGTCACATCGATTGAGGTTGCACCGCCCATCCGGATGGAGAACTCCGGAATAAGCGTCTCCAGGATTGCCGTGATCCTCTTCCGCTTAGCAAAATCGGCATCCCACTTTTCCTTTTCTGCCAAGGGCGCCTGCTGACCTAACGCAGAGTATGTGACCTGGCTTCCCCGGTCCTCAATCACCTTTCCCCATACCTTCTCGGCCCGATACCCTGCCTCACCAGCCGCTTTGTTCAGAGAATCAATAATCTTCATTTTTTGCTCCGCAGTAAGATCCTCTGAATAAAGTTCCTCCCACTTTCCGTTGTATTGAAAGAATTTCGTTCCACAGGTTGGAAGCAGAGACAGATTTGTAAGAAGACTGTCGTTGGGAAGATCGGTAAGGAGTTGCTTTTCAAACTGCGCCCATGCACCTCCAGAGATCACCGCCACTTTGATGATGCCCAACAGGTCTCGCAGCAGCGCCGCGGTCAGTGGAGCGAGAGACGACTTGCTTGGCGCGAGGGTGCCGTCTAAATCGAACACGATGAGCTTTTTCATTCATCTCCCAGTCTGAGATCCTGTTGTACAGATGATTTCTTGCACCATCAAGGGATCGCGATTTCCAGCAGGGTCGCCTCTCCACTTGGTTGAAACGCGCACTCTCCGGCCTCAGCCGGCAAGAGCCAAACATCTCCCTTCCCTACCGCGTAGGGAGTGCCGTCGTGCATGATTTGACCTGATCCCTCAATGCCAACCAACAAGCGCGGCTCTGCCATCGCTCCCACGGTGAACGGGTCTTGCCCGAGGGCTCGCCACAACAGGAAGGCATGGCAATCGAAGAGTCTCTCGCGCTCAACAGGTGTGGTAGTCTCCACGCGGGGCACGACCAGGCCACTATCGCTCGCTCCAAACTCTATGCAGGCAAAAGCCTGATCCACCTGGAGCGGCCGCGGCTCCTTGGTTTCCGGATCGATATGACCCCAATCGTAAAGTCGGAATGTCACATCGCTATTCTGCTGAACCTCGAAAACCACAACATCGTCGCCTAGAGAGTGAACCGTTCCAGCAGGGATGAACACGGCATCGCCCGGCTTCGGGGAAATGCTCACAAGGTGTTCCGCAATGGTTCCGTCGTCAATAGACACCCTCAGACCGCCGGCAGTTGTGCCTGGTTTTAGGCCGGAATAGATATGGCTCCCTTTCTCAGCTTCAATCACAACCCATGCTTCGGTCTTTGCCGTATCGCCCGCTGGAATCAGCTCTGGGTGTGCGTCACTGGGATGTACCTGAACAGAAAGCATCTCGTGTGCGTCTAGAAACTTGAGCAACAATGGAAAACGGCGGAAGCGCGAAGTCAGCTTCCCCATCAGCTGTTCTCCGAACTGCTCCATCACTTGCCCAAGCGTCTGGCCCTTAAGGGGTCCATTCGCAACCAGGCTTTGGTGATCGGTGCGGTCGCTCAGTACCCACGCTTCGCCGACAGGCCCATCGCTCGGAAGCGGCGCGGAGAGCAAGCCAGGCAAGCGCCGGCCACCCCACAACCGATACTGATAGATTGGGTCGAACCGGAGAGGATACAACTGTGCTTTGCCCATTGTTTGCTGTCCGTCTTTTATCATCGAAAATTCAATTCGCAGCACTCGCAGGCATCGCAGGTTGCCGATGGCCATTTGGAACCCACGCCAGATCGCCACTCAAAACGTAGATAGCGAGCGCGGCAGACATGAAAACAGCGCCTATCCAGAAGCGCCAGTCACGATGCATCCGTCTCCAATAGGGACCGGGATCGGGCTCGCTCCTGTCGCTGCTATTTCCTTCCAGGTTGTGCTTGCTTCCA
>PLKU01000274.1 GCA_003140705.1 Acidobacteriaceae bacterium
CAATTCCGAAATTGCTATAGGCCGGAGTTTTTCGGGATCTCCTTGCTGAGTTCAAATGGGGTAAGAATCCGCTTGCGGCGGGGTACGCGGCCGCAACTGGAATGTTACCGCTCGAGGGGACTTTAGCTCGATCTTCGGAATGGTGGGGATGATGCCTTGTGGATTCTATCGCCGTTATGGATTTCAGCCAACCATTGTGGAGCGCGCGCCGGCAGTGCGGCCGGGCGGGTACGCCATCGATTTTCGCGGCGCCTCCCTGCGCGTGCTCGAATGTATGGGGCTTCTGCCTGAAGTAGAGCGGAAGCAAACCCGCATCGGCGACAACAGGCGCAGGATCTCCAGTTCTCCGCTCGTAAATCCATCGGGCATAACAACCGTGAGTCAACCTCCGCGATGTCGGGACGATCATTGAGCGACTGTCTCTCCTGCGGATTCCATGCGCGGCCCAAGACGATCTCATTGCCCCCAAGGTCGGCTCTGCCGTGAATGTGAAGAACATGAGTGTCCCGGGACACCGTACAGCTTTTGTGATGTCGAAAATAGTTGAAGATCAGGAAGTGTGCGGTCGGACCGATTGTCGGCAAACGCTTCTGCACCGTCGCTGGCGTCGGAATCCGCAGGTGGCGTACCCATTGCTCAAATTGGTATTTGAGCCCCGTCGTTAACTTTCGCTATCGGTACAACGCTTTTACCTGGCTGAAACGTCAGCTCCTCGACCCGACGCTTCTCAGATACAGGACGCCGCCTGCGCGGACGACACTCCAGCCCCGCTCTCCCTGAATCAACCATGAACTATCGTCGCCTCACGCTCGGCTACGCGCCAGTGGGGAAGACCACACGCTTACGGATCAGGCGCTGTTCTGGAGATTTGCTCAGGCGCAATGGCCACCCCGAATTCCTTCGCGACATTCGCGCACGCCAAGGCGATGCACTGCTGGAAATAGCCCTGCAATACCTCCACGTGGGGTTCCAGCAGCATATTCGACCCGACGCACCCCTCAGGGCCCACATAGATCTGGGCGCCTTTGAGTGCATATTTCGACCAGGAGAGAACCCGGTTATAGTTGTGCCGCCGCGAGTCCTCGCTGGCCAGGAAAATATGGATCCGGCCCGGAAAGAGAGCTGGTTTATAGGCCTTTACTGCCGTAATGGTCGCTTCGGCAATTCGTTCCTTGAAGTCCGGCTGCAGGTTGGCAACAGTTGGAGGCTCGGCTTGCCGCTGGCTAAACAACAGGGACCTAGTCACACGCAAACCATTCCGGAAGAATTGCATTCGGGTCTTACCATCCATCGCCAGCAATCGGCGCAGGTGATGAGGCATCCGGTCGAGCAAGTAACGGCAACCAACCACGATTCGGTTGAACTTGCTGTAGGCGCCCGGAAAGGGGGAGTCGAAAATCGCGAGCAACGCAACCTTGTCTCCCTGAGCCGTCAGTTGCTGCGCAAGTTCAAAGGCAATCGTGCCCCCGGCACAATACCCGCCGAGATAATAAGGCCCTTCCGGGTAGAACGCCTTCAACTGGCGAACATAGTGGGCGGCGAGCGACGGAATATCCTCAAACGGCTCTCGCTCGCCACTGAAACCGGGGGGCTGGAGTCCATAGAAAGGCTGCTCTTCGCCCAGATGCTGGACCAGCGGGACAAAGCAGAAAACATCGCCGTTGTGCCCTGGAAGCGCAAAAATGGGAGGACGGCTTCCCTTGGGCTGGATGGGAACCAGAGAACTGTTGACCGCTTCGCCCGCGCGAAGGAAGGCAATCACCTCTGTTTTTCGGGACTTCAGCTCGGCCTGCAGTTCGGGCGTGAGAGCTCCCTTGGGGGCGCTGCAGCGTAAGCCCTCACCTTCCACCCAGACTTTGATGTCGCAGGCGTCCAGTTTCTCCAATAGCTCGCGAATCATCATATTGTCAGTTCCTCGCGGTCAGCACCGACTTCCTCTTCAGTTTTGCGGGCGAGTTTTTCGCGCAACAAACTTGCATCTATTATCTCGGCAAAAGCAGCGATGGTGCGAGTTTCAAATAATTGTCGGACCTGGAGCGGGATGCCCATTGCATCGCGGACTCGACTGAGAAGCTGCGTCGCCATCAGCGAATGCCCGCCGAGTTCAAAGAAGTCTTCATCACGGCCGATTTGCGATAAACCGAGAACGTCTCGCCAGATGGGTGCAAGGGTCGCTTCGGTCTTGCTGAGGAACGCCTCGGCATCCTCGAATTCCAAAACATTTGCTGTCTTCACTTTGGCTGGGACAGCGCTCTCTGCTTCGGCTCGCCCGGTACCAGTCCATTCTCTCAGCCTAGTGGCCAGGTCGCCGCTGGAGACGACAACATGGTTAAGCTCCCTTGCGCCCAAGATTCGATCGAAGGTCTCGATCCCTTCTGCGGGAGTCATCGCCAAAGCAAGGGGCCCGCTTTGCGGCTGGACTTCGCCGCGAAGCCAGCCGTCCCAGTTGACCACGATCCAAGGAGTTTTGCCTTCGCGATTGCGCTCATGAGCGAAGCCGTCGAGGAAGGCATTGGCAGAGGCGTAGGCCGCGAAGCCAAGCCCGCCGAGCAAGGCGGACAGGCTGGAAGTGAGGAAACAGAAATCGAGAGGCCTGCCGCGCAGCACGTGCTCGAGCACGTGGGTTCCATGGACCTTGGCCTGGAACTGGCGTTCGCAGCCTTCGCGGTGCAAATCGGAGATGTCTGCAAAATCGCCTGGCCCGACGGCTCCGGCTGCATGGATTACGCCGTTGATGGAGCCGAATTGCGCATCGATTTTGTCGACGACAGCTTGCATTTCCGGCTGGCTGGCAACATTGGCGGCCAGAACGAGGACTTCAGAGCCGAGGCTTTCGATCTCGCGGATCGAGGTGATCTTTTCACTGAGAGACTGGTTTGAGGGATCGCCGGACAGAGCGTCCCATTGCTGGCGCGGAGGCAAGCCGGCGCGGCTGGTGAGGACGAGGCGAGCTTTCGTGGTCCCCGCGATGTGGCGGGCAACGAGAAGGCCGATGGCGCCCAATCCGCCGGTGATGAGGTAGACGCCGTTTTCGCGGAGGCGGGTTCTTGCCGCATCCTTTGGAATGGTGACCGGCTCGAAATGCTGCACCCAGCGTTGTCCGCCGCGCAGAGCTACCACGGGCTCGGATGAGCTGGATGTCAGCTCTGCCTGGAGTTGAGCGATAAAGGCGGGATCGACTGGATTTTCAGAAAGTGCTGCATCGATGTTGCGGCAATGGAGGTGGCCGTACTCCTGGCCGATGACGCGGGAGAGGCCAAGGATCGCGGATTTTTCCGCGGAAACCGGTTCGCCGCCGCTTACGTCCTGCGTTTGATTCGAAATCACGTCGATGAAAAGCGCCTTGGCCGAAGGGACTTTGACAAAGGCCTGAACAGAATAGAGGAGGCTGTAGAACCCTCTGTTGAAGAGCGACTCCGAACCGGATTGATCCGATGATTCAGGCCCGCTGGTCACCGTAAAGAGATGCACCAGGTGCGAAGGAAGGCGGTCGCGAGAAACGAGGTCTTCTACGAGCGCTTCATAGTGGTTTCGACCGCCTGGATAGAGTACGTAGCTGCCTTCTGCCTCGCGCGCAAAGGAGCGTCCGGGGCGAACGAGAACAACGTCGCTGCCGCCTGCGATCAGTGCTTCAGCAAGTGCTGCGCCGACTCCGCGATCGTCGAGATAGAGCAGCCAGCGCTCTTTAGCTGCTTCCGCTTTGGCTGTTTCCGCTTTATTGAGCCGCGGAAGCGATGGCGGAGCGGTGCGCCGCCAGGATGGTACATAGAACCATTTCCCGACATCCTGAGTTTTTCCGCTCACTGTCGAGGCCGCAGCTTTCGACAACTTTGGGCGCTCTGCGCAGAAGCGGCGGCGTTCGAAGGGATAGGTAGGAAGTGCGACGCGCCGGTTGGGCTCGCCATCTTGAAACGCCTGCCAATCGACTTCGACACCCGCGGCCCACAAACGGCCGAGCACGGTGAGCACAGATTGCGAATCGGAGACCTGATCGTCGGGATGCGGCAACGAAGAAAGCAGGTCGCGCGTGTGTCCCTTGGGAAGGAGGCGGCGCACCAGGGAGGTGAGCGTGCGGCCCGGCCCAACTTCGAGAAATGCGTAGTCCTGATCTTTCAACAATTCGGAAACTGAGTCAGAGAAAAGTACGGCGTTGCGCAAGTGGCGACCCCAGTAGGCAGGATCGGTTGCCTGCTCGGGTGTGAGCCAGGTGCCGGTCAGGTTGGACTGGATGGGAAGATCGGGCGGCCGCAGCGTGATAGCGGCCATCCTGGCGACGAAAGGCTCCAGAATGCTGTCCATCATGGAGGAATGAAAGGCATGCGAGGTGCGCAGGCGCTGGGACTCGATTCCCTTCTTTTTTAGCGCGTCGGCGCAGCGCTCGATGGCGTCGAAGGGACCAGAGACGACAGAGAGATCAGGAGAATTGACGGTTGCCAAAGACAGGCCGGCTTCGAGTTGGCCGAGGGCGTCTCGCCCCAACGGCACCGAGAGCATGGCGCCGCGCGGAACCGACTGCATCAGCCTTCCGCGCTCAGCGACAAGGTCCAGAGCGTCATCGAGAGAAAACACCCCGGCGAGGCAGGCGGCGACGTATTCTCCAAGACTGTGGCCGAGCAGCGCGGCCGGCTGCACACCCCAGTGCATCCAAAGCTTCGCGAGCGCGTAGTCGACCGAGAAGATCGCTGGCTGTGCGAGCCGGGTCTGCTGCAAAAGCCCTTCGGCCTCTGCAACCTTGGCGGCTTCGGGATAAAGAACGGTACGCAGATCGAGACGGAGAGAGGTTTTGAGCCGGTCGCAGCAGTAGTCGAGGTGGCGGCGAAAGACTGGCTCATTGTCATAAAGCTCGCACAGCATGCCTACGCTTTGCGAACCCTGCCCGGTGAGAAGAAAAACGATCGGCCGATTTTCCGACTTCTTTTCGGAAGCGGTTTGAGCGGTAAAGACCCGCCGACTATCGCGCCGAGAAAGTAATTGGGAAGCCTCGGCCTGGTCCGCTGAGACGAGCACACGGCGATGCTGGAAATGCTTTCGTCCGGTCTGCAGGGTGTAGGCCGTACCGGCAAGATCAAGCTCAGGTTGATTGGCGAGCACATTGGCTAGATTCTGGGTGGCGGCTTCCAATGCTTCAGAGCTTCGGGCAGAAAGGACGAGGACCTGATTGCGCCTCCGCGAGGGTGCCTTGTCGATGGCGGGTGCTTCTTCCAGGACAACGTGCGCGTTGGTGCCGCCCATGCCGAACGAGCTGATGCCAGCGCGGCGGGGCGTGTCGCCACTCTTCCAGTCTTCAAGTGAGTTGTTTACATAGAAAGGGCTTTGGTCAAAATCAATTTCAGGATTCGGTCTCTGGAAGTGCAGACTGGGTGGAATCTTGCGGTGCTGCAAGGCCAGAACAGTTCTGATGAGGCCTGCGACTCCCGCGGCGGCGTTAAGGTGACCGATGTTGGTCTTCACCGATCCAATTGCGCAAAATCCCGTTTGCGAGGTGCCCATCTGAAAAGCGCGAGTGAGCGCCGCGATCTCAATGGGATCACCGAGCGGCGTGCCTGTTCCGTGCGCTTCGATGTAACTGACGGTCTCGGGCTCGATGCCGGCAACCGCCTGCGCCATGGCAATTACCTCTGTCTGTCCTTCGATGCCAGGCGCAGTAAAGCCGATCTTCTGCGAACCGTCGTTGTTGATGGCTGCGCCCCTGATGACGGCCAGGATATTGTCGCCGGCCTGGATGGCGTCTTCAAGGCGCTTGAGAACAACAATGCCGACGCCTTCTCCCTCCACCGTTCCTTTTGCCTTGGAGTCGAAGGCACGGCAGTGGCCATCGGGAGACAGGATCATCCCGGTCTGATAGAGGTAGCCGGTGGTCTGCGGAAAAGTGATAGAGACTCCGCCAGCCAATGCCATATCGCACTGATAGTTGAGCAGCGCCTGATACGCGGACTGCACCGCGACCAAGGATGTGGAACAAGCTGTCTGCACGACAACGCTCGGCCCCTTCAAGTTCAACTTGTAAGAGACGCGGGTTGTTAGAAAGTCCTTATCGCTGCCGAGCATGATCTGGTAAGCGCCGACAGCGTCGATCAGGGCCTGGTTGCCCATAATATTCGCAATGAAATAGGTATTCAGGGCGGAGCCGCCGAAAATGCCGACCGCGCCCGCGTTATCTGGAACATATCCGGCGGATTCGAGCGCTTCCCAGGCACACTCGAGAAAAATCCGCTGCTGAGGATCGGTGACTTCGGCTTCGCGGGAGTTGATGCCGAAGAATGCAGCGTCAAACATGAGGGCATCGGGCAAAAAGCCTTTGGCATTGACGTAGTTCGGATTCGCCGCGAACTCCGGAGAGACGCCGGCTTCGAGCAGTTCCTTGGGCGTAAATGCCCGGATCGATTCGACCCCCTGCGAGACGTTCTGCCAAAACGCTTCGACATTGGGAGCACCGGGAAAGCGCCCAGCCATGCCGATAATCGCGACGCTTCCGGTGATTTCGCTATTGCTCTGTTCGCTCATGGCCGTATCTCTCTCCTGACTCTCTGCTCCCGCATGCGGTTGATGGCAGCCTTTTGTCGATTGGCGAGTTGTTGAATGCGATCCCGCTCCGGCGACACGTCTTCGAGCGTCGTCAAATGCCGGGCGAGAGCATCGATCGTCGGACAGCGGAAGAGTTCCACGACGGCGATCTTGCGTCCGAACTTCCGTTCGAGCGCACCCTGCACCTTAATCAGGAGCAGCGAGTGCCCGCCCAGGTCGAAGAAGTTATCGTACTTGCCGACTTGATCGACGCGAAGAATCTCCTTCCAGATTGCGGCAATCGCGGCCTCGGTTTCAGTGCGTGGAGGCTCGTAAGCCGCAGCCTGCGATGGACGCGCGCTTTCGGGCAACGGCAGAGCCTTGCGATCCACCTTACCGCTTGGATTGAGCGGCACCACCGCAAGAACCACGAACGCCGACGGCACCATGTACTCCGGAAGCCGGCTGCGCAGAAGCTCTCGCAGTTCACCCACATCAATGGTGGCCTGCGCACGGGCCGCCAGATAAGCCACCAGCCGTATGTCGCCGGGAACGTCCTCGCGCGCGATTGTCACGGCCTGAGCGACGGAGGGATGCTCGGAAAGCACCGCCTCGATTTCGCCCAATTCAATGCGGTAGCCACGAATCTTAACCTGGTAATCGACGCGCCCGAGACACTCGATCTCACCGGAATTCCGGTAACGCGCCAGATCGCCGGTGCGGTACATCCGCTCCCCAGGGCTCCGGAAGGGATTGGGCACGAATTTCTCGTCCGTCAGTTTTGGCTGGTTCAGATAGCCGCGCGCTAGGCCATCGCCGGCGATGTAGAGTTCTCCCGTGACACCTGCCGGAACCGGCTCTCGCTGCGCGTCGAGGATGTAGCACTGCGTGTTGGCCACCGGACGACCGATTGGGATCGGCCCCTTACCATCAGTGACTCTGCGGCCCGTCGAACAAATCGTCGTTTCTGTCGGTCCGTACAGGTTCCACACCCGCCTTACGGCTGACACGAGTTGTGCTGCCAACTCCGGCTGCATAGCTTCACCCCCACACGTCACCTGCAGGTCTGGCTTACCGCGCCAGCCGGCATCGAACAGGAGCTGCCAAGTCGCCGGAGTTCCAAACATGAAGGTAATGTCGTGCTGCTCGAGCAAACTGTGCAAAGCGTTGCCGTCCGCCGCCGACAGGCGGGCGACCACCACCATTCGCGCTCCCACAATCAGCGGCAACCAGATTTCCAAGGCGGCAATGTCGAAGGAGATGGTCGTCACTGCCAGCAGCCGGTCACGCTCGCTCAACTGAAACCACTCGCGCATTGACCACAAGAAGTTCGTCAGCCCTCTGCGCGAGATCTGCGCACCTTTCGGCTTTCCGGTTGAGCCGGAGGTATAGATCACATAGGCGAGGTGTTCCGGCCCTGCTTCGTTCTCGAAGATCTCGCCGGAATTGCGAGCAATCTCATCCCAATCGCTATCTAAAAGGACAACGTGCGCAGCATTCTCGATGGTTCCAGCCAACGCAGCTTGTGTTAATAGAACCTTGGCGCCGGAATCCTGCATCATGTAAGCCTGGCGCTCGCGAGGATATCCAGGATCGATGGGCACATAGGCGCCGCCTGCTTTGAGGACGCCCAAGAGGCCGAGAACCATCTCGATAGAACGATCGACACAAACGGCGACCAACGTATCTGGTCCCACGCCCAGCGTGCGCAGGTGTCGAGCCAACTGATTGGCCCGACGGTTAAATTCGTCGAAGGTCATCTCCTGGTCTTCGAAGACGATGGCAGTGGCTTGCGGCGTGCGGCGAACCTGCTCCTCGATGCCGCGGGTAACGCTGGCGCCGGAATAGTCTCTCTCGGTGCCATTCCACTCCACCAGAATCCGCTTGCGTTCCGCCTCCGCCAGCATGGGAAGCTCTGAGATCTGGCGGTCGGGATCGGCGAGAGCGGCCGAGAGCAGAGTGACAAAATGCCCAGCCATGCGCTCAATCCGGTCGGCATCGAACAAGTCGGTGCTGTACTTTAGGATGGCCGGCATCGCCGAGCCGGTGTCCACGAGGGTCAGGTCGAGATCGAATTGCCCTTCCTGCTGATTGAGGGGGAACAACTCGAGCGGAAGACTTCCCAAGTGCAGACCACTGCCATCTTCAGCAGGCGCGACCTCGCCGGCTACACCGATTTGGGCGGACTTGACCATGTTAAAAATCACCTGGAACAGAGGCGAACGGCCGGTATCGCGCTCCGGCTGGAGGCGCTTGATGAGTTCCACCAGCGGAAAGTCCCCATGCCTCTGCGCGGCGATGACCGACTCCCGCATGCCTGCCAGATGCTGCCGGAAGGTAGCCCGGGCCCCTATCGCTGCCTTCACGACTACGGGATTCACGAAATAGCCGACCGAGTTCTCAAACTCTTGTCGGCCTCGCCCCGACAGAGGCATACCGATCGGAACTTGAGCAGCGCCGGTATAGCGATGGAGCAGCGCGTGAAATGCGGTGACCAGCACCATGTAGGGTGTGACTTGTTCAGCGCGCGCCTGGGCGCGAATTTGGCTGCATAGCGACTCCGGCAGATCAAAGTGATAGGTGGCGCCGCGGAATCTCTGTATGCTCGGCCGCGTATGGTCGGCCGGCAGGTCAACGGGTTCCAGTGAGTCCTTGAGATGAGACCGCCAATATTCCCACGCCTCGCGGCCGGCATCGGAGTCGATCATCGTTCGCTGCCACTTTACGAAGTCGGCATACGAACCCACTACCGGAGGCAGGCTTTCAGGCCCATTGTCGTAGAGCACCGCGAGATCCGATAACACGACGCCGAGCGACCAGGCATCGAACGCGATGTGATGGGCGGTAAGGAGCAAAACATGGCGGGAGCCCGACTGACTGAAAAGCGAGGCCCGAAACGCCGGCCCCTCAGCCAATTCGAAAGGCCGGGCATATGCCTCCTCAACCTGCTTTGTCAGCTCCTGCTCGGTCCAGCCGGACCCGTCGATGCGCTCCAGAAACTTGTCCGGCACCGGGTGGATGCTCTGGTGCAGCCGTTCGCCCGGCATGGCAAAGGAGCATCGCAAGATGGAATGGCGTTCCAGCAGGTTGATCAGGGCTCGTTCAAGACGCTCGCAATCGAGTTCCGGTCCCAGACGCGCGCAAAAACACACGTGATATGCGGCCGATGCCGGCGCTAGCTCCTGAAGGAACCAAAACCCCTCCTGCCCCATAGACAGCGGAAATTCTTCGCCGGTCCGCTTCCTGAGCAGTCGTGCGAGGAGTTCGCGCTTCTGTGTCGCGTTCATTTCGCGCAGGGGAACATCGGTCATGAAGTTTTCTCCTCTAGAGCATTAAACTGGTTCAACAAAGCATCCACTTCTTGATCGGAAAGATCGTCCATCTTATGTAACAGCTGCTCGGCCTGCTGCGGATCGAGGTCTCCAGCGGAGGGCTGGGCCTTGTCACCCATCGCGCGCTCGGGTGCGGCCTCCACGCCGGACTCAACCAAAATACAGAGTTCCTCGGCGCTGGGGCCTTCAAGCAAACGGACAAGCGGGAGCGAGCAGCCTGTTTCCGCGGCCAAGCGGCTGCGAAGTTCGGTGGCCATTAGCGAATCGAGACCCAAACGGCTGATCGATGTTTTTTCGTCGAGTTCCTGTTCCGGCAGACCAAGCACGCCCGCGAGGTGCCGCCGAATCGTCTCTTGAATGAGCAGGCGCCGTTCCTCTCCTTGCGCCGCGGCAATGGCTGCGCGCCGGTCTGACCCTTCCGGATGGGTCTGGCGGGACCGAGCTCCGGTCACCCCTCGCAGAAATGGCGCTTCCATGAAGGCCGGGAACAGCAACTTCCACTTCTCCCAATCCGCCGGGATCACGCCGAGTTGCGAGGCATCCTGCTGGACAAGCCGGCCAAAGGTCTCCAAGCCAAGATCCGCAGGAATGGCTCCCATCCCCCGCGAATTGACGATCTCCAGTTCGCTCTCGGTCAGGAACTCCGACATCCCTACGCCGCTCCAGAGACCCCAGTTGATGCTGAGCGCCGTCAGCCCCTGTTGACGTCGGGAATGGGCGAGACCGTCCAAAAAAGCGTTTGCCGCCGCATATCCGGCCACGAATGGCGAGTTGAGTACCGCGGCCGCCGAGGAGAAGGTTACGAAACAATCCAGTTCCCTACGAAGACTCCATTTGTGCAACAACCACCCGCCCACCGCCTTGGCGTGCAGTAGTTCCCGGAATTCATCGACAGTGGTTTCCTGGATCGGCTTGTAGCCAAGAACTCCTGCAGCGTGGATTACTCCGCGAACCGCCGGCCGGCCATTTTCCCCCAATCCATTCATGCAGGAGGCCAACGACTCTTCACTGCCCACATCGGCGCAGCAGACGTATACCTTCGCCCCTAACTCCTCGAGATGGCGGATCGCGGCGATACGCCTGGCCTCGCGCGTGCCTTCCGCGACCGAGTCCCACTTCTCCCGAGGGGGGAGCGGAGAATGGCCGATGAGGGCCAAGTGGCGGACGCCCTGCTGAATCAGCCAGGTTGCCAAGGCCAGTCCGAGCCCTCCGAAACCACCCGTGATCACATATGTTGCGTCGGCAAGCCAGCGGAAACGATGCGCCAGCGGCGATAACTGCACGCGCGCCAGCCGCGCGGCGAGCAGCCGCCCATCCCGCAGGGCGAGCTGATCTTCCCCTACCGGCTTCCGAATCGCACTTGCCAACAAGACTAGCAATGGTTCGGCACTCCCCTGCTTGGGCAAATCCACGATTCCGCCCCAGAGCGAAGGGTGTTCCACCGCGAACGTTCTCGCCAGGCCCCAAATCGCGGTGTGAGAGGGATCGGCAGGCCCATCCTCGGCGTGGACGCTCTGCGCCGCACGGGTCACCAGCCACAGCCGTGGGGCATTTGCATCAACACCTCGGGCAAGCGCTTTCATGCAGAGCAGCGCATTCTCCGCCCCTAGGGCCAGAGACGTTTCCAATTCGTTTGCGGACGCCTCCTCCCCAGCCTGCCCATCGAGCGCCCAGAGGTGAACGATACCGTGATACCCAGCATCCGATTGCTGTTTCAACGAAGCGAGAACCGCGTCCAATTCCTCCGGCGACACCCATTGCTCGCCTGCCTTATCCGGGGAACGGTCGCCTGGCCGTTTTCGGTAGAGGCAAACGACTTCATCGCCTTGAGCTTCCAGCGTCTTTCCCAGACGCGCGCCAATCCCCTGCTCGTCGGCAAGGATGATCCAACGGCGGCTCTCCGCAGGCAATTGACGGTCGCCAGAGCGTTCGAATGCCGGTTGTTCCTGTACCGCTTCAAAGGCGAGTGAGTAAATCCAATCGGCGGTGCCTTGCGTGGCAGACTCGTTCAGGTACCACAGGTGCAACCCGCGGAGTTCCATCACGACTCGCAAGCTCTCGTCCATCACACGAAGATCGCCTATGAGGATATTCGAGTCCCCGCTCTCCTCCCGCAGTCGCGCGTGAACCCAGAAATGGTTCCCCCGTAAAGCGGTGTAGAGCCTTGCCTCGTCAATGCTCCCGCCGACGAAAGCACCGCCCTGAGGACCCTCTGTGCGTTCCAGCGGTACGGTAGCGACGACGGGTTGTCCGCAGGCGTCGGCGACGGCCGGATGGCATTCATATCTTTCGAAATCGCTGCGAACCGCCTCTGTGAGCGAGATCCGCCCCAGCACCTCACCATCTCCTCGCCAGATTCGCTCGACCCCTTGAAACGAGGTCCCCCACTGATTGCCCTTCTCGGCGAGTTTGCGGTAAAACTCCGAGCCCTCGATCTCCTGCTTGCAGCGGGCTTTGATGGCTTCGATAGCTTCCGTCGTCAGCGTTCCATCCGGGGCTTCGGGAATGCTCCGAAGCTTGCCTGCTGCATGCGCTCTCCACTTGCTTTCCGCACCGGAATGAATGCCGGTTTCAACTGGCCGGCTGAAGACCGAAAAATCAAAATTCGCTTCGTCCGACCGTTCGATCACCACCTGAATCTGTACGGCGTTGCCGTCATCAAGCAGGATGGGCGACTGGTATTCGACGTTTTCGAGTGCCACCGGTCCCGCGCCGAAAGCGATGCGCTTGGTCGCCACAGCAAGTTCCGAATATGCTGCCGCGGGAAACACTGCCCGCCCCTGCACCCGATGGTCCGCCAGATAGGGGAACCTTGCGATACTGATCTCTCCCTCAAAGATATGGGTGTCACGCTGGCGCGCCAGCACAATGTGAGTGTCGAGAAAGGGGTGAATGCTTCCAGGCCCGGCAGTTCGTGAGCGCTGATTTCGATGGTCCTCGCCGTCTCCAACCCAGTACCGCGTCTGCTCAAAGGGATAGGTTGGAAGCGGAAGGCGCATTCTTGGCTGCGCCGCGTGAACCTTCTCCCAGTCAATCTCGATGCCCGCCGCATAGCTCATGGCCAGGGCCTCTGCAATCTGCTGGCAGTCGTCCTTCTTGCGGCGGCTGGAGGGAATCCATGCGTGGTCGGAGTGCTTCAGGCTTTCGCGGGCCATGCCGATCAGCGTCGGAGCCGGTCCCACTTCCAGAAATACCGTAACTCTTTTGGCTGCCTCGACTACTCCGTCGGCAAACCGGACGCAGGAGCGCACGTGCCGGCGCCAGTATTCCGCAGTCGTGATTTCCGCGGGATCCGCGATCTGTCCCGTTACGTTGGAGACGATAGGGAGCCTCGGACGCGAGTAAGTCACCTGTCGCGCGACGCGCTCGAACTCGTCGAGCATGGGCTCGATCAGCGGAGAATGAAAGGCGTGCGAGACGACCAGCCGCTTTGCCTCGATCCCATGCTCGCCGAGAGTGGCAAGTATGCTCGATACAGACGACTCAGCACCGGAGATTACAACGGCGGATGGTGCATTTAACGCGGCGATCGAAACACTGTCTCGATAAGGTTCGATGGCTTGCCGCACCAGCTCTTCGTCGGCGTAGACGGCCGCCATCGCGCCTCCCTTGGGCAGCGCCTGCATGAGGCGTCCACGAGCGGCGACCAGTTTGAGCACGTCTTCCAGAGAGAAGACACCCGCGATGTACGCGGCCACGTATTCGCCGAGGCTATGCCCGAGTACAAGATCGGGAACCACGCCCCACGATCTCCACAATTCCGAGATCGCGTATTCGAAGGCAAACAGCGCCACTTGCGTGTATGCGGTTTCGTCGATCGGAGAGGCAGATCCCTCTTCGGGATAGAGGACCGAGATCAGGCTGCGATCCATTTGGCCGCTCAGAATCCGGTCACACTTCTCGATGGCTGCGCGAAAGATCGGCGACGTGGCAAAGAGCCCGCGGCCCATCCCTGCATACTGCGCCCCCTGGCCGGTAAACAGGAAAGCCACTTTCGCTCCCGTAGCACAAACTCCCCGGTGTACAAGAGTGCGACTGCCAGGTGCGGCAAAGCGCTGCAGAGCTTCGGCTCCCGACGATGCGGCGACGGCAACGCGATGCGAAAGGCGCGATCGGCCGGTGTTGGTGGTAAAACAGACATCCGCCCAGTTGATCTCAGGTTGATCTGTCAGAAACTGTGTGTACCGGTCGACGAGGGCCAGCAATGCCGGTTCGCTCTTGGCCGAAAGCGTCAGGACAGGTGGCACAGGTAGAGCCACGGCGGCGGGACTCTGGACCAAAGGCGCCTGCTCGAGCACAATATGCACATTGGTTCCGCTAAAGCCGAACGAGCTTACTCCCGCACGGCGTGGCTTACCATCCGTCTGCCACGGAAGTCGCTCAGTGGGCACCACAACCTTCAGCCGTCGCAGGGTAATGTGCGGGTTCAGCGTGTTGAAGTGAAGGTTGGCGGGAATCTCGCGGTGTTCGAGCGCGAGGATGACCTTCATCAGGCTGGCAATGCCGGCGGCCGATTCGAGATGGCCAATATTGCTTTTGACCGAGCCGACGATCAAGGCCTTTTCCGGATCGCGGCCCTCGCCCATCACGGCGTCGATCGCTTCCAGTTCAATCGGATCTCCAAGCGAGGTGCCGGTGCCGTGCGCCTCGATGTAGTCGATGTCGTTTGGCTTGAGCGAAGAGTTGGCCAGAGCCCGCTTGATCACTGCCTGCTGCGCAATGCCATTTGGCACCGTAAGTCCGCCAGAGGCGCCGTCGTGATTGGCAGCGGAGCCGCGTATCACGGCCAGGATCGGATCACGATCGGCCAAGGCTTGCGAGAGCCGCTTCAGGGCGAGCACACCGCAGCCTTCGGCGCGGACAAACCCATCTGCAGATGCATCGAAGGCCTTGCAATGGCCGTCCGGCGCCATCATGCCGCCCTTTGCCAGGCAGTAGAACGTGTCCGGAATGAGCATCGCGTTCACTCCGCCGGCCAAAGCCATCTCACATTCCCGCTGGCGAAGGCTCTGGCAAGCCAGATGGACCGCAGTCAGTGAAGAGGAGCAGGCCGTATCGACCGCCATCGCCGGACCACGGAGGCCCAGCATGTAGGAGATTCTTCCGGCGGCAACACTGTTCCCGTTTCCAGTCGCATAGTAGATGTCGAGCCGGTTGGGATCGCCCTCGCGCACGACCTGCGCATAATCGGAGGCGGTGATCCCGATGAAGACCCCTGTTTCGCTTCCAACCAATCGGTCCGGCGCGTAGCCGGCGCGTTCGACCGCTTCCCAGCTCACCTCCAGCAGAATGCGCTGCTGCGGGTCCATCGTAAGCACCTCGCGCGGCGCAATGCCGAACAGGCCCGGATCAAAGCCATCAATGTCGTCGAGGAATCCGCCATAGGGCCGAGGTGTTTTGGAAGCCGCTCCCGAACCGGAACGAGGCGACGCCGCGCCATCCCAGCGCCCGGCGGGAGGCTCTTGAATGGCATCCCGGCCATCGCACATCAGCTGCCAGAACTCCTCGGGCGAGTTGGCCCCGCCGGGGAACCGGCAACTCATTCCGATGACCGCGATGGGCTCGGTGCGCGCCCGTTCCACGGCATCGAGCTTTCCCTGCATCCTTTCGACGGTCTCAAGAGCCGAACGAAGAAGGGCGCTATGATCGGGCGTGTTCCTCGGTTCTTTGTTATCCATGGAAAGCCACTACTCCCTCTGTCATTCCAAATCTCTCCTAGGAATCCACGCCTGCAAGCTGCGCGAGTCTCTTGCGCAGCCGTTCGGCCAGTTCCTCTTCCGACATCTCGCCCACCAAAACCCCGTTGACCTCAGAATCTGTTTGGATGGAAGGCTCAGGTTCAGCCACCGGGTGCTCCTCGGCGCCAGCTGGAAACATGTCTTGGGCCAGAAACTCCGTAAGCGCAGCGATACTTGGATAGTTGAAAGCCAACGTGGACGGGAGAGAATGCCCTGCTCCATTCGCAAGCCTCGTTTTCAGATCGATGGACATCAACGAATCGAGGCCCATTTCGAATAGCCCCTTGTGTGCATCGATGGAGTCGGGATTGCGGACCCCCAGAACACGGGCGACGGCGCTGCGGACAAAGGCCTCGAGGATGCCCGGCCGTTCGCTCTCTGAAGCGTCCGACAACCGGGCGCGGAGATCTCCCGCACCAGCGTTGCCCGCTGAAGCTGGACCACCCTTGACTACAGAGGTGAGGCCCTGGATCAGGGGCCGAGGACGGTCGGATTCGTGCAGAGACCGCAAGTTCTCCCAGTGGATGGCCGCGATGGCCGCCTGAGGCAATCCAACGGCAACGACGGCTTCCATTATGGCCAGTGCCTTTGGCGGATCCAGAGGATAGACCGAAGCGTTCTCAGTGCGCGCCAACCGCCGGATCTCTCCCGAGGACGATCTCATCTCATCCCAAGCGCCCCAGTCGATGGTCGTAACCGGCACGCCGGAGCGGCGGCAATTGTGGGCCAGGGCGTCGAGGTACCCACTGGCCGCCGCGTAATGTCCGCCGCCTCTCAAGCCGAGCAGCGCCGCCATCGAAGAGAAGAAAACAATGAATTCAACCGGCTGGCCGGCGGCTATGTCCAGCAGGTTCCGCGTGCCATCGACCTTGACGGAGAGCATTTCGCCCAGCGCTCTTTCGTCGAGCTCGCGCACACCGCGCTCTTCTGGGGCCGCGACCGCTGCATGGACCAATCCGCGGAGCTCCGGCCACTCCCGCCCGAAGGACGCGAACAGTTTCTCAACGCTGGAGCGGTTGGTCAGGTCGGCAGCAACAATCTCAAGCCTCGCCCCCATTGCTTCCAGAGCATTCACCGCGGCGACAGAGCGGCCGTTGGCACTGGCGGGATCGATATCGGCCCACAAGGAGCGTTCCGGCAATCCGCGCCTGCCAACCAGCACAACGTGGCGCGCGCCACGCTCGACCAGCCATCTGGCAACCTTCACGCCGACGGCGCCCAGGCCGCCTGCGACCAGATATGATCCTTCCGGTCCGATGGCCACTCGGCCAGATGCCTTCGGCGAGAGGCGCGTCAATCGCGCAGCGAGACGCACTCCATCGCGGATTGCGACTTGATCTTCGCCATCTGCGAAGGTTGCATTATTTAGAATCCAGGCGGCCTGCTCTTCCGGCTTTTTCTCCGGATCCAGGTCGATGAGGCCACCCCAAAGATCGGACTCTTCCAGGGCCGCGGCGCGACCCAGGCCCCATAGTGCCGATTGCGCGCACGCCAGCGGACCGCCGGTCATTCCAATGGCCTGAGCACCCTGCGTGACCAGCCAGATTCTGGCTCCGGTTTTCGCGGCGGCCGCGCCTTCAAGAAGCCGGGAGAGGCTCAAGCAAACCTCAGTGACCGCTTCGACTGCGCCGTCGGCGGCGGAGAGCGCTCGGCCATCCATTCCCCAAAGAAATGCAATTTCGCCTGGTGCGCCACCGGAGGCTTCCCGGATCGCGCGTTCGAAATCCTGCGCGCTGCGCGGGTTCACGGTGTAGTGGCTGCCTTGCGCCGAATAGACTTCGGCGGGGGCAANNTGGCCACGCTGCCGGAGAGCTTCGGAGATCGCCCTGCCAGCATTGTCCGCTCCGGCGAATACGATCCAGTTCGCGGGTGTGGACGCGGCCTTGTCCTTCGAGTTTGCGGAGCCCGGCTGAGCGGCCGTGCTCTCCCACTGCAACTGATAAAGCCAATCCTCTTCAAGGCGCTCTTCGGGTTGCGCAGCCGCCTGAATCACCTTACTGGCCTGCTTGAAGCGGAGCCCATTCAGGACAGCGACCGGTTTGCCTGCTTCGTTGTAGAGGAACAGATCACCCGTGCGGCTCTTTGCAGGACCGTCTTCGGACGATGTCAACCTGGCATAGCTCCAAAGCTTGTCGCCAGGCTGCCCCTGCACGAACACGCGATCGACGCCGGCCAGGAAAAAGCTGCCTTCCGGCGCTCCATCGTTCTGGGCCGAAAGCAGGACGGCAAAAGAGAGCAACGCGGCATCCACGGCCACGGGATCGAAATGGTAGCCGGAGCCTTTCTGCGCCTGCTCCGCTCCCAGGGAAAGATGAGTCAGAACTTCAGAGCTTCCCTTCCAGGCCCCATCGACAAAGTTCAGGGCGGGAATCTCGACAGCCAGCGTTTGAAGTTGCTCGCGGAGCGAATCCAGAAAAGCCGGCTCTGCGCAACGCTCCCGCACTTGTTCCAACTCCAGATCGCAGGGCGGCATTTCGGTCGCAGGGCGCAGACGGGCTACCGCATGAGTTCGCCACTGTCCGGAATCAACGCTGTTGTCACGGCTGCACAGTTGGAATGTGCCGATCTCGTCGGCATCCTGGGTAACAACGGCTTGAATCGTTTGTTCACTGCTGTCGAAGAGCAGTGCTTGCTTGAGGACCAGGTCTTCGAGTTGGTACGTCCCGGCACCCAGCGCCTGGGATGCAGCCGCCAATGCCATCTCGAAGTACACCGGACCGGGCACGACCTCGGTCTGCCCGATCTTGTGCGCGCCGAGGCCGGGAATGCGCATTCGATCCACGCTAGTCTCGAAGGTCGGAATCGGATGGTCCAGCCGCACGCCGAGAAGCGGATGTACAGTCGCACCGACGCTCACCGCCCTGATCCGTGCCGATTGCCCCCGATCCGGTTCCAGAATCCAATAGCTCTGGCGATCGAAGGCATACGTCGGAAGGGCGATGCGTTGGCGCTGGTAGGAACGATCGAAGGCCTCCCAGTCGACGGCCACCCCAGCGACATACAGGCCGCTCAAGGCCTCTAGGGTCTGGTCCCAATCCTCGCGGCTCGGGCGCAGCGTGGCCAGCCAGGTGCCTTCGGGAAAGCAGTGGCGGCCGCTGCCGCCAAGAACAGGAGCGGGCCCCGTATCGAGGAACACGTTGTAGTGGAGCTCTCGGAGGCTCTCGACGGCAGCCACAAAGCGCACCGGCTCGACCACCTGACGGCCCCAATAATCGGCATCCAGCGTCTCGCCGGCCGGCAAGAGCTTACCGGTGAGAGTGGAGACGAACTGCAGTTGCGGAATCCGATACTGGACCTGGCCGGCGGCGCGCACCAATTCCTCCACCATGGGCTGCATCTCCCGCGAATGGTAGCCATGGTAGGCGCGCAACCACTCCACTTTGACGCCTTGCGGTTCGAGGAATCTCAAAGCCGCCTCGACCTTGGCGTGCGGACCGGAGATCACTGTCTGCTCTGGATGATTCATTGCACAGATTGAAGCCGTTTCTCCCAGTCCCGCAAGCTTTTCTGCAACCCACTGTTCTGGTGCATACACGGCTGCCATGGCGCCATTTGGCGGCAACTCCTGCATTAGCCGTCCGCGCGTCGCCACCAGGAGAATCGCTTCCGCCGGGTCGCAGATGCCGGCGACACAGGCAGCCGCAAACTCGCCCAGGCTGTGCCCCACAACTGCTGAGGGCGTTACGCCCCAGGAACGCCACATCTCGCTCACCGCATACTCCACGGCAAAATTGGCAGGCTGCGCGTATTCGGGATCGTGGATCGCTGTCTCTTCATTCCCGGAAAAGATCACTTCCAGCAGCGGCCTTTTCAGCACACCGACGAGAGCCTGGGCGCACTTGTCCAAAGCACCCCGGAATGCCGGCTGCGACTGGTAGAGTTTCCGCGTCATTCCTGGAAACTGTGCACCCTGCCCGGGGAAGAGGAAGGCGACTTCGGTTGCAGCTGAACCCCGCACCTGCCCGCAGACGACGCCCGGCGCCAATTCTCCTGCCACAAAGGCTTCCAACTGCTCCACGAGTTCTTCGCGCGAGTGGCTCACGCATGCCAAGCGATGAGCGAAGTGCGTCCGGCCCGTATTGGCCGTAAAGCAGGCATTCGCCAACGAGGATTCTGTTCGCAGCGCATCGAGATGGCGCTTCACATTCTCGAGCAGCGCAGCCTCACTCTTTGCCGAAATGGTATAGATATGTGCCGGGCGATCCTGCTCTTGATCCAGGGCGACCTGCTTCGGAGCCTCCTCGAGAATGGCATGAACATTCGTCCCGCTGAATCCGAAGGAACTCACGCCCGCCAGCCGCCGGCGCGAACTGCGCTTCCAAGGTGCCGGCTGAGCGGCCACGCGGATCGGAAACTGGCCCCAGGGAATATGCGGGGACGGATTCTTGAAATGCAGCGAGGGCGGAATTTCCTCGTTCTGCAGCGCCAGAACCGTCTTTATCAGCCCGGCAATGCCGGCAGCCGTCTCCAGGTGGCCGAGATTGGACTTTACCGATCCGATGGTGAGCGGGCTCAGGGGATCACGTTTCGGCGAGAATACGTTCCCAAGGGCCCGCACCTCGATCGGATCACCAAGAGAGGTACCCGTTCCATGGGTCTCGATGTAGTCGACGGCGGCAGGCTCGGCACCCGCGGCTNNAATCCGCTGCTCCGCCCATCCTGATTCACTGCCGTGCCGCGAACCAGCGCCAGGATGTTGTCGCGGTTGGCCACGGCGTCCGATAGCCTCTTGAGCACGACCACGCCGCATCCTTCGCTGCGGACGAATCCATCGCCGGCCGCATCGAAAGCCTTGCACCTGCCGTCTGGCGCCAGCATCTGAGAACGCGAAAGCGAAATCGATACCTCTGGCTTGAGAATGAGGTTGACGCCGGCGGCAATGGCGATTTTGGATTCCTTCGTGCGAAGGCTCTGGCAGGCAAGATGAAACGCCACCAGCGACGAGGAACACGCGGTGTCGATCGACACGCTGGGACCGCGCAAGCCGAGGATATACGAGATGCGCCCCGATGCCGTCGAATGCGCGCCGCCAGTCGCCACATACATGTCGAGATCTTTGGGGTCGCCCTCCAGCATCCCGTGCAGGTAGTCGCTGCCGGCAATTCCTACAAAAACCCCGGTCTGTGTCTCGGACAGTCGCTCAGGCGACTGGCCCGCATCCTCAAGAGCTTCCCACACGACCTCCAGCAGCAGGCGCTGTTGCGGATCCATGCTGGTGGCTTCGCGCGGCGAAACGCCAAAGAAAGCGGGGTCGAACCGGTCAACATCCTTTAGAAAACCGCCGTACCGCGAGCTAATCTTCCCCGGCTTTCCCGGCTCAGGATCGTAAATGGAATCCAGATTCCATCGCTCCGGCGGCACCTCGGAGATCGCGTCCACACCATCGTGCAAGAGGCGCCAGAACTTTGCCGGACTGTCGGCTCCGCCCGGGAAGCGGCAGCCCATGCCCACAATGGCAATAGGTTCCCGCCGCTCCTGCTCGAGCGAGTCGAAGCGCTCTTTGAGGTCGTTCGCCAGCAAAGCGAGTTTTTTAGGTGAGAGGTTGGAAATCCTCTCAAGAAAGTCAGCCATTCCGATCCACCTGTTTCTCTCCACTTGATCCGGTCAAACAACCGGAGGCCTGTACCGCCGGTTCTCGATCACTCTTGTAATGCCGCTGCGCCGCTTGTGCTGCGCGTAAAGTCTTCATCCATGCTCAACTGGCGGAAAACGGTCTCAACAATCTGCTTCTGCGCAGACTGGATAAAGAAATGGTTTCCCGCGAGAATCTCTGCTTGGAAACGATGGTTCGTATGCTGGCGCCAGGCAATCAACTCTTCGAAACGCGCCTCGGTGTCTTCCCGTCCTCCGAGAACTGTAATGGGACATTCGAGAGCGGCTTCGGGAGCATACTCGTAGGTCTCGACCATCTCCACATCCGCTCGCAGCATGGGCAGCAACAGCTCCATGAGATCCGGCTCACGTAAAACCGCCGTGGGAATTCCCTTGAATCGCCGGATAATCTCGGTGACGAACTGCTCGTCCGGCATGGGATGCAGAAACGGCTTGGGATCGGGCAGATGTGGAGCGCGGCGTCCGGAAGCAAACAGATGCACCGGCTCAGGCCGATGCTGGCGACGCATGCTGCGGGCAAGCTCAAAACAAATCAACGCTCCCATGCTGTGGCCAAACAAGGCATAAGGTACATCCAAATACGATTGAAGGACCTCCGCGGCCTCCTGGACGGCTTCTGTCATTCGCTTGAAAGGGCGATCATTTGGCCGGCTCTCGCGGCCCGGCAACTGCAAAGCGCACATTTCCACGTCAGGCAGCATCAGCTGCGGCCACTCCCGGTAGACCGAGGCGCCCCTGCCCGCAAAAGGAACGCAGATAAGCCGGAAGCGCGGCGACGCAATCGGCCNNCCTGGGGCAAAAAATCCACGGATTAATAGCCTGCATTCCTGATCCTCTCCACGGTTCGGTTCCTCTTGATCTGCCGGCGACCTGCGCCAATGTTCAACTCAAGCACCTTGACTTTTCCCCTGACTATACATGCGATCCGTCTCTTCGTCGGAGAGTCCCTCGATCCGGTCCAGCAGATCGGAAAGGTCTTCCTCCTTCTGCTGCGGTTCGGACGATGCATCGACAGCCTCTTCCCATTGCAGAACGTCTTTTGCCAGATACTCCGCCAGCGCCGTAATCGTGGGATAGTCAAAGACCAGAGTGGCGGGCAGGCTGCGCTTCAGGTCAAGCTCCGCGCTCAACACACTCCTCAATTCAACCGCCATCAGCGAATCGAGACCAAGTTCGCTGAGCGGCTGCTTGTAATCGACGGCCTGGGACGAATCCAAACCAAGCACCTTCACCGCATCGGCACGAATCCTCTCCATCAGAGCCTTGCGGCGCTGCCCGGCCGGGATCTGGTTCAGTTGCGTCAGGAAGCTCCGGGGTGGATCGGCTTTCGGTTTTTCGCTGGGGGCGGCGCGCTCGATCTTCGGGCGCAATCCCGCAAACAGCGCCTGGTTGTAACCCCTCGGAAGGGAGTCCAGATACCGCTGCCAATCTACCAGTAGAACACCCACCTGCGATCGATCCTGCCCTAACAACGCCTGTAGCACACGCAATCCCTGTTGCGGTTCGAGCGACCGCACACCTTTGCCGGGAAGACGCTGGCTTACGATGCCGCGCGTCGCCGCCCCGGTCTCTGCCCACGGTCCCCAGTTCACACTCAAAGCCGGCAATCCCAGGGAGCGCCGGTAGTGAGCCAGAGCATCTTCAAAGGCGCAGGCCGCAACGTGGTTGGCCTGGCCGGCTGAGCCAAGCAGCGATACCGCCGAGGAGAACAGAACAAAGAAATCCAGGTCCAGATCCCTGGTAAGTTCGTGAAGCTGCCACGAGCCGGCGACCTTGGGGCGCAGTACCTTTTCAAAGCGCTCCCCGGTCTGGTGAAGAATCGATCCGTCGTCCAGAGCTCCAGCCGAGTGCACAAGCCCGCGCAAGGCAGGCAACGCTCGGCCAAACTTCGAGAAGAGCTCTTCCATGTGTTGACGGTCAGAAACGTCTCCCTGCGCCACAACGACTTCCACTCCTTGCTGCTCCAAAGTGTGAATTGCGTCCAGCGCATGTTCGGAGGGCTGACGCCGCCCAGTTAGAACGAGATGGCGAGCGCCGCGCTCCGCCATCCACTGCGCCACCAGGAGTCCCAGGCCCGAGAGTCCTCCGGTAATCAGGTAGCTTCCGTTCGCCACCAGAGCGGGCATTTCCCCTGTGGCCGCTTCTCCGCCGGCGGCTTGAGCAAGAACCGCATCCTGTGTGACAGCAATCTTGCCGATGTGCCGGGCCTGCGCCATGAAGCGGAAGGCATCGACCACATGGTTCATGGAAAATACCTTGACCGGCAAGGGGTGCAGACGGCCCGTGGTGAATTCCTTCAGCAGTTGCTGCATCAGCTCCCGGAGAAGACCCGGATTTTGCTGGAGTGTAGCTGCCAGGTTGATCGGATAGTACGCGATGTTCTTATTCAATCCCGCGACGCGGGCCTCGTCCCAAATCCCGGTCATGCCGATCTCCAGGAAGCGGCCATTCACTGCCATCACCGACACGCTCTTTTCGATGAAGTCTCCCGCCAGGGAATTCAGGACGATATCCACTCCTCTTCCCTGCGTAGCCTTCATGACCTCGTCGGCAAAGGCCAGTGAGCGCGAGTCGAGGACGTGGGCAACGCCCAGAGACTTGAGGTACTCCCGCTTCTCCTGGCTTCCCGCGGTCGCAAAAATCTCCGCACCTGCCCGCTGCGCCAGTTGCACCGCGGCTAACCCGACGCCTCCTGTCCCGGCATGAATCAGAACCCGGTCTCCAGCAGCGATTTTGCCCAGCGTGCAGAGTGTGTAGTAGGCCGTTGAGAACGCACTGGGAATCGTCGCCGCTTCCGAATCGCTGAGAGAATCCGGAATCCCGAGGACATGGCCGCTGGGCAGAGTCATGTGGGAGCCGAAACCGCCCGGTCCCATGACCATCACTCTCTGCCCCAACTGAAGATCGGTCACCCCTTCGCCCAGGGCCGCAATCCTGCCCATGCACTCGTATCCGAAGACGGTGGAGTTGCCCGGATACCGTCCCAGGGCCATCAAAACATCGCGGAAGTTCAATCCGGTTGCGAGCACCGCAACTTCCACCTCGCCGGGGCCGGGAGCGCGCCGCATCAGAGGTTCGAGAACGAGGCGGTCGAGCACGCCGGGCAAGGAACTCCGCATCTGGTAGGGAGCCTGCCTGCTCCCAGCGTTCTTCTGCCGCGATTCTTCCGAGGACTTCAGGTGAGCCAGCCGCGCAATTTGGCGGCGCCCACGGCGAATTGCGGTCAGGGGCTCGTCCTTTCCGGACTGAATGGTTTCTCTGAGCCAGCGCACCTCGTCCGCGGGTCTCTCGGGGGCAATCTCCGGGTCGAGGTCGATTCTGAAGCAGCGAAGCTCGGGGTACTCCAGCGCAATGGTTGCCGCCATCGCGGAGACAGACGCCTGCGCCAAAGCGGCTCGTTCGTCGGCGAGGCCCACGGAGTACGCGCCGCGCGTAACGATCCATAAGCTCTTCGTCTTCGGATTTCCATCCGAAACCAACTCCCTCACCAGGTGAAGCAGGCTTTCGCATCCTTTTTGAATTGACGCACTCAACGCCTGGCCATCCGCGCCCTCGGAAGCTGTCCCATCGAGCGGCCAGAGGTAGACCACGCCTTCCAGTGGGGATTCCGCCGCACCCGCGGTCTCCTGGAATAAGCGGTGGAACTGTTCGGCATTGGCAGCCTGAATCCGGAAATTTTTGCCACCCGTCGACTCAAACCGGTCTCCCGGCACGACTGTGCAGGTGCAGCCCGAATTCGGCAACACGGCAGCCAGACTCTCACCGAGTCCGTCGCGATCGGCGAAGATCATCCAGCGTCCACCCGTCTGCGCTTCGGACTGAGTGTCCTGGTTATTGCCATCCGCAAGTCTGTGGCCGTCCGCGAGCCTTGGACCGCGGGAAAGCAACAGTTCCTGTTGGGCGAGAACGTCTCCGGATTCGACTTCCGGACTGTCAACGAACTCGGTGAATCCTGCTTCGGTGAGCAGTGCACGCCATTTCTCAGCGGAAATCAGGGCGTGGGAGTCCCGCACGTCGTTGTCCTGGAACCTCCACCAGCCTTCGGTCAGGCCGACAATCAGGTCGCCAAAACGAAGCGGCCGCGTCCCCTCCAACAGTAGGAGCACGCCTTCGGAAGCCATCAACTTGCGGACGTTGGTGATCGTCCGGCGCAGGTCCTCGGTGGCGTGCAGCACGTTGGCCGCGATCACAAGGTCGTAGGCGTGCGACTCGAAGCCCTGAGCAAGGGGATCTTTTTCGATGTCCAGGATTTGGTACTTCACAAAAGGATAAGCGCTGAATTTTTCCCGGGCACGGGAGGCAAACAGCGGCGTGACGTCTGTGAATGTGTATTCGACGCGCCTTCCCGAAAGCCGCGGCAGCACCGAATTGGTAGTGCTTCCGGTGCCACCACCGATCTCAAGAATCCTGACTGGCCTATCCGAAGGGATCCCGGCAAGAAGAGACTGAACGGCATCCGCGACCAGCCCCTGGTAGAAGCGCGAGAACGGCGAATCGCGGTAAAGCTTCTCGATGTCCTCCGCCGATCCATCCGGGAACAACACATCCAGCGGATCGGCCTCGCCTCGGATCACCTTGGCCAGGTTCTGGCCGCAGCGGGAGGTCATCTTCAGTTCCGCAGAGCAACTGGGATATTGCTCGAACAGCGCTTGCGGAGAAATCTCGTCCTCCGCCGCTTCGGGAATACGGGAAACCTCCCATCTATCCTCAACGCGCTTGAGGAGTCCGTCTTCCTCAAGCATTTCAAGCATTCTTCCCAACAGCTTGAGGTACTTCGCAGGGACCTGCAGTTCGGCGGCCTTCGAGAAGATCGTGAATTGCTCGCCCTTCGTCATCACCCAGCCCAACTGTCTGAGCGCGCGGCAAACGTATTGGGCGCTCAGATCCTCCAGCTTCGGAAACAACTCCGCAANNTCCGGTGCAGGCCGCTGTACCGGCGCAGGTCTTCACGAACCAGCGCGAACTTGGAAAGATCAGCTGCGGCTCCGCTGCCTGGCTCGTCCAGCGCCGCCTCCTCGCTCCAACTCATCTCATAGAGCCAATCCTGGAGAGTGTTGTCTTCGCGTCTTGCGATGCTCTCCTGGCTCACTCTGCGCAGAGAGAGTCCCTTCATCTCGGCGACCAGGGCTCCGTCGCGGTCGAAAACAAAGGCGTCAACCTGCTGCGTTTCTGCCCCGCTCGCCTGCCGGTTTTGCGGAACAACGATATAACTCCAAAGCTCGCTGCCCGGTTCGCAATAAATAGTGAAACTCTCCACGCCTAAGGGCATATAGATAGCGCCGCCCGAGGTCAGCTCTTCGTCGCTCATCACCGCCGCGGCAAAGGGCTGCAGGCACGGGTCCAGCAAGGCCGGGTGAACGTGATAAAGCTGTGCTTCCGCGGCGATCTCCGGCACAAGACGGACCTTGCCGAGCACCTGATGCGCGCCGGTCCAAAGCTTCTCCAACCCTTTGAAGGACGGGCCCAGTTCCATGCCGAGTGCAGTAAATTTCTGGTGATAGCTCTCAACGGAGATCTCATGCTGGCATCGGGCCCTGGCCTCTTCCAAGCTGGGCACCCCCGAAGTCGCAAAGGCCTCCAGTGCCTCTACCACCAGGATCTTCCCGGCGGCATGGGTCTTCCATTTTGCCTCTGTATCCGGTGCACCGGAAACAAGGCTGGCGACTTGGAATGCAGTTTCGCCGCCGTCTTGCCCTTTGGTGATGGCCACCTGGACCTTCCGCGTCTCGCCCTCTTCGAGAATCAGCGCCTCTCGGATATCCATATCCCGGATCGAGAATCTTTGCGGTCCCAGGGCCTCCCGCGCCGATGCCAGGATCATCTCGATATACGCAGTCGCAGGAAAAACAACCTTGCCGAAGACCCGGTGATCCCTCGTCCAGGGAAAATCCGCGGAGGAGATGTAGGCTTCCAGCACGATGTTGTTGAGGAAAGGAGAGTCCAGGCGCTGGCTGAGGAGTGGATGCTCGAGCGTTTTGCGCGGAACCGCGCCCGCCGCGCTCTTCGTTCCCGTCCGGCTCGACTCGGGAAGCTCGACCCAATACCGTTTGCGCTGAAAGGGATAGGTGGGAAGCACGACACGGCGGCGCTGGTAGTCACGATCAAAGCCCTTCCAATCGACATCCATTCCCCGCACATACAAGCCGGCAAGGCTTTCCAGCATCTGCTGCCAGTCCGGGCGCCGCTTGCCCAGTGACGGGAGCCAGACGCCGAATCCCTCCGGCAGGCACAGGGTGCCCATTCCCAAAAGAGCCGGACTCGGCCCAAGCTCCAGAAACACCTGGTAGCCTTTCTCCCTCAGCGTTTCCATGGACGCGGAGAAGTTCACTGCCCCACGGATATGTCTTACCCAGTAATCGGGGTTGGAGACCTCTCCGGCAGAGATCACCTTGCCGGTCAGGTTCGAAATGAGGGGAATGCGGGCGGGGTGAAAATGTACCGTCGCCGCAACCGCGCGGAACTCTTCAAGCATGGGTTCCATCAGCGGAGAGTGAAACGCGTGAGAGACAGCCAACTGCTTGGCCTTGACTCCCGCCTCGACAAACCTGGCGACAAGCTCCTGCACGGCCTCGGTTCGGCCCGCGATAACTGTATTGGTGGGGCCGTTGAGTGCGGCGATCACTACACGGTCGCCATATGCCTTGAGCTCCTCGGTCACCCGGGCCTCGTCAGTGGCAATGGCCGCCATCGCGCCTCTCTCGCACCTCTGCTGCATCAGGTCTCCGCGGGCGGCGATCAACTTGATGCCGTCCTCCAGCGAGAACACTCCCGCAAGGCAAGCGGCGACGTATTCTCCAACACTGTGACCCATGGCGATCGCCGGAGCGATTCCCCACGAACTCCACAGTTGAGCCAGGGCGTATTCCAGACTGAACAGAGCCGGCTGCGTGAACGCCGTTTCATCGAGCGGCGAGTCCTGGCCCGCTTCCGGATACAGAACCGAAAGCAAAGGACGGTCCAGCTCCTTCCCAAGAAGCTGCGCGCATTGGTCGAGCGCTTTGCGGAAGGTCGGCTGCGTTTCGTAAAGCTCACGCCCCATGCCCACGTATTGGGAACCTTGTCCGGTAAAAAGAAACGCCGGCTTTCTCCGCTCCGAAGCGTCGCTTCTTCCTTTGATCACGCCCGCCGGGGCGCTTCCGGTGGAAACGAATTCACCGAGCCGTGCGCGCATCTGCGCCAGGCTGTCGCCGAGCACGGCAAGGCGGCAAGGCCATTGCGCCCGCCCCGCATTCGCCGAGTAGCAAACGTCCTGGATCGGTTCCTCCGGATGGACTTCGAGATGATCGCGGAAGTTCTCGGCCAGCGCCGTCAGAGCCTCCTCACTGGGTGCAGAAAGCGCCAGCAGATGCCTCGGCCGTTCGACCGCATTCTGCGCTGCTGCCGACGCGGGAGCCTCTTCGACCACCAGGTGCGCGTTGGTTCCGCTGAAGCCGAACGAGCTCAAGCCGGCCATTCGTCTGCCGCTCGGGGTCGCCCAGGGCGTAAGTTGGGTCGTAACCTTTACGGACAGATCCTGCCACGGAATAAACGGATTGGGTTTCTGCACATGCAGGCTGGGTGGAAGCTCTCCGTGCTGCATCGCCAATACCAGCTTGATTAAACCAGCCAGCCCGGCCGCTCCTTCCAGATGCCCAATATTGCTCTTGACCGAGCCGATCAGCAGCGGTTGATCGGGCGGACGGCTTTCCCCATAAGCTGCCCCAAGAGCCTGCACCTCAATCGGATCGCCCAGTGAGGTGCCGGTGCCATGGGTCTCGACATAACTTACCTCCTCGGGCCGTGCGCCAGAGCTAGCCAGGGCGTCGCGGATCACCGAGATCTGCGACGGCCCGTTCGGCGCCGTCAATCCGCTGCTGGGGCCATCCTGGTTGATGGCGGTTCCCCGAAGGATCGCGAGAATCGAATCGCCGTCGGCGAGCGCGTCCGAAAGGCGCTTGAGCGCCACAACGCCACAACCTTCGCCTCGTGCATAACCGTCGGCAGAGGCATCGAAGGTCTTGCATCGGCCGTCCGCAGCCAGCATGGATGCCTTTGACAGCGCTATGAACATATCGGGCGAGAGAATCACGCTCACACCCGCGGCCAGTGCCAGGTTGCACTCGCGCCCTTTCAAGCTTTGGCAGGCAAGATGCACTGCCACCAAGGAGGAAGAGCAGGCGGTATCGAGCGTGATGCATGGGCCTTGCAGGCCCAGCACGTAAGAGAGCCTGCCGGAAGCGATGCTGTGCGCAATGCCGGAGGCATGATAGGAATCGAGTTTGGTGACGTCGAGCGAACGCAGTTGCAGATCCGCATAGTCGTTGGTGCACAGGCCGACAAAGACACCAGTCCGGCTTCCGGACAGGCGATCGGGGGCAATGCCCGAGCGTTCCAGGGCTTCCCACGTCACCTCCAGCAGCAACCGCTGCTGGGGATCCATGCCGATCGCTTCCCTCGGCGCGATCCCGAAGAACTGCGGGTCAAACATATCGACCTGGTCAAGGAAGCCGCCACTGCGCGTGTACATCTTGCCCGGAGTTCCTGGGTCAGGATGATAGAAGGCATCGACGTCCCAGCGATCGGCCGGAATCTCCCGGATGGCATCCCGCCCTTCGCGCAGAAATTGCCAGAACGATTCCGGATCGTGGTTTCCTCCGGGAAAGCGGCAGGCCATCCCGACGATTGCAATCGGCTCTCGCTTCGCCTGCTCCGCCGCATCGAGCCTCGCCTGCAGTTCCTCTATCTTGAGATAGGCCTGCTTGACCACTGAAAGCGAAGTTCTGTCCTTTAGATCGCCACTCACTTGGAATCTCCTGTTAACGGAACTTATGCTTCATTAACGCGCAGCCCTGAAAAATTCAGCTCGTCTACAATTTCTTGAGCAGCAGGCTCATTACCTCTTCATCAGTCATATCCTCAATGTTGACCTCGCCTGCCTTCTCCGAAGGTGCTTGAGCGGCTGCTTTTGGATTCTCGGTCGCCGTCGTTTGCTCCGATGTGAGAACGCGGGACGCCAGATAATCCGCAATCGCTTCAGCCGTTGGATAGTCGAAGATCAGCGTGGCCGGCAGTGGCCGGGTTAAGCCCAGATCCTTGCTCAATGCATTTCTCAACTCAACCGCCATGAGCGAATCGACGCCAAGGTCCATCAGACGCCGGCGACTGTCGATTGGTTCGGAGCGGTCTCTGCGCAGCACTTTCATCACGCGACTGCACACCAGTTCCACAAGCAATTCGCGCTGTTCGCTTTCAGGGGCCTGGAGCAACGTCGCGAGAAACTCCTTGGTATCTCCAGAGCCGTCACTCACGGGCTGAGAAGTAGAGGACAGATCCACAAGGTTTTCGGCCCAGGCATCCTCACCTGCGCGCACAACAGAAGAAGCCAGAGAAGGAGCTCGCGCGACGATGCAATGCTCTCCCAGCACATCTGCCGGAGAACCAGCCTGGGGGAAGCTCACAACATCTTCAAAGCCGTGTGCACGAAGCAATTGTTCCCACTGGCCGCTCGAAAGCAGAGGGCCATCGCTGCGCAGCCCGTCGTTGAAGCCGTTCCAGTCCTCCATCAGCCCGTAAGTGAACTCGATCCACGATGGCATGTTGGTTACTTCGCACAGCACGAGAATCGCGCCCGGGCCCAGCAGGCCGAGAATGTTGTCGATCGTCTCATCCAGATTCCGCGTTGCGTGCAAGGCGTTGGCAGCCACCACCACGTCGAAGCCGTGTGCGCCGAATCCCTGTTCCGCGGGGTTCTTCTCGATATCGAGCAGCCCGAAACGAAGGGAGGAATACTGCTTGAATTTCTCCCGAGCGTGATCGAAGAAAAACTTCGAGAGATCGGTAAAGCAATAAAGAGAGCGGGAGGCCGGCAAGACCGGCAAGATGGCCGCCGTCAGACTGCCGGTGCCGGCACCGATTTCCGCGACACGCAGCGAACGGCCAAGCTCGAGCGTTCTCACAAGCGAATCCACAACCATCCGCGCAATGCTGTTGAAATAGCGCGACAGAGCCCAGTGTTCATAGATGTTCTCGGCCAGCACGAGCGAGCCGCCGGGGAAAAGCGTGTCGAGCGGCGAGGCGTCGCCGGTGAGGATAGCCGGCGCCATCCGTCCGCAACGTTCCATATACTCCAACACAAACGGTATGTCGGCCAGCACCGCATCCGAAGAGCCGGCAACAGGAGCGAACTCGGCAAGCAAGCCGGTGCTTCTGTAAATGCCGCCGTCTTCCTGAAGCGCTCCTTCCTGAACCAACCGCTTCAACCAGTGGGAAAGCAGTATCCGGTAGGAAGGCAGAATCTTGAGCTTTTCCAGCAGGCCGTCGAGGGAATAAGCTTCCGCCGTGGTTTGAAAGACTCCCATCGTGGAGAGCGTTTGAGCGACGTAGGCGCTTGTCAGCCGATCCAGCGCCTTCCACTTGGCCGGATAGCTGTCGAGTGTCAGGTCAATGGGAACCTGGCTGGATTGCTCGCTCGCGCTGTTCACTGCATTCTGCCAGCGCGAAATTGTCGAAGAGCTTTGTCCGCTCCGACGCGCCTTCGCGGACTCGATGAGGAAGGGCTTCCGATTCCAGGGATAGGTCGGCAGCATCAGTTTGTGGCGTGTGTGCCCGCGATCGAATGCCTGCCAGTCCAGAGATACGCCGTTCGCATACAAGGTGCCGGCGTCTTCCAGCATCTGCTCCCAATCGTTGCGCTCCTGGCGCAGGGACGGAAGCCAGACTCCTTCTCCTGGAGGCACGCACAGGGGGCCCATGCCAACCAGGATCGGCGAAGGGCCGATCTCCAGGAATAAGCGGTAGCCTTGCTCGAATAGCGCTTCAATGGCCTCAGAATAGTGAACGGTATGGCGAAGGTTATGGCGCCAGTAGGCGGCATCCAGCAGCTTTTCTTCTGTCACCCATTCCTGACGCATGCTGGAAAACTGCGCCAATTGTGGAGCGCGATAGGTGGCCCGCTGTGCCGCCCGCTCGAACTCGTCAAGCACGGGTTCGACGAGGGGAGAATGAAATGAGTTCGAGACCTTGAGCAGGCGCGTCTTGATCCCTTGCGCGGAAAGAATGCCGAGGATCTCCTCTATCGCCTTTCGCTCGCCTGAGATGACTGTGCTCTCCGGTCCGTTGATGGCGGCGATCGACACACGATCCCGATAAGGCTCGAGCACGCCGGAAACTTGCGCGGCCCCGGCAAGCAGCGAGGCCATCGCACCGGTACGGGGAAGGCTTCCCATCACGCGGCCCCGTTCCCGCATCACCATCAAGCCGTCTTCCAGGCTCATCGTTCCTGCCACTGTGGCTGCAACAATCTCGCCGACACTGTGCCCCATCACGGACGCCGGCTCCACTCCCCAGGAACGCCACAACTGCGCCAGTCCATACTGAACGGCAAACATGGCTACGTGCGTGTACTGAGTTTCATCGAGCGGCGTCTCCTCGCCTGAGGCGGGATAGAGCACCGAGAGTAACGGCTTCTCCAAATGCGGACGCAGCAGTTGGTCGCAGCGGTCCACCACTTCGCGAAAGACCGGTTCCTGCTCGTAGAGAGTCCGGCCCATGTTCACGTATTGTCCACCCTGGCCGGTGAATAGAAAGACGACTTCGGGCCGCCGGGTCAGATCCGCCTGTCCCTGCACTACGCCCGTGGTCTCCTGCCCCTCGGCAACGGCCTCGAGCCGCTCGCGAAGCTGCGCAGGCGATTCTGCCACCGCTGCCAGACGATGCTCGAAATGAGACCGGCAGGTATTGGCGGTGTAGCAAAGATCCGCAAGGGAGATGTCAGGATGCTCCTCAAGGTGCTTTGCGAAGCGCTTCGCTGACGCCTTCAGGCTGGGAGCGCTTTTAGCCGAAAGCGTTAGAAGACAGAGGGAGCGCTGCTTGGAGCCCTGGTCCGCCACGCTTGCGATCTGGCTCTTCTGCGGCTCGTCCGCGGTGAGTTCAGCAACGCAGGCGCTGCTTTCCAAAACAACGTGAGCGTTCGTTCCGCTGAACCCGAAGGAGCTGACGGCGGCAATCCGGCGTGAAAACTCCGACGGCCACGGCGCCTGGACCGTGGGCACGCTGACGGCGAAGTCCTTCCAAGCGATAAGCGGATTGGGCTCTTTGAAATGCAAATTGGGAGGGATCTCCCCGTGCATGAGGATGAGGACAGCCTTCATCAAGCCAGCTACACCGGCAGCGGTTTCCAGGTGACCCAGGTTGGTTTTGATCGAGCCGAGAACAAGCGGGCGATCCTTGGATCGGCCTTGTCCATACACGGCCTGCAATGCATTCACTTCGATCGGGTCCCCGAGAGAGGTACCGGTTCCATGAGCTTCGACGTAACCGACCTCGGAGGGCTCGACTCCCGCGGTCGTCAACGCCCTTCGAATCACGTCCTGCTGGGAGATGCCGTTGGGAACGGTGAGACCGCTGCTGCGCCCATCATGATTGACGCTCGTACCCCGGATCACGGCCAGGATGTTATCTCCGTCGGCGACGGCATCGCACATCCGCTTGAGCACGACGACACCGCATCCTTCTCCGCGCACAAAGCCGTCTGCTGAAGCATCGAAGGTCTTGCACCGGCCATCGGCGGCCATCATGTGCGACTTCGAGAAGTTGATCAGCAGTTCCGGGGCAAGGATCACATTGACGCCGCCGGCCAGTGCCATCCGGCAATCCTCCAGCCGCAGGCTCTGGCAGGCCAGATGAACGGCAACGAGAGATGATGAACAGGCGGTGTCGAGCGAGATGCTGGGGCCCTGCAGGCCGAGGGTATACGACACGCGACCCGAGGCAACGCTGTGGCAAGTGCCGGTGGCCAGGTAGACGTCGATCTCGGCGGGGTCTCCGAATTGCATCTGCAACTGGGCGTAATCGTTGCTCGCGATGCCGGCAAAGACTCCAGTGGATGTGCCCAAGAGCTTCTCTGGAGACTGTCCGGCGTTTTCCAGGGCTTCCCAACAGACCTCGAGAAAGATCCGCTGCTGCGGATCCATTCCCAGAGCTTCGCGCCGGGAAATCCCGAAAAAATCGGCGTCGAAGGTATCCACCTCGTCCAGAAACCCGCCCCAGCGGCTCGACATCTTTCCGGGAGCATCGGGATCGGGATCGAAGAACTCGTCAATATTCCAGCGGTCTCCGGGAACTTCGCGGATCGCATCTTTTCCCTCGCACAGCAACTTCCAGAGCGATTCCGGATCGTTGGCGCCGCCCGGGAAACGGCACCCCATTCCGACTACGGCGATAGGCTCGACCTTTGCGCGCTCAGCCTCCTTCAGCTTCGCTCGTAATGTCCGGATTTCAACGATCGCCCGCTTGACCGGGGAAAGTTCTTCAGCGTCTTGATGGTTGATATCCATGAATCGTTCTCAATTCCTATCGGTGCTTCCGGTGACAACTGGTTAGCGTGCTCCATTCGGTTTTCGCCGCAAAGAACTCCGGCACATTGAGCGATCAGAACAATTCCGACAATTCTTTCGCCAGAACCGCCTCAGCTTCCGAGTCGGACATCTCTTTCAAATCGCTCACGGCCTGGCTCTGTTCCTCCTGAGACTTTCCTGCGCCGTTTGCCGTTTCCCGTTCCGGCTCAACGGCCAAAACATTCCGCTCAATGTAGTCGGCCAGTGCGACGACGGTCGGGTAATCAAAAACAAGCGTTGAAGGCAGGGTTCGTCCCACACCCACCTGAAGGCGATTCTTCAGCTCGATGGTCATGAGCGAGTCCATTCCGAAAGTCGCCAGTCCCTGATTCGGATCGAGCTTGAACGAGGGGCTGAGTCCGAGCACATTGATTGCCTGTTCGCGAATATGCGCCTCGAGCAGAGCGCGGCGTTTGTTGGGCGGAGCTTGTTCGAGCCGCTCCAGCAGGCCGGATTGCCGCGAGGCTTTCTGCGCGGTCTCGGGAGTGCGCGCGGCCTCTTTGGAGGCCAGGCCCGCGAATAACTTTGTCCGGTAGCCTGCCGGGAGAGACTCGACATACTGCCGCCAGTCGACGGACATCACGCTCGCCTGGACGCGATCCCCGGCCAGCAGCTCTTCCAAGGCACGCAGCCCCTTGTGCGCTGGCATCGGCTCAAAGCCTTTCCTCCGCAAGCGATCGCTCACCACCCCCTGGGTCGCGGCCCCGACTTCGCCCCAAGGTCCCCAATTGACCGTCAGCGCCGGTAGACCAAGAGAACGGCGATAATATGCGAGCGCATCCTCAAAGACGCATGCGGCAACGTGATTTCCTTGCCCCGCCGATCCCAGGATGGCAACCGCCGAAGAGAAGAGAACAAAGAAGTCCAGAGGCTGGGTCCGGGACAAAGTATGTAGATGCCATGCCCCCTCGACCTTGGGCGCCATCACCCGTTCAAAGCGCTCCCAGCTCTGCTGCGTCAGGACACCGTCATCGAGCGCGCCTGCCGAATGGATAATTCCCCGCAGCGGCGGCAGCGAAGCGCCGAATTTCGAAAAGAGTTTCTCCAGGTGGGCGCGGTCTGTGACGCTCCCCTGCACCACCAGCACTTGGACACCCTTCTGCTCAAGCTCGCGAATCAGCGCAGCCGCCGGCTCGGTGACAACGCTGCGGCCCATCAGCACCAGGTGCCGCGCGCCTTGCTCTGCCATCCAGCCTGCAACCTGCAAGCCGACTCCTCGCAGCCCTCCGGTGATGAGATAGCTGGCCTCGGCGTCCAGCGCCTTCTGCCCTGCGCCGCTCGGGGCGAAGCCCTGGCGATGCCGGAAGAAAGCCGAGTGCGAGATAACCACCTTTCCAATTTGCTTGGCCTGCGCCACAAAGCGGAAGGCGGAAACCAGGTCGTGAACCGGAAATGCCTTGAGCGGCAGCGGCTTCAACCGCCCAGTCGCGAAGTCCGGCAGCAGTTCCTCAAACAGGCTGCGAATCTCCGTGGGATTCTTCTCGAAGACTTCGGAGAGATCAATGACGAAATAAGCGATATTTCGATTCAGCGCGGAGACTTGAGAGTGGTCCCAAATGCCTGTTTTGCCGATCTCGAGGAAGCGGCCATTTACCGCGGTAACCGACATGCTGGCTGCGATAAACTCGCCGGCCAGACTGTTGAGCACAAGGTCGACACCGCGCCCTTCCGTGATCTTCCTGATCTCGTGGGCGAAGTCGAGAGAGCGCGAGTCCATGGCGTGCGGCACTCCCAGGGACTTCAAGAAGGCACGCTTCTCTACCGTTCCCGCGGTAGCGAAGATCTCCGCCCCGGCGTTTTGCGCCAGTTGCACCGCCGCCAGGCCCACGGCTCCAGTCGCGGTGTGAATCAGAACTGTCTCTCCGGGCTGGATCCTGCCCAACCGGTTGAGGGCATAATGAGCGGTCAGAAACGCGCTCGGCAGAGTGGCAGCTTCGAACTCCGAGAGTCCTTCAGGAACGGGCACGACGTTCTCTTGCGCAATCGTCAGGAAGCTGGAGTAACTGCCCGGCCCCACCGCCATCACGCGTTGCCCCGCGCGGGGCTGGTCCACTCCCTGCCCCACGTTGACGATGCTCCCGGCACATTCGTACCCGAAGATTTGCGAGTCTCCGGGGTACTTTCCCAGCGCCATCAGAACATCCCGGAATCCGACTCCCGTCGCGTGGACCTCGATCTCCACTTCGCCAGGCGCGGGAGCTCGCCGCTCGACGGAACGGAGGGAGAGATTGTCGAGGATGCCCGGCGAAGAGGTCGCCAGATCGTAGATCGCAGGGGTCTCCGCCTCGGCCGGCTTTTGCTGCTCATGGGCGACCGCGCCGCAGGGCGCAAGCCGCGCCACGTAGCGGTGTCCGCTGCGGAAGGCCACCTGGTCTTCGTCTCTCTCGTACAAAACCTCCCGGAGCAGGAGATCGACTTCGCCCTCCGAAGAGTGCGGGTCCAGATCAATGCGCGCGCAATGGACCTCGGGATACTCAAGTCCGATCGTGCTTCCCAGGGCAGAGGCCGGAGCCTGCGCCAGGCAGCCAACTCCGGAATCCATCTGCAAGAGCTGGGCCCCGCGGGTCACAATCCAGAGGTTGGGGGTCAGCGGAGTTGCGCCGCCCACCAGCGCCTTTGTTAGATGGAGCAGGCCGCCACATCCCTCGTCGATTTCTGTTCTAAGTCGCTCCAGGTCGGCGAACGAACCTTGAGAGGCGCTGAGCGGCCACAGATAGATAACACCGTGCAAAGGCGTCTGCGGCGAGCATCCACAACGTTGCAGCAGCTTCTGAAACTCCTCCGGCCGGCTGGGATTGATCACGAAATCTCCCGGGTCCCGCTCTTCAAACTCACTTCCAGCGGAGACCAGGATGCATTCTTCCCCGCGGGCTTTCAGACGGGAAGCGAGACTCTTGCCGGCTTCTCCCTCGTCTTCGAGAATCAGCCAGCTTCCCTTGGGCTCCGCTTTCTTCCCCCGACCGGGCAGTGTGGCAGAAACGTTCTCTTCGAGGTCAGTTAATGGCTGCGCTACTTCCCACCGGATCTCATGCAGCCATTGGCCAATCTCCTGGTCCAGTTGGTCGAAGGCTTTTCGTTCCGCGCGCCGGAGCACCAGGGCGCGAATCTCTGCGACCCTGTTCCCGTCGGAATCCACTACGTCGATGTCGGCCGTGACTTCCGTGCCTTCGTCGCGGCGTTCGCGAACCGTGACACGACTCCACAACCGGTCGCCAGGGCTGCGGTAAACGCGAAAGCTCTCGAGCCTTTGCGGCAGATAGGTCTGCGGCGCGCCGTTCGATTCGCCGGCCGAAAGCGCTGCGACCACCGGTTGCAGGCATGCGTCCAGCAAGGCCGGATGAATCCGGTACTGGCTGGACTCGACCAACAGAGACTCAGGAAGCTGGATGAGGCCCTCCACCTCCGACTCGTGACGCCAAAGCCCTTCCACCCCTTTGAAGGCAGGACCGAATTCCAGCCCTTGCGACCGGAGCTTCTCATAGTGGGCATCGGGCTCAATCTTTGCCGCCCCGCTGTGCGAGACGCCGGCCGGGTCGAATTTCTCGCGTGGCTCCTGCCCGGCCGGATCCGCTTCCACGGCGACGTCGCCGGCGGCATGCAACACCCACGCCGGAGCCTGCTTTTCTCCCTTGCTCGTGAGACTGAAGATCTTGAAAGCTGCGGAGTCCGGTGCAGTTTCCGTCATCAGGAGCTGAATGGTCTGCTCCCCGTCTTCCAAAAGCAGGAGGGGTTGAGCGAGAACCAGGTTCCTGATCGCGACCGATTTGTTCTCGAACGTCTCGGCTGCCGCAGCCATCGCAAGTTCCAGATAAGCTGTGGCGGGAAGAACGGCTTTGCCGAAGACGCGATGGTCTCCGAGAAAGGGTAGATCCGCCAGTCTGAGCTGCTGCTCGAAGAGCGGAGTGGCGGAACGCAGGCGCCGGCCCAGCAGTGGATGTCCTGTTTCGGAGCCTGCCGAGGCTGCTCCCGCGTCAGGCTCGGCGCGGTTGGAACCCTCAACCCAGTGCCTCTCCCGTTGGAACGTATAAGTTGGCAGGGCGACCTTCCGGGCCTTGCGGTCCCGGTAGAATCCGTCCCAGTTGACTGTTGCGCCATTAGCGTAGAGCCGGCCCAGACCCTCCAGCAACTGCTGCCAGTCCTCCCGGCCCTGTTGAAGCGAAGGAAGCCACAGGCCCTCGTCAAGTGGAACGCACTGGCTGCCCATCCTGACCAGAATCGGCGAGGGACCGATCTCCACAAAGATCCGGTAGCCCTGCTCATAGAGCTTCTGGATGGATTCTGAAAAGCGCACCGTGTTGCGGAGATTCTGAGGCCAATAGGCGCCATCGAGCAGGTTGCCCTCCCGTACCAAATCCAGACGCATGCTCGAAAACAGTGGGGTTTGCGGAACGGTGTAACGCAGTCCTCTGGCGATCTGCCCAAACTCCGCCAGCACGGGCTCGACCAGGGGAGAATGGAAGGAATTCGACACGTTGAGCGCCTTCACCTTGGCGCCCTCTTTTTCCAGTTGCGCCAGTATCTCCTCGACCGCCGCCGCCTGTCCAGAGATGACCGTGCTTTCCGGCCCGTTGATCGCGGCAATCGACACCCGATCGCGGTAAGGCTCGAGAATCGCCGCTACCCGCTGCGGGTCCATCAAGAGCGACGCCATCTTGCCAACGGCAGTGATGCTGTGCATCAACCGTCCGCGCTCGAGCATCAGCTTGAGACCATCCTCGAAGCTCATCTGCCCGGCGACAGTGGAAGCGACGATCTCGCCGACGCTATGGCCCATGATCAAGGCGGGCTCCACTCCCCAGGAACGCCACAAAGCTGCCAGGCCGCACTGCACCGCAAACATCGCCCCGTGGGTATATTGGGTCTGGTCGAGCGGGCTCGCCTCGCCCGGCTGCGGATACAGCACCAACTTCAAGGGGATAGGCAGATGGCTGCGGAGCAACTCGTCGCAGCGGTCGATAACCGAGCGGAATACCGGCTCGTGCTCATACAACTGGCGCCCCATGTTCAGGTACTGCCCACCTTGTCCGGTAAACAGAAAAACGATCTTCGGAGGCTCGGTCCCCGGAACCTCCCGCTGCAATGCTCCGACGGCTTCGCCGCCCGCGCGAAATTCCTGCAGGACTTCACGCAGTTCCTCTGGCTTTGAGGCCACAACGGCCACGCGGTGAGAAAAGTGCGAACGGCCAGTATTGGCGGTGTAGCAAACGTCTTCGATCGGCGTCGAAGGGGAAGCGCCGAGGTAACCCTCGTACGCGCCAGCCAACTCGCTCAAGGCAGCTGGATCTTTGGCGGAGAGGCAAAACAGTTGCTTGGTTCGGGCGTTGCTCTCGGCGGCGGGAAGCGCTTCCGGCGCCTCCTCCACGATCATGTGGGCGATGGTTCCGCTTCCGCCGAAGAAGCTCAGGCCAGCGGCGCGGGCGTGGTCACCACGCGTCCAGGGCATTGCCTGGAGTGGAAGCACGGCAGGAATCTCCTCGAGCGAAATCGCCGGATTCAGCTTTTTGAAATGCAGGTGGGGCGGAATGGTGCGATGCTGCAGCGAGAGCACGACTTTAATCAGCCCAGCGATGCCCGCAGCGGATTCAAGGTGTCCAACATTGGTCTTCGCTGTTCCGAGCACGAGCGGATGCTCAGCCGATCGCTCCGGGCTGTACACCGTGGCTAAAGCGCGCACCTCGATCGGGTCTCCCAGAGGGGTTCCCGTTCCGTGGGCCTCTATATAGTCGACCTGGTTGGGGCGCAACCCGGCCCGCTCCAGCGCCTGGCGCATCACCTCTATCTGGGCCAGTTTGTTGGGAACGGTTATGCCGCTGCTGGCTCCATCCTGATTCACTGCCGAGCCACGGATCACCGCTTGAATCCGATCCCCGTCCCGCAGTGCGTCCGACAGACGCTTCAGAACGACCATTCCGCAGCCTTCTCCCCGTACATACCCGTTGGCCGAGACGTCGAAGGTCTTGCAATAGCCATCGGGAGAGAGCGTTCTTGCCTTGGTCGAAGTGATGCTGATCTCAGGCGAGAGGATCAAGCTGACGCCTCCGGCCAGTGCCAGGTTGCACTCCCGGTTGCGAAGGCTCTGGCAGGCAAGATGGACCGCGACTCCAGAACTTGAGCAGGCCGTGTCCAGGGCCATCGCGGGCCCCTGCAAGCCCAAGGTGTATGCAATGCGGCCGGCAGCGAAGTTCAGGCAGTTCCCGGTGAGGTAGTAGGCATCGATCGCGCCGGCTCGTTCTACCACCCGGGCATAGTCGGTATTCGTAATGCCGAGAAAAACGCCGCTCTGGCTGCCCATCAGATCCTGCGGATCGATTCCGGCATTCTCCAGGGCTTCCCAACTGATCTCGAGAGCGAGTCTTTGCTGCGGATCGGTCTTCGCCGTTTCGCGGGGAGAGATGCCGAAGAACTGGGCATCGAACTTGTCCACTTCCTTTAGGAAGCCGCCCATCCGGGTATACATCTTTCCTGGGCGATCGGGATCGGGATCATAATAGGCGTCGATATCCCAGCGGTCCGGCGGAACCTCGCGAATCGCATCCACCCCATCGTGCAGCAGCTTCCAATAAGCCTCGGGATCCGTGGCCGCCCCCGGGAACCGGCAACCAATACCAACGATCGCAATAGGCTCCTTCTTGTCCCGTTGAAGAGCATCCAGCTTGCGCTGCATCTCTTCCAGGGCCTGTAAGGCCCGTTCCAGGACTACCCGCCGATCTTTGGGTTCAGGTGAGAGATTCATTGGTAGGTCTTCTTCCTCCACAGATATTTCGTTCCGCCCGCGAGAGGTCTTACCCAAACTGCTCAAGCTTCCTGGCCAGCAACTCAACTAAACCGTCCTCGGAAAGATCGTCGTGCCGCTGTTCCAGGTCTTCCAGCTTTTCCGGCCCCACAGGTTCCGGTGGAATGACATCACGAACTTCCGCAGGCCCTGACAAATTCCCCACCGTCTCGGCTAGGTATTTCGCCAGGAACTCGACCGTGGGGTACTCAAACGCAAGAGTCGGCGGAAGCGTACACCCCAAACTCGTTTCAAGGCGGGTCCGCAGTTGCACCGTCATGATCGAATCCATCCCCATTTTGAAAAAGCCCTGCTTGGGATCGACCTTGTCTGAAGACGCGAAGCCAAGAATTCCTGCCACCAGTTCGCGGATCTCGCGATAGAGAATCGCTTGTCTCTGCCCGGCCGCGGCCTGTTGAATCTCCTGTAACAGCCGCGATCCTTCTGGCTGGGTTGCAGCCGCCGTCTTCGCCTCAGGCTTCTCCCGGGTGATCAGTTCCTCAAGAAGCGGTCGTCTCCTTCTGGCCTCGTAAATGGGGCCAAAGCGCTCCCAGTCAACGTTCGCCACAATCTTTTGCCGCGTGCCGGTCTCTAGCAAGTAAGCCAGCGCATCGAGGGCCGCATCTGGCGGAAGTCCTTTCAGTCCGACGCGCTCGAAGAGGGTGCCCAGTTCCCCAGAGACCAGTCCATCGCCTTCCCACGAGCCCCAATTCACGTTCAATACCGGCAATCCGCGAGCCGCACGATGGTGGGCAAGCGCATCCAGAAAGTGATTGGCGGCCGCGTAATGCGCCAGTTTCTGTGAACCCCAGACCGAAGCCCCCGAAGAGAACATCACAAAGAAGTCCAGGCCCCCTTCCGGCCCGTGCCCGGCAGGCAAGAGCTCATGAATGAGCCACGCCCCCATGACCTTGGATCGCAAAACACGGTGAAGTTCCTCTGCAGTAAGGTCGGCCAGATCGCGCACGGATACGGTTCCCGCCGCGTGAATCACGCCTCGCAGCGGGGGATGGCTCCGGCGGACCTCATCGAGCAGCAGCCTCATCTCCGCTTCATCGCCCACATCCGCCTGGATCACATGAACGCTCGCACCGAGGCTCTCAATCGCTTGCACGGCGGCAATTCGTCTGCCGGTCTCGGTCCCGGCGGAGACCGCCATCCAGGTGGAGCGGTCTGGCAGGCCGGTTCGGCCGGTGAGCACGAGATTCCGCGCGCCGCACTCGGCCAGCCAACGCGCCACACGCAACCCCAGACCTCCCAGGCCGCCGGTGATCAGGTAAGTCGCCTCTGGCTGCAGAGTGAAAGCCTTCGCCGTTGAAACGCCAGGCCGCGACTTCACCAGCCTCGGAACATAGCGCCGCCCACCGCGCAGCGCCACCTGATCCTCTCCATCTCCTGCTTGTATCTCCTCCCAAAGTGCTGCGACCGTTGCCTCTGCCGAAGAGGCTTCCCTTTGTGCCGGAAGATCGAGCAACCCGCCCCACAGCTCCACTTGCTCCAGAGCGATCACACGACCCAGACCCCAGATGGGAGCCTGCACGACGGAAAGCTGTTCCCCCTCCGTGGGCTCGACCGCCTGCGCGGCGCGGGTAACGAGCCAGAGCCGGATCGCGGACTTCGAGTCCGCCTGTGCCAGAGCCTGGACCAGGTGCAAGACTCCATCGCCGGTGAGCTCCAGCGAATCCTCGATGGAGTTCAACGTGAGCCCGGCTCCGGTTTCGGCATCCAGCCCCCAAAGATAGACAACCCCCAGGCGCGATTGGGTTTCGCCTCCCGGTACTTCCTCTAGCAGCCGCCGAAACTCCTCCGGTCTTTGCGGGGAAATCTCGAACTCTCTAGTCCCCAGCGCTCGGAACGACTCGCCTGCAAAAGCAAGCACACACTCCTGGCCGCGTGATTCGAGCAACTTTGCAAAGGTTGCGCCCAACCCACCCCTGTCTGCAAAGATCAGCCAACGGCCCGCAGACCCCTTGCTCCATTCCGAGTTGCCGCCCTGTCGAACCTTCTCTTTCCACTGAAGCTCGTAGAACCAATTCGGATCAGCCTCGCCGGTCTCGATCTTGCCCAAAACATTCTCGATCCAGCTGTCGCCCGCGCCAGATCCGCGCGTATAGATCGAAAACGATCCCTCTTTGGGTCCGTTCTCTGTAAGAACGAGCTGGATCAGCAGCTCCGGAGTCCCGGCAAGAACCAGCGGCTCAGGAACCGTCATTGCAGAGACGCGATGCAACCGCTCTCCGAAAGCGTCGCTGGCGGCCGCCGAGGCCATTGCGGCAAAGACCTGCTCTGGCACGAGCCCCTCGCTTTGAAACCCGTCTTTGCGCAGGCGTTCGCGAAAGTCTGCACCTAACTGGTTCTGCCAGACCACGCCGCCCGGCAGACTGGCTACCTCCGGCAAGCGTATCCCCAGCAGGGGATGGGCCGTATGACCGTTCCCGGGCACAATCCGCGCCCAGCCCTCCGCGCCGCCCGGCTCTGCGGGCTTCGCATCCCACCAGAAACGCTGGCGCTGCCATGGGTAGGAGGGAAGCGAAACGACCTTGCCACCCAAGGGGAAGAAGATCGACCAATCCACCGGGCACCCGGACGCATAAAGCCGGCCAACCGACGACAACAGTGTCGCTCGCTCGTCTTTTTCCCGCTCGAGCGAGCCAATGGCGTAGCCCTCACGGCCGAGGTCGTGGAGGCTCTCTTCGATCGAAGAGATAAGAATGGGGTGCGGGCTCAGTTCCACAAAAACCGTGTGCTCTTCCTGAGCCAACTGCTGTACGGTCTTCGAGAACAGAACCGGTCGCCGCAGGTTGCAAACCCAGTAGCTCGCATCGAAGGCTGTGCCCTCGCATCTTTGCGCCTTGACAGTTGAATAAATCGGAAGCTTTGCTTCGTGGGCCTCGATCCCATCCAGGGCTTGCAGCAGCTCGTTGGTGAGAGTATCCATCTGAGGGCTGTGCGAAGCAACGTCCACCTTCACCAGGCGGCAGAAGATGTCTCTGGCCCGCAACCCGTCGAGAATCTCTTCGATCACGCCTGGATCGCCGGACAGCACCGTCGACCGCGGGCTGTTACTCACCGCAACCGAAACGTGGGCCTCCCGGCCTCTCAGAAGTTCCTGGGCTTGCTCGATGGGAAGCGCCACCACCGCCATGGCTCCGCGGCCGCTGACGCGCTTCAACAGCAGACTCCGGGTGCAGACCACCCGCATCGCATCATCCAGGCTCAGCACCCCGGCTATAAAAGCGGCGGCAACCTCGCCCATACTGTGGCCCACCAGGGCGGCCGGTTTCACTCCCCAGGAGCGCCAGAGCTCGGCCAGGGCAATCTCAACCGCCACGAGGCTGGGCTGGATCACATCGACTTCGGTCATTCGGTAGCCGGGAAAATCCGGATCAAGGTTCAACTGCTCGAGCAGCGACCAGTCCACAAAGGGCTGCATCGCCTGCTCGCACTTTTGCAGGGCCTCTCGAAAGACGCCTTCCGTCTGTAGCAGTTGGCGTCCCATCCCCACCCATTGCGATCCCTGCCCAGGGCAGACAAACACAATCTTTCGCGGTGGATCCGTCAGAGCTCTTTCCGAGTGCAGGCCGGGCAATCGCTCGCCACGCAGAAAAGCCTTCAAAGCGGCGCCTGCTTCCGATCGGCTCGTCGCCACCAGCGCCAGCCGGTGCTCAAGATGCGTGCGGCGCACGCTGGCCGTATAGCAAATGTGAAAAAAGCTAGGCGCTCCCTCATTCTCCAAAGCGGATATGTAGGCGCGGGCCAGAGCCGCCAGCCCTTCCGGGGAAGCTGCCGAAAGGGGCAGTACATGCCCGTGCGCAGAGCCCGAGGGCGCCTCTTCGACGCTCTCCTTTGCCGGCGCTTCCGTTAGAACAACGTGCGCATTCGTGCCGGCGATTCCGAAAGCGCTGACGCCTGCGATAAGGGGAGCGGAGCCCTTCGGCCAATCCCTCAACTGGCGAGGAATCGCCAGCGGGAACTTCTCCCACGGGATCGTCGGGTTGAGTTCCTTTACATGAAGGCTTGCGCAAATCTTGCCGTGTTTCAGCATGAGGGCCGTCTTGATGAGGCCGGCAATCCCGGCCGCGCCTTCGGTGTGCCCGAGATTTGTCTTGACCGATCCGACGTAGCAGACGCTCCCCTGAGAACGCCCCTCGGAAAGCACACTCCCTAATGCTCCGACTTCGACCGGATCGCCTGCCGAAGTGCCTGTGCCGTGCGCTTCCACATAGCTCACGCTTCCCGGGGACAGACCAGCATCCCGATAAGCGCGGCGCAACAGCTCTTCCTGGCCGATGCGCGCCGGGGTTGCCATGTAGCCGCTACTGCGGCCGTCGTTGTTTACGGCGCTGCCTTGAATGAGGGCGTAGATCGGATCGCCGTCCCTCAAAGCCGCCGAAAGAGGCTTGAGTACCACGATGCCGGCCCCTTCGCTGCGCACGTATCCGTTGGCGCCTGCGTCCCCGAATTTGCACCGGCCATCGGGAGCCATCATCTTTGACTGCGAATAAGCAATCGAGATCTGCGGCTGCAAGATCACGTTGGCGCCACCGGCCAGCGCAAGCGAACACTCGCCGCTCCACAAACTCCGGCATGCCAGATGAACGGCGACCAGCGACGAGGAGCACGCAGTGTCGATCGTCAGGCTCGGTCCCTGCAAGCCGAGCACATAGGACAGTCGGCCGGAAGCTGAATAGCGGCCCGAACCGGTGGTCATGTAGAAATCCACACCGGCAGGGTCGGCAAACATCCGGCCCTCGTAATCGTTCAGCCACATTCCGATGAAGACGCCGGCGTCGCTGCCCGAGAGCCGCTCTTGCGACTGTCCCGCATCCTCGAGTGCTTCCCAGGCCACCTCCAACAGAAGGCGCTGCTGCGGATCCAGGCGGTCGGCTTCCCGTGGGGAAATGCCGAAAAAACTGGCATCGAACAGATCGATCTGGTCCAGAAAGCCGCCCCAGCGGGTCATCATTTTTCCTGGAGTGGCCGGGCGAGGATCGAAGTACTTGGCAACATCGATTCGATCCGATGGGATCTCGGCGATGGCATCCATCTCCTTCCGCAAAGCAAGCCAGAAAGAGTCAGGGCCGGACACACCACCAGGAAAGCGGCAACCTATCCCTACAATGGCGATTGCTTCACGGGTCTGCGCCCGCGAAGCCGAAGAGTCGCGATATTTTGAGCCGCGCAGATTCGCCGAAGAATCGACCCTCACCACCTCGTCAGCAGGCATCTCATTCTGATCGTTCGGCAGACCACGATCAATCATGCCTCTCCCCCAAGGGCTACGTCGTCCCTCCCGATTTCCCGCACATGTCAGGTCTCTATTCGGGCGTTAATGCCACGGAAGGCCAAGAGGTACTCAAAAATACGGACGATATCCTCACCTGGAATCATAGTCGCTCGATGTTGGCGGAACAATAACACTTGCACGGTTCGGCCCCTACCACTTTCCTGCCATGGAGGCGCTGGAAACTCCGCATTTTGTTGGCGATGCGAGACCTAATCAGCCTTGTATATCTAGTTCTTGCGGCAGGAATTCTATGGTACCACCATCGATGAGCACCCGCTGGAATCAGCGCGTGCAGCATGGCTTCCGGCAGGGTGCGGTGGTTGAGTAACGAGAATAGGAAAGAATACCCTTGAAACTAGAGCTGAAAGAATCTGCGAGTCAACCGTCAATCGCCTTTGCGCCGGAATAGGCTTCCAGCAGTTCGCGCGCGGCACGGAACGATGTGGTCCGTCCCTCAAGAACTTCCTTTTCAAGTGAGTCCATACGCGCTCGTATTGATGGATGAGATTCGAATCGGTGCCTTAAACCATCGCGGATAATCTCCTGCATCCACCCTTGAGTCTGGTTGCGCCGCGCAAGATCGAACCAGCCATTGGTCTTCGTCATGGCCGTATACTCCTGAACGCAGTTCCAAAGCTCGGAGATGCCTTTGCCCGTCTGCGCTGAACACGTGACCGTACGCGGTGTCCATCCGGAATGAGAGTTTGGGAAGTAGTGCAATGCATTCTGTGCCTCGGACCGGGCCCTTTCTGCGGCCTCCAGATTGGTTCCATCAGCTTTGTTCACCGCCACGAGATCGGCGAGTTCCATCACACCGCGCTTCATGCCTTGCAGCTCGTCACCGGCTCCGGCAAGTGTGATGAGCAGGAAGAAGTCGACCATGTCATGAACCGCAGTCTCCGATTGCCCGACGCCGACTGTCTCAACGAGGATGGTTTCAAATCCCGCAGCCTCGCAGAGCAGCATCGCCTCGCGAGTGCGCTGAGCTACGCCGCCCAGGGAGCCGCGCGATGGAGAGGGCCGGATGAACGCCATATCACTGGATGCGAGAGAGTTCATGCGTGTCTTGTCGCCGAGGATGCTTCCGCCCGAGATCCGACTGCTGGGATCGATCGCGAGCACAGCGACTTTTTGTCTGTGTTCGCGAATAAGATAGGTGCCGAGCACTTCGATGACGCTGCTCTTGCCTGCGCCCGGAACACCGGTAATGCCGACGCGGATCGAACTGCCGCTATGGGGAAGGCAGTCTTCGACGATCTGTTCGGCCAATTGGCGGTCCGCATCGAGAGAGCTCTCGATCAGAGTGATAGCCCGAGCAAGAATGGCGCGGTCGCCACGCAGAATGCCATCCAAGTACTGCTGCCGCGAAAGCGTCCGAGGGCGCGCAGTTGCTCGTAGGCTCAGCTCGCGCGGCGTCTCCGGTGCAACGCAACCGGGACGAACATGCAACGCGCTGTGCTTCGCATCCACCAACTCAGGAGTTTCCTCCAACCAGAGTGCCCCTCAGGATCTCGATAATCCGCTGTGCCGCCGCAGGAATCACCGTGCCCGGTCCGAAGATGCCTGCCACACCGGCCTTGTAAAGGAATTCGTAGTCCTGGGGTGGAATGACGCCCCCGACGACGACAAGAATGTCACCACGATCGAGCTTGTGCAACTCGTCGATCAACTGCGGGACGAGCGTCTTGTGTCCTGCGGCCAGCGATGACACTCCGATTACGTGGACATCGTTCTCAGCGGCATGACGTGCGACTTCACGCGGAGTTTGGAACAAGGGGCCGATATCCACATCGAAACCAATATCTGCGAAGGCAGTTGCGATTACTTTTGCGCCGCGGTCGTGGCCGTCCTGCCCCATCTTGGCGACCAGGATACGCGGGCGCCGGCCTTCCGCCTGCTCAAATTCCGCCACCATCCGTTCTGCCTTTTTGAACTCTTCGGCTTTGCCGCTCTCAGCCGAGTAGACACCCGCAATAGTCCTCGTGGTGGCCTGGTAGCGGCCCCACACATTTTCAAGTGCGGTGGAGATTTCGCCCAGCGTCGCGCGTTTTCGAGCGGCATCCACAGCGCACTCCAGCAGATTGCCGTTGCCGGTGGAGGCGCAGTGTTCGAGTTGTTGGAGTGACAGGCGTACAGCATCGCTGTCGCGTTCGCTCTTCAACTGCGCAAGCCGGTTCAGTTGCGATTCACGTACTGCGTCATTGTCGATGTCGAGGACAGGGACCAGCGTTTCTTCGGACGAAGTAAAGGCGTTCAGACCAACGATTACGTCGGAGCCGGAGTCGATGCGGGCCTGTCTGCGCGCTGCTGCGGCTTCAATCCGCATCTTGGGAACGCCGGTTTCAATGGCCTTTGCCATGCCGCCGAGCGATTCCACCTCTTCAATCAGCTCCCATGCGGAATGCATCAGCTCGTGGGTCAGTCGTTCAACGTAATAGGAACCGGCCCATGGATCGACAACGCGCGTGATGCCGGTTTCTTCCTGAAGGTAGATTTGCGTGTTGCGTGCGATGCGCGCGGAGAAATCCGTGGGCAGCGCGAGGGCTTCGTCCAATGCATTTGTGTGGAGAGACTGCGTGTGTCCGAAAGCCGCGGCCAGAGCCTCGACGCAGGTGCGAACGACATTGTTGAAGGGGTCCTGGGCGGTCAGGCTCCATCCGGATGTCTGTGAGTGTGTCCGAAGGGCGAGCGATTTTGGATTCTTCGGATTGAAGGTCTTGACCAGCTTGGCCCACAACATGCGCGCAGCACGCATCTTGGCAATCTCCATGAAATGGTTCATGCCGATGCCCCAGAAGAAAGAAATGCGCGGGGCGAAACTGTCTACATCGAGTCCGGCTTTTACCCCGGTACGGAGATACTCGAGGCCGTCCGCTAGGGTGTAAGCGAGTTCGATATCCGCTGTAGCCCCCGCTTCCTGCATGTGATATCCGCTTACGCTGATGCAGTTGAATCTGGGCATATTGGCGGCGCAGTAGCGGAAGATGTCGCCGACGATTCGCATGGAACCGTCGGGCGGATAGATGTAGGTGTTGCGGACCATGAACTCTTTGAGGATGTCGTTCTGGATGGTTCCGCTCAACTTCTCCGGCGAAACGCCCTGCTCTTCAGCGGCTACGATATAGTACGCCATGATGGGAAGTACAGCGCCGTTCATGGTCATCGAGACCGACATTTGATCGAGCGGAATGTGGTCGAACAGGATCTTCATGTCGAGAATCGAATCGATGGCGACGCCTGCTTTGCCAACGTCTCCAGTGACGCGCTCGTGGTCCGAGTCGTATCCGCGATGCGTGGCAAGATCGAATGCAACCGAAAGCCCGCGCTGTCCCGCTGCCAGGTTGCGCCGGTAAAACGCGTTCGACTCTTCAGCGGTCGAAAATCCTGCGTATTGCCGGATAGTCCACGGCTGCATCACGTACATCGTGCTGTAGGGCCCGCGCAGAAAAGGCGGAATCCCCGCAGCGTACTCAAGGTGTTCGAGCCCCTTGAGATCCGCCTGCGTGTAGAAGCTCTTCACAGCAATCTGTTCCGGAGAAAGCCACTCGTTGCACTCAGGAGCTTCGGCCCGTCTCGCGGCGGGCTTGTAATCGATCTTTGAAAAGTCTGGGCGCATTTCTAAGCCTTGATCCCCAACTGCTGCTGCCAGTTTGTAAGAACTTCGATGGGATTGCTTTTGATGTTGATGAAGCCGGCGACTCCGGCTGTGCGCAATTGCTCCGCGGAGTCGGGGTTGCCAGCAACGATGATCGGAGTTTTGCATCTCCGATCGTTCAACCTGAGCACGAGGTCCGAAGCCACGCCGAGGTATTCCGCATCGGAGCTGCAAAGAACAATCAGGTCCGCTTCGCTGGCGGCAATTTCGTCGGCGCTCGAGAATCGTTTCGCGACGATCTCGAACCCCGCGCATGCAAAGAAGTTCGCAGCGAAGGTCGAGCGCGCAAAGCGCATCTTTACGTCGCCAAATTCGGCGAGCAGCACGCGGGGCACCTTGCCAGTGTCGGCGGAGTAGCGCTCAGCGCGGAGACGAAGCGCCTCGTAACTCTGGGCTCCGCGCCGTTTGCCCGTTGTGCGCAGCGAATCAATTCGGTCAATCGTCTGTTCTCCCGGGTTTGCAAACTGATTGGTGCCGGTAAGAACACGGTAGCGGGACACAACTGCCTTTTCCCTGGCGGCCATCGAGTGTTCGAGAGCTTTACTTAGCTGTCCGTCAGCCGCCATTTTTCCATAGCCGCCGCCTGCTTCAATCTTCTGCATCGATTTCCAGCCCTCGCGAGCGAGAGAATCGGTGATGACTTCGAGGCAGTACGATCCGGCGCCGGGGTCCGCGACGTTCGACAAAAACGCTTCATGCTTGAGGATGTTTTGGGTGTTGCGAGCGAGGCGGCGGCTTGCTTCATCCGGCATCCTATAGCACTCGTCGAATGGTGCGACGGTGACAGCATCCGCTCCGCCAAGAATTGCGGACATAGCCTCGGTAGACCCGCGAAGGACGTTTACGTGAGGATCGTAAATGGCCTTGTTCCAGCGCGATGTGCGCGCATGGATGCGAGCCCTGGTGCTTTCGGGGGCGACCCCATAGCTCTCGACCGCGTTCGCCCACAACATGCGAAAAGCGCGGAACTTGGCAATCTGGAAGAAGTAGTTCGAACCAACCGCAAAAGAGAAAGCAACCGAAGTTGCGGCACGATCAACATCAATACCGCGCAACTGCATCTCCGCTAGAAAGTCGATTCCGGCCGCAAGAGTGAATCCTATTTCTTCGACTGCCGTCGCGCCCGCTTCTTCGAATTCCGAGCCATCGAGAGTAAAGGGAACAAGCGCAGGAGGCATGTCGCGGAGAACTTCGGCAGCAAAATCCGGATTGGTCAGCGGGTTCCAACCGGTAGATATTGATGGCCGATCCTTTCGTCCCTTCAGGCTCTCGATCACGAGACGAAGGAGCGGCTCGCCGGCGGTTTGAAAATGGACATGGGTCTCCTGCAGGCCGACCAGAACCATTCCCAGATCCGAACCATTCTTGATGGCTACATTGAGAAACGCGATTTCCTCGGTCCCGGCGGCCACCGCACTCTGCGCGGCCTGATTTGCCTTTTCAGGATCGCCGATTTCAATCTCTTCACGAATGCGCCAGTCGCCGGTGGTACGCGAACTGCGGAGGTAAGGAAAGACGCCGGGAGCCACATCCGGAAGTTCCAGCGCGGCAAGGTCCTCTGATCGGTAGTAGGGCTTTACCGCCAGCCCTTCCTCAGTTTGCCAGATCAGTTTCTTCAGGTAGTCGGCGCCCTTCAGGTCTCCGGCAATCGCATCCTCCCACGACTGCGTGGTTACCGGAGGAAACTCCTGGAGCAGATTGTCAGTTGCCATCTTCCCTCACTTGCTTTCGGGGTCTTCAACAATCTCAATGAGAAACCCAAATGGATTGTCGGCTCTCGATTTGGGGTGAACAAAAAACACCGTCGTCCCTCTCGAGCCTTTGCGCGGAGCCTTGTCGATGATCTGAAATCCACTTACCTTCATCGCGTCGAATGCCTTTTGTGCACTCTCCACGCGGAAGGCCACATGTGCCAATCCGCCGCAACCGCCATTTCGGTCGATCAGCTTTTGCACGGGAGAATCCTGAGTCAAGGGTTCAAGCAACTGAATCAGGTTGGGCCCATTACCAATCTGGAGCAACGCTTCGCGGACCTGATCGCCTCCCAGAACTTCTTCGCGATGAATCTCCCTGAAGCCCAGCATCGCGTAGGCCTTCACCTGGCCTTCCAAATTTCCCTGCTTTACTGCAATAGCAACGTGGTCAACAAATCTGATCCCAGGTACCGCCTTCAAATCTTCCTCAACACTGCTCACTGGCTTCCCTCTCGGTGAACGTTCCTACAACCTCAACGAATCCACTGGCGGTGATTATCCCAATTCGACGAGGACCTGAAGAAATTTTACAGGGTCGCCACTCTCCCCCTTGACCTGTGCTCCAAACCCTACCGCTTCCGCCCGCGCCAAGCCACTCCTCTGATAGAGCATACGTGCGACCCTGGATCTACTCCGAATTCTGGAGCAGAGGATCGCGTAATCGTCATCTCGGCAAAATGCCGCGATCGAGGTACCCGCTGGATGATTTTTCGCGACATAGCCCAGCCATGCGACCGAGACATTTCAGTCGCCTTTCTTGTGACGAGAGCTTCGAACATATCAGCTACTGCGAATTGAGATGTTTCCGATAAGCAGAATCTGAATCTGCCCTCAGAGATCCAGCCCTCTCCGTCAGCTCCTGTCTACCATCCGCCCGCGCATATGACGTACTCCACTCGAGACTGTGGTGGCGATTTTAGCCCGGACTGGGACCAGTTCCAGTTCCCACTCCGCACCGATCTCCACAACTTCGCGGCTGAAGTACCTCTTAAACCTGGAGAACCCCTCGAGCGCCGACTCATCACCATCTGCCAGCCTCACGCCCCTCATATCAAACCGCTCTGCCCCTGCCGCTTTGGTACACCGAATCATATCCCATAAAAGCAGATAGCCGAACGGTACCTTAACATCGCTTCGTCGTGTCGACCCCGCAGCGCGATACTCCCAGTGATTTCCATGGTTGCAAACCCACAAAAAAGATCCCATGTTCTCAGGCGTCATATCATTGTCTGGAAACAGCCCGACTACTCTGGAAGGATTCGGATGTTCGTGAGACAACCAAATAATGCCTCGCCAGTCTTCCGAAGCATTATGCCCGCCGGTTCGCTGGGAGGGTCGCCGATCACGATGGACCGCCTTGCCGTCTTCATCGTTTCTCGAATTCGTCTCCGCGCATTAGTGCTGAAGGATGCAAAGATTTCGTTCTCGCTCGGCTCCAGATCGATGCCTAGGGCATTTTCCTTTATAGTGTGGACTTAATTAGGCGACAGTCTGCGGCGAGTGAATCGATGGCAAAGCCATATGGGGATGATCTTCGCCGTAAGTTTCTGTTGGCCTACGATCAGGGCGAGGAGACACTGGAGGAACTTGCGGATCGGTTCCTTGTGAGCGTGGGCTGGGCAAAGAAGATTTCCGCGGCACGGAAGCGCACGGGGCAGGCCGAGCGGGTGCCTCACCAACCGGGACGTAAGTGGCGGCCCGGTGCCGAAGCACAGCGTCAGGTGATGGATTGGGTGGCCTCGAAACCCGATCTGACGTTGGCTGGCAAAAGCACGCTGAACCGGCTGGAGTTGACCGGCCGCAGCCTGCGCTATCACAAGATCAGCTACTCGGCCGAGTCGATGGACCGTCTGTTGACGGACCTTTACCTGGAGTCGCACGCCGCTCCGCCAGTCCAGATCGTGCTGGATCTGGACGCGACCGACATCCCGGTCTACGGCCATCAGCCGGAGCGTTTCTTCCACGGCTACTACGACAGCTACTGCTATCTGCCGCTGTATATCTTCGCGGGGTGACCAGTTGTTGTGTGCGCGGCTCAGGCCGGCCAACCAGGACGCGGCTGCCGGTTCGGTCGAAGAGGTCAGCCGTATCGTAACGCAGCTGCGTGAGCGTTGGCCCGAGGTGAGCATCGTGCTGAGGGCCGACAGCGGCTTCTGCCGCGAGGAGCTGATGGGCTGGTGCGAGTCCAACCATGTCGATTATCTGTTCGGACTGGCGCGGAACAAGCGGCTGCGCAAGATCATCGGCGCCCAGATGCATCAGGCTCACCTCCTGCATCAGAGCAGCGGCAAGGCGGCCCGGGTCTTCGCCGAGTTCAGCTATCGGACAAGGAAGAGCTGGTCGTGCGCACGTCGCGTGGTGGCCAAGGCAGAGTATCTCGATAAGGGCGAGAACCAGCGCTTCGTGGTCACTTCGTTAAAGGCTGAGCAGTGGGCCGCGCAGGACTTGTACGAGAAGTTCTACTGCGCCAGGGGAGAGATGGAGAACCGCATCAAGGAGCAGATGTGCCTGTTCGCCGACCGGCTATCCACCGACGAAATGAAAGGCAACCAGTTGCGTCTCTACTTCTCCGCGCTGGCTTACACGCTGATGGAAGCACTGCGGCGGCTGGGACTGAAAGGTACTGCCTGGGCCGAGGCGCAGGTGGATACGTTCCGCTTGAAGCTGCTCAAAATCGGCGCCATCGTTCGCGTCAGCGTGCGCCGCGTGCTGCTCCAGCTCAGTTCCGCATACCCCTGGAAGGACCTCTACACACACGCCTTCCACGCTCTGCGCTGCTGAATACCGTTCAGCCTACAGAAAACTCCACTCCCACCTGTGCTCTACTCATCAACAGGCGGAGCTATGCGCAAAATACGCCCACAAACACGAAAACCTCAATGCACTCGGCCAAATCTGCACCCCCAGCCCTGGACTAGCCGCAAAAACCATTCCAGCCGCTCAAATATCGACTGCACTCACGCTGAAATCGGTGC
>PLKU01000252.1 GCA_003140705.1 Acidobacteriaceae bacterium
GCGATGCGCGGCATCGACTATCTATCGACCCGCCCTGATATCGATGCCGGCAACATCGGCTCGTTTGGCTGCTCCGGCGGCGGCACGCTTTCGGCGTATCTCACCGCCCTCGATACTCGCGTCAAGGCCGGCGTCGTGGCTTGCTATCTCACCTCGTATCAAGAGCTGCTGAAGGGGATAGGGCCGCAGGACGGCGAGCAGGTCATTCCTGGCCAAATCAAGGATGGCCTCGACTTTCCCGATTGGATTGAGTTGGCTGCGCCTCGAGCCTATGCCATGGTCAGCACCACTGAGGATATGTTTCCTTATGCGGGAGCCAAGGCTGCGCACGACGAGGCCGAACGCTTCTATCAACTCTTGGGCGCAGGCGAGAATCTGCAGTGGTTGACCGGGCCCGGCACCCACGGCATGATCTTTCCCATGTTTTCCCAGATCGAGGCCTTCTTCCACCACTGGCTCCTGCACAATGACAATCCGCCGGCCGCGCTCGTGGCCTTTCCCTTCAAGCCGCATCCCGAGCTTCTGTGCACAACCACAGGTCAGGTGACTACGGCGCTGCCGGGTCGGACCATCTACCAGGTCAACCAGGACCGCGCCAGCAGCATTCTGCCCGCGAAGGCTCCGATTGCCACGCGCCATGATTTGGAAAAGCTGCAGAGCCGCCTCATGAATGAGATTCCCGCAGTCACTGGCATGGACGCAGGTGCAACCACTCTTCCGCAGTTTGACGTCATTGCCAGGGAAGACCGCGGAGATTCCGTGGTTCAAACGGTCGTTTTCCATAGCCGGTCGGGCATGGCGCTGCCGGCTCGACTCGCACTGCCTAAGAAGGCCGGCCACCACCCCGCGCTGCTGATCACCAGCGAGCGCACGATGGAAGCGTTGTTTTGGCGATCAATCCACTGCCATGGCCACCCAGCAAGGATGCGGTGCGGCCCACAATGGGCACGATGCTCCCGTGAACCGCGCGCGCCTTTCTCGACGGCAAAACCTTTGTCGGAATGCGGACTGAGGACGTGATTGCCGCCGTGCAATGGCTCNNAATGGCTCGCGGCCCAGGATACCGTCGATCCCGTGAAGATCAGCGCCTGGGCCGACGGCGCGTCGGGGACCGTCCTGCTCCACGCAGCCGTGCTTGAGCCGCGCATCGACGACAGAAGCCCAAGTGACCATCGAGCGGGCGCTCGGCACTTGGGCTTCTGTCGTCGACGCGGACTTGCACCGCAATGTCGCCGAATCGATCGTTCCCGGCGTCCTGCTGCACTACGATCTCGACGACCTGATGATCGCGATCGCCCCACGCCGTATCTCGGTAGTTCACTCCGTCAGCGGCAATGGGAGCCCGGTGAATGAAGCAGATTTCCACCGTCAGTTGGCTCGTGTCTTCCAGGTCGACCAGGCCCTTGGCTTCAACGGGCGAGTCGCCTATGCCGCCGAGCCTCCCAGCCAGCTTTCCGCAGCGAAATGAGCCGCTCTCGTCCACGCTTCGTCATCTAACGTATTGGGCGTTGCGGCAAGTCAGTCTTCGCTCACGTCGCCAGCTAGAATGGAACAGATGGGATAAGAAGGCCCGCCTCTTCACCGCAGGGCCGTTCCTGGCGGAAATGAAGTGCCACGCGTGACTACTATGTCCGTCGAACACCAATCCCCGGCTTCGCCTCCGCTGAATGGGTCCGTTCTGGTGCTCATCCAATTCGATGTGTGCGAAGAACTCCATCTGGATCGTCTCCAGCAAACAGTCAGTGCCCGCACCGTCCAGCTGCCGAGTATGAAGCATTCGGTGCCTGCTTACGTCCGTTACCAAAGACCGCCGGTTGTTGAGCCGCTTCAAGCGCTTCTTCTGGAAAGCGGCGAGCGCCTTGAAGGAGAGATCAAGTACTTCGATTATGGCGTGGTCAGCGTCGTCTACCAGCTCCCTTTCTCGGGCGATTGGGAAAGCCTGGTGCAGCTGGCCAGCCGCTGGGTCTGGGATGTTGATTTCGCTTCCCACGTCGAACCCATTGTGAGGCAGAAGCTGCAGCGTGCGACATCGTCCATGGTGAAGCCCTATTCGCGTTGGCTCAGCGAGGACTATTTCATCTTCCATGTGCGCGAGGTAGCCGGAGCACCCACAGCTGGCGAAATGATCCGGGATAACGAACTTCGGATTGCCCAGATTGTTCGCGGCGACCGGCTTAACCTATCGACCGGCGAATGCAATGAAGTGCTGCATTCGCAGATTTCCTACTACACAACGGACGTGGCAGTGATTGGTTGGAATGCCGCCTTCCTTTACGACAGCGCAGCGGGAGCTGAAACCGCCATCCAACTTCTCGAATACGCCAACTCACAGCTTCTTGAATTTCGCCATTACGACGAGCTCTTGTCGGAGATTTTGGACGGCGTCGATGCCTCGCTGGAGAAAAAGAAGGGAGCGTTTGCGCGGTGGCGACTGGCCCGCTCCGCAACCAGCCTGCACACAGTGCTCCTCGACGTAGCGGAACTGACCGAGCACGCCGACAACGCGATCAAGTTCCTCAGCGATATGTTTGCCGCCCGGCTCTACAAGCTGGCCGCAGCCAAAGTCGGTGTCCCCGACTACAAGGACCTGGTGGAGCGAAAGCTCAAGACTGCCGAAAAATTGTACAACTTTATGGTCGAGAAGTTTAACCAGAGTCGCGCCTTCTTTCTTGAAGCGACAGTGGTTTTGATTCTCTTGATTGAACTCTTCTACCTCTTCAGAGGCAGGCCTGTATGGGGGAGCGCAGAAACGTCGGCCGATTTGCGATTCCTTGCTCAAGAGCGGGCGTAGTGAGCAAGACACCGCTCCGGCATGGATTCGTTCTCATGGCCGCTGAGCGTTGGATGACGCCTGAGTCACCGCCAAGCCGTCAGTGACTGCTTGATAAACAACCCCGAACGCCTTCGGCGTGGATGATGCTGCTCATTCTCTCGGGGCTGCCCATGGCAGGATTTCTGTGAATCAGGTGGCACCATATGGCTGTACTGGGTGGCGGCAGAGAGTTGCACCGGGTGCCAGAATCGAATGGATTCAGCAATCAAACCTCAATGAGACCGACCATGGAGAAAATTGCCCTGGTCTTGCCCCTGTCCGGCGACCCCGCGCTGCGCCATTTTTACTGAAGAAAATCGTTTTTCTAGTTGCTCTTTCCCTTTTGAGCTACTAGATTGATTGAGGCGGCAAGGCAGGCAATTCCGTGAGGCCGGACGGGATCCGAATCCTCGCAAACTTGCATCGGTCTGCTCTGCCAGTCCAAGGGTTGGGCTTGTGAGCTTTTCAGATCGACGGTATGCAGTTGTCTCCGACGTGCTGGCAGGAGCTAGCCAGTCACGAATCGCCGTCTTTGTCGATTCAAGCCGCGCTCAAAACAGCCCCTCCGCCGCACCCCCCGCCAACCTCTCTCTTCCAACTCAGTCGCCGCGCATTGTCGCCGTCAGGAACGCAAAGGAATGGATCGCATGAAAAAGCAGAAGTCCGCAGTCGCCGTGTCCTCCCGCAAAGCCGCTCCCGCTTACAAGAACGCCAGTCTCCCCTCGGCCCGGCGCGTCAAGGACCTGCTTTCGCGGATGACGCTGGAAGAAAAGGCCGCACAGATGATGTGCGTCTGGCAGTCCAAGGCCCAAACCATGCTGGATGATGCCGGCAACTTCAATTTCAAGAAGGCTAAGAAGTCGTTTCGCGATGGCCGCGGACTGGGTCAGGTCGGCCGCCCCAGCGATGCTGGTGGTGGCAAGAAGGCACGCAGCATGGCCGAGCTCACGAACGCAATCCAGAAGTTCTTCCTCGAGAACAGCCGCCTGGGCATTCCAGTCATGTTCCACGAAGAGTGCCTTCACGGTCACGCGGCTCCCGATGGAACCAGTTTTCCCCAGCCCATCGCGCTGGGCGGCACGTTTGATCCCGAAC
>PLKU01000385.1 GCA_003140705.1 Acidobacteriaceae bacterium
TTCTATGTTCCGCTGGATGCGCACCGGGTGCTGGTTGCCCGTGACACGCCAGAAAACCGCCAACAGTTTCTTCGCCAGGAAGTAGAGACTGTCTATCTGTCAGGTCTGTCGCCGACCGAACTGACCGACGTTGGAAACATGGCCAAGAACGTGTTCGATGTGCAGCAATCGTCGGTGGATCAATCAGCAGGGACGGTAACCATTCGAGCTCCGGAGCGTGCGCTGAACGCCTTCAACGCCACCATCCGCGATCTGCTGGACGGGCGCAACCAGGTGGTACTACAAGTGCAGCTCATCCAGATCGCCCACGCCACTGACCGCAATACAGGGATCCAGCCACCGCAGTCGATTTCCGCCTTTAATGTTTACGCTGAAGAGCAATCGATCTTGAACGCGAACCAAAGCCTGGTGCAGCAGATTGTCTCCTCAGGGCTGGCCGCACCCGGCGACACCTTGGCGATCCTTGGCATCTTGCTGGCATCGGGCCAGGTCTCGAGTTCCCTGTTTTCTAACGGCATCGCCCTGTTCGGTGGCGGACTTACGCAATCCGCGCTTGCACCGGGATCGGTGAGCGCCAATCTGAACCTAAATTCATCTGACTCACGNNAATTGGACGACATGCAATTGCGGCTTAGCGATGGCGAACCTGGCACCGTGCGATCGGGAACCAGGTACCCGATTCAGACTTCGTCTTTCTCCAGTTTGTCGGGCAACCTGCCCAATATCCCGGGATTAACCGGCGCGGGAAACTCCAGCAGCCTGTCTTCCCTGCTCTCATCCCTGACGAGCAGCGTGCCCAACGTTCCCCAGGTGGAGTATCAGGACCTGGGCTTGACGCTGAAAGCCACCCCGCAGGTGATGCGCAATAGCGAGGTTGCCCTGACCGTGGACATGAAGATCGATGCCTTGGCAGGTACTGCGATCAACGGAAATCCAATTCTGAACAACCGTGCGTATTCCGGTGTGGTCACGCTGAAGCAGGGCGAGGGTGTTGTGGTGATCAGCGATCTGAACAAGCAAGAAAGCCTTGCCATCAGTGGAGTGCCGGGCATCAGCGAGGNNGTTCCAGGGCTAAACAACGCCACCGGCAAGGATATACAGAGGAGCTACGCCACGCTCCTGATCGTGATCACGCCACACGTCGTTCGCGGGACCCAATCTTCAGGACGCTCGCCGATGATCCGAGTTGAAAAAAGCTCGACTTCGCGGTAAGGCTCAACCCGGCGAAACGGTTTCTCATCCTCACTTTCAAGGCAAAAGATTACCCCCCCACCTCCAACACGGCCCGTAAATCGGGCGTTGCCATTCGATGGGGGCAAGGTTACCAGTTGCTCTGGGTCGCGGCCGCTCCTACTGGGTGATGCCGTCCAGCTTTTCCTGATACTCGACGATCTTCTTGATCACGTCGTACGAAGCCCCGCCAATGGGGATCTGGCGGCCGTTGATCACCAGTGTGGGTGTCTCGTTGATATTCAGATCCTGAGCCAGCTTGACCGAGGCTTCAACCGAGTGGCCAACTTCCGGAGTGGATGAACAGGCAGCGATCTTCACGGGATCGAGACCGGCTTTCACCACGGCGCTATTCAAGGTGAGGGTAGCGCCATCTGGGGTGGCTAGTCCATCCTGGCCATCAAAGACGGAAGACGTGTACTGGAAGAAGGCGTTGCTGCCACCCTGCTTGGTAACGCAAACGGCGTATTCGGCAGCCTTCACAGCCTGAGGGTGAAGCTTGGCGAGTGGGTAGTTTTGAAAGACAATGCGCGCCTTGGGGAAATCCACGGCTAGCTTATCCATGTTCGCCTGCGCGTCCTTGCAATGCGGGCATTGGAAATCCGCAAACTCGACCATCTCCAGTTCCTTGGAGGCGGAACCACGATACGGGCCATCGGCGCGGTCTTCGACCATTTTGCGATATTCGGCGAATGGGTGATCTCCGAAAGCAATGACCTGGTCGTCGGCGATAATGTGCTTTCCGTCCTGCAGAACAAAGAACCCAACCGCCGAAGGCTTCATCTTACCGGTCTTGTCTCCCACAAAGATGACCACCTTGCTGAGGCCCTCGACCGGAGTCTTGAGAATGGCTTGTACCTGCCAGATGCGGTTTTCATCGTAGCCCCAGCTGGTCTGCAGAAAGTTGTCGATGGTCTCTTTGGTGGGCGATGCTGCGGTGAAGTTGGCCGGATCGGGCTTGGGAAACACGGGAGCCGCGGATGGCGCAGGGGCTGCCGGAGCCGCAGGGGTCGCATCTTGCGGAGGCGTAGCCGGAACTTGCTGCTGGGCAGCGGAGAAGACGGTCAATGAAAACGCAACCAGCACGGCTTCGCTGGCGAAACGAATGGACGAACGGATCAAGCTGATTCTCCTTATGTTGCATTACTAGGGTTCGTGCGCCCTGTTTAATTTCGTGCTGTGTCGACGCCCCCTGGTGGTCGCATCGACTGAAGGGTGATGACGGCGAAGTGCTCTATCCATGGTAATGCTTTGCCACGGGCAGACTACCGGATTCTAGCTTAAACCTGAACCTTGACAGCGATGGGAAACCTGCGGCCCATGCCAAACGACTTGGAAGTGACCTTCAGGACCGGCGCGGCCTGCTGGCGTTTGTACTCGGATCGCTCAACCAGGTGTACAACCTGCTTGACCAGTTCAAGCGAGAATCCGTGAGCCTGAACAATGCGTTCCGGGGTCTCATAGCGCTCCACGTAGGCTTCCAGGATGGGGTCAAGAATCTCGTAGGGCGGCAGCGAATCGGTATCCTTCTGGTCTGGGCGCAGCTCCGCGGAAGGCGGCTTGTCAAGAATCGCCAGCGGGATCAACTCGTGATCTCGATTGAGCCAACGGCAAACCGCGTAAACTCGCGTCTTCACCAGGTCACCGATCACCGCCAAAGCACCCACCATATCGCCGTAGAGGGTGCAGTACCCAACAGCCATCTCCGACTTGTTGCCCGTAGTTAGCACTAACGCGGAGAACTTGTTGGAAAGAGCCATCAGCAGCCCCCCCCGTATGCGGGACTGAATGTTCTCTTCAGTCGTGTCAATCTTCATTCCTGCAAAGTGAAGCTCCAGGGCTCGCGTGTACTCGTGAAACAGGTCGCTGATCGCAATGACTTCAAATCGAATTCCAAGATTTGCAGCCAACGTGCGGCTGTCGTCAATGGAACCTGAGGAAGAGTAGGGGCTGGGCATCCCGACCGCAATCACGTTTTCAGCGCCCAATGCCTCTTTGGCAATGGCCGCCACCAATGCGGAGTCGATACCGCCGCTCAGGCCCACCAGAACCTTGCAAAAGCCGCACTTGCGCACGTAGTCGCGCGTACCGAGAACCAATGCATGATAAGCGGCCGCGGTGTCATCATCTTCCGGATCGGGGACCGATGGCACATGAGCCGGCACGTTGATCGCGGCGTCCATGTCGATCACTACAAGATCTTCCTTGAAAGAAGCGGCCTGCGTGATCAGTCCGCCGCGCCAATCGAAAGCAAGGGAGGAGCCGTCGAAAATTAAGCTGTCATTGCCGCCTACCTGGTTGCACATCAGCACCGGTATACCGTCACGACGCGCGATGGCAGCAAGCATCTGGCGCCGAATGGCGCGCTTGCCGTGCCAGAATGGCGACGAGGATAGGTTGATGTGCACCGCTGGCTTTTGCTGCATCAACTCTGCCATTGGATCGACCTTGTAAAGAGGCCGCGCCCAGAAATTCTTGTCGTTCCAGGCATCTTCGCAGATGGTGATGGCTAGCCGAACACCATCGAGCTCGACCACCTGCTGCTGCCGAGACGGGGCGAAATAACGCGGTTCATCGAAGACGTCGTAGAACGGCAACAATCGTTTGTGCTGCTCGAGCAGCAACTGGCCGCGATCAAGCAGAACCGCGGCGTTCACTGCAGGCTTGCCACTCTCTCCACCGGCAGGCAGCGCCACTCCGGCCGCCACAGCGGTGGACAAGTGTTCCGTTGCCGCAGCAAGTTCATCGACAGCCGTGCGGCACCGGGCCAGGAAGCTCGGTTTCTCAAGGAAATCGGCAGGGGGATAGCCACAGATTGCCAGCTCGGAGAACACGGTGAGTCGAGCGCCCAAGTCGGCCGCCCGCTGGCTCGCGACGACAAGTTTTTCAAGATTTCCGTTGAAATCCCCAACAATAGGATTGATCTGGGCCAGTGCAATCTTCACCTTTCTAGTCTAATCCCGGAGAAGCGAGGGTCCTGCCTATTGTTTCGGACGGTACGTGACGCGGAGATTGCGCACGACCCAATCAGATTCAGAATCCTACTCGAGCTGCGTCCACCCCTTGTTTTCGCCGCCAATCTGGAGGACTCCAAAGAGAATGGCGAGACCGGCTAGCCCAAGCAGAGAATGCCCGACGCCCAATCCAGTCCCCACGTTAACAACGAAAGCCAGGACGGACGTCGCAATGCAGCCAAAGAAGCCCCATCTCTTCCACCGCAAGAGCGCGATCGCAAAAATGACATTCAAAATGCCAACAAAGGCCAGAAGCGGGCCAACCCACCTGGGCTCGCCGGTAAGGCCCAGGGCTACGTGTGCCGATCCGAAGAGATAAAATCCAGCAACGATCGAGTTGGCAGCAATCATCAGCGCCAACCAGGCAGTCAGGCATCCATTTCGTTCTTTTCCAACAGTCATCTCCACTTCCTCTTGCCCCCAGGGCGGTTCACTAATTCACCTGACTCTTCCGGAGCATGAAGAGAGGCTTACTAGGAGCCCGTCCCAGCGAAGACGACGAGAATGGTGCGGACAATGATCTTCAGGTCCAGCCAGATGCTCCAGTTGTCTATGTAGGAGACATCCAGCGAGATATAGCTATCGAATGAGGGGTCCTGCCGCGCCTGCACCTGCCAAAGTCCAGTGATGCCCGGGGTCACGTCAAGCCTGCGCAGATGGCCGAGTTTATATTCCTGAACTTCGCTCGCAAGGGGCGGACGAGGACCAACTATGCTCATGTCGCCCTTTAAGACATTGAAGAACTGGGGCAACTCATCCAACGAATATTTGCGCAGAAACCGGCCTACATTGGTGACACGGGGATCGTTGGAAATCTTGAACAGCACGCCATCTCTTTCGTTCATGTGCATCACGTCCGCGCGGCGCTCCTCAGCGTCGCGAACCATGGTGCGGAACTTGGTGCAATGGAACACGCGGCCCTTCTTGCCGATGCGCTCTGACGAATACAAGATGGGACCGTGCGAATCCAGCTTGACTGCGATTGCCACTGCTGCCAATACAGGCGCGAGCACAATCAGCGCCAGGATTGAGAAGAAAATGTCGACCACTCGCTTGAGCAACAGACCCATCTCAGGAACGTGACCGCAATGCAGCGGGATGGTAGGAAACTGGCCGATGTATTCGATGGGGCTGTTCCACGCCAGGCCGTCGTACATGTCGGGAACCACGCGCAGATCAACGCCGTGAAGTCGTGCCTGATCCAGCACGCTCTGCACAATTCCGCGTTCGCAGGGAGTGGTGAAAAAGATCTCATCCACAAACTGCTTGCGTGCGTGCTGGAAGAGTGTGTCGAGTGTGCCCACGACATCGCCGGAGGTGGTGGTAAAGCGAGAGCTGGAACCGGGGAAGTCGATAAAACCCTTGAAGGTGTATCCAAGATGCCGGATGCTCTCCAAATGATGGCGGAGCGCATGCGCCTCCGGGCCGGTGCCCAGGATGAGCACGTTGCGGGTGCCCACGCCGCGGTCGAATCGCCTGTAAATCAGCATTCTGTAGAACAGTCGCCGCAGGCTCAGCGCAATCGTGACCAGTGCGACCGTGATCAAGACGATACTGCGGGGAATGTCCTGGGCATGAACCAGGTACAGAGTGCCGGTGAGCAGTAGCCCAGAGGTGAGGCAGGCCTGTACGCTCAGTCTCTGCTCATCCAAAAAGCTTGCCACTCGCGTGGGCGTGTACAAATGCATTCTGCGGCTGGTAATGATGAGCGCAACTGTAAATCCGCATAGCAGCGCCAGCAGGATGCCCATTGAACGGCCATGAATCAGCGTGCCGTGCCAGAACCCACGAGCACCAGCCAGTGGTCCCGTTTGAAACTCATACAAAGTTGCAACCACAGCGGCCGCAAGGACGGTGACACCGTCGGCGATCATCCAAAGTTTCGTGGCGCCGCGGGAGCTTCGAGTGGAATGCGGTGGTGCTCCTCCTGCCCATTCAGCTGAGGAGGAGACTGAAGCTGATACTCTTTGCCAGAATTCCGATGTCGCCATATTTCGTCCGCAGACCTCAAAAGTTCAGGGAGAGAGTGGCGCTAAGATGCTCACGAATGAATCAATCAATCAAGCAAGGGAAAAGTAGAAAGTGAAATGCGGTTGAGAGGCGAACTCCCTTGTCGTTGGGCACCCATTTCTGTGCCTGGGTTGCCTGTCTCAACAGAATCCGCCCCATAGCTAGTAATCAGCCGAGGTTGATCGGATGTGCTGATGCACGACGCGCACAGTTTTGCGTTTCCCAGCACCACCAAAAGTTGACCAGAAGTAAGTCCTGATCATCACCTGCTGGCAACGAACCTATGTAACAGCGAGCAAACTGCTCTCACCGCTAGGCGCGGCCCAATGTATGATGGCGAAACTTGCACAACTGGGCCCTTTGAACCGCTTCCCCTAGGATAAAAACCAATGAGACTAAAGCAATTATACCAAACTAGGCATCGTGGTGATAGCCCTCGTCCGGTGCCGGTTTCCGGTCAAGACCCTTTAATGAGTTTCTTGGACAACCTCTATCTTTAGGATAGCGCCGGATTGCCTATCGAAAGCAAGGATAATCTTAGGATTCTTAGGTGACTAGATGATAAACGTGTTATTCCCTAGGTAACAGGTAGGCGTCCAGTGTGAGGAATTGTTGAATATGCGGGTCGGTAGACTCCATAAACTCCCGCAACGGGCCAAAAAACTGGGCTCGGCCCTGGTGGAGAAAAAGCACCTGGTCGGCAAGCCTTTCAGCAAAACGCATGTCATGCGTAACCACAATGCTGGTGAATCCAAGCTGCTTCTTGAGACGTTGAATCAGGTCTCCGAGCCGGCGCGCGATAATCGGATCGACCATCGTGGTTGGTTCGTCGTAAAGCACCACTTCAGGCTGGGCTGCGAGCGCCCGGGCAATGGCCACGGCGCGTTTACGGCCTGTGGAAAGGCTGGCCGGGAGAGCTTCCGCTACATCTTCGGCCCCGACCATGCGAATCAACCGGTCAACAATCTGTTGGATTTGGTCCTCGGCAAGCCCACCCTTCTCACGCAGTGGAAAAGCGACGTTTTCGCGCACGGTCATCGAGTCGAACAAAGCGCCGTTCTGAAAAACCATGGTGACGCGCTTGCGAATCGCCTGCATGCCCTCTTCGCTCAGGCCGTTGATCTCCTCGCCCTCGACGCGCATGGATCCGACTTGCGGTTTGAGAAATCCCATGAGGATACGGAGAGCTACTGATTTTCCAACGCCGCTTCTTCCCAGAATGCAGAGTGTCTGGCCACGGTGGACCGTGAAGCTCACATCATCCAGAACTTTGTGTTCATCAAACCATATGGAGACGTGGCTGAACGAGACCATGGGGACAGAGGACCCGTTAACAGGCAAAACAATTGCCGGATCAGACTCCGCGCCCAGGGATTCGGACAGCATCCCGGGGAACTCCGGATTGGAGGCAAAATCAGACATCCCGGTGAAATCAGCTTACGCGATGCGGGCCGGAGAGGTGTTGGTTTGCTAGGCGAAGGCCATCAGGAGCGTTGACGTTGAGAAACCAGCGTTCCGCGGCCAGGCTCTCCGGATGTGCCACTTGGCAGGATTGAACCAGGGTTTCCACAGGAATCACGCTGACGCGTTGGCCCAACCTTGCGGCAGCCGTTTCAAAGGCGGCGAAGCAACCTCGACGGCCTGCCTGCAGCTCACTTTCAAGCACTGCCAACACTCCCCGATCCAACACGGCCGGAAATGTCTGCGCGAATCCACCGATTGAGGTCAGAGTCACGCCCACGCCTGTAACGTTAGCGTGTTCAAGCAGATACACAATTAGCGGAGCGGGGAGCAAAGGCAAATCAATCGGCATGAATACAGCCAGACGCGCGGATGTGGATGCGAGCGCAGCACAGATGCCTCCAAGGGGGCCCAATCCTGAGACTGAATCCTGAACGACTGGCGCAAGATCCGCAATGGCTGGTGATCCACCGGCAAGGGACACGGCAAGACCCGCACCACGCAATATCCCAAGGGCACGCTCTGCAAGCGACTGACCCGCTAGTTGAACCAGCGCCTTGTCCTGGCCCATGCGGCTGGACTTGCCTCCGGCAAGCACAAAGCCCACGGCATCTGGGGGCACGCCAGGTCTCTCAGGCCCCGATTCAGGCATGATCAACGCCCAACTTCCTCCAGAAAGCGAATAACAGATTCAATTCCCAGTTCGAAGTTCTTCAGATGAAACTTCTCGTTGGGCGCGTGCAAGTTGTCGTCGGGCAGCCCGAAACCCATCATCACGCTCGGAAGGCCAAGGTGGCGAGCAAAGTCGCCCACGATGGGAATGGAGCCGCCTGAGCGAATGAAGACAGTTTCCTTTCCCCAAACCTCGTGCAGCGCGAGCGTAGCCGCCTGAATGTACGGGTTGTCGACAGGAATCAGGCAGGGATCGCCAGAGTGAATCAGCCGCACCTCGATGTCGACGCCGGCTGGTGCAATCCGTTCTACGTAGCTCTTGTAGAGCGCGAAGGATTTTGCGGGGGTCATACCAGGCACAAGCCGCATGGAAACCTTGGCCACCGCCTTGGCTGGGATGACCGTTTTGGCGCCCGCTCCAGTAAAGCCGCCGGGAATGCCGTGCACATCGACCGTCGGACGCGCCCAGGTGCGTTCAAGCACGCTGAATCCGCCCTCGCCCACCAGTTGCCGCGAACCAACTTCGGTGATTCGATAGTGTTCTTCATCGAAGGGCAGGCTGCGCCAGGCGGCCAGTTCTTCAGGGCTGGGCGGAATGATGTCGTCGTAGAAGCCGGGAATGAGAATGTGGCCTTCTTCGTCCTTCAGGCGCGCCAGAATCTGCGCCAGGGCGATAAAGGGGTTAGGCGCCGCGCCGCCGTACATGCCGGAATGCAGGTCGGTCCGGGCACCGCGCACTTCGAGCTCGGTATAGATCATGCCGCGCAGCCCGACGCACAAGGTGGGCAGGCCGGGAGCAAATAGTTCGGTATCCGAGACCAGGGCAAAATCCGCCTTCAGCTCAGGCGCCTTGGAAGCAACAAAAGCTGCAATTCCCTCTCCTCCAACTTCTTCTTCGCCCTCGAGAATCACACGCACATTCAGCGGGAGCGAACCGTTGGCGGCCAGCAGAGACTCAAGCGCTTTCATCTGCACACAAACTTGGCCCTTGTCGTCCACGGCGCCTCGAGCGTAGATGTTGCCGTCGCGTTCTGTGGGCTCAAACGGTGGAGACAGCCACTCGTCCAGAGGATCTGGCGGTTGGACATCATAGTGTCCATAGACCAGCACAGTCGGCTTGCCAGTCGCATGCAGCCAGTCCGCATAGACCAGCGGATGCCCACCAGTTTCGATCAGGCGCACATTCTGCATGCCGATGCGGGATAAATCTGCAGCGAGTACCTCCGCAGCATGACGGCAGTCGCCCTTGTGTTCGGGCAGAGTAGAAATGGACGGAATGCGCAGCAAGGCCTTTAATTCATCAAGAAAACGTGGTTGATTCTGACGGGCGTATGCAACAGCAGGTGAAGACATTCAAGTGCTCCTTGCGATAGTTGTCGCAACCAAGACAAGAGTATAGGCCGCTGACGCTCTCTATCGCTGTAACCGTGAGCCGTCCCGCGGTCAGTAGCGGGGAACGGCAGGATCGATCTCGGCCGACCATGAGTCGATTCCGCCGTGCAGCGACTGCGCCTGCTCAAAGCCCTGGTTGCGCAGCCAGACGGTCACGCTCATCGAGCGCACTCCCATATGGCAGAGCACAACCAGCCGCTCATCGGGATCGAGTTCCTGGTTTGCACGGGCCGGCACCTCACTGATCGGCATCAGCAGGCTGCCTTCAATGTGCGCCGTCTCAAACTCCCACGGTTCACGCACATCGATGAGTCTTGCTTTGCTTTCCCGCAGCAGCGCCGCGGCCTCGGCTGGGGAAACCTCGTAGTCAAGCATGAAAGCATTCTAGTGCCTTCATGCGCGGCGCCTCTGGAATACCTGACCCAAACTTGCAGGACCCGTTGCGAAGGGTCAGCACGGTACTCTTAGAAGAGATGCCTCCCATTCTCAACGCGCAGTCGATGACCAAACAGTTTGGCGCCAAACCCTTGTTTCAGGACATCTCGTTTACGGTCGATGAAGGTGCGCGGATTGGCTTGATAGGCCCCAATGGAGCGGGCAAGTCGACCCTGCTGGCGATTCTGGCTGGGCAGGTTGAGCCGGATTCGGGGGAACTCTCCATCCGCAAGCGCGCCCGTGCCACCTATGTGCCGCAGGATTCGCGCTTTGCCGCCGGATTGACCATCAGACAGGTTTTGGAACAGGCACTTGCCGCAGCGCATGTGANNGAACGCGAAGGCCGCCTGCGAGAGCTTACCGGCCGCGCTGGCTTTGCCGACCTGAATGCCGAGGCAGCCTCGCTCTCCGGCGGCTGGCGCAAGCGGCTGGCTATTACGCAGGCCATGGTCATCGAGCCAGAGGTGATGCTGCTGGACGAACCCACCAACCACCTTGACCTGGCCGGCATTGAGTGGCTCGAGGAGCTTTTGACCCACTCCTCCTTCGCCGCTGTCACAGTGAGCCACGATCGCTACTTCCTCGAATCCACTTCAAGCGAAATCATCGAACTGAATCGTATCTTTGCTGATGGCTTGCTGAGAGTGAAAGGCACCTTCAGCCGATTTCTTGAAGAGAAGCAGGCCTATCTCGAGTCGCAGAACCGCCAGCAGGAAAGCCTGCGCAACCAGGTGAAGACAGAAATCGAATGGCTGCGGCGTGGCCCCAAAGCGCGGACCACCAAGTCGAAGGCGCGCATCGACACAGCCAATGCGATGATCGGCCAACTGGCAGCGATGGACTCGCGCACCACAATCAACACAGCGGGAATCGATTTTGACGCAAGCCAGCGCAAGACCAAGCGTCTGGTTGAATTCACAGACGTGGCCTGCGATGTGCCAAGTGGCGAATCACCCGACGAGCCGGGCAAGCTGTTGCAACCTCGCCGCCTTTTCACGGGCCTGAACTTCATACTCACGGCAGGCATGAAAGTTGGCCTGGTAGGTCCAAACGGCAGCGGCAAGACCACTTTTTTGCGTCTATTACGCGGCGAGATCGATCCATCCGAGGGCAGCATTCGCCGGGCCGATGCGCTGCGAATGGTTTACTTCAGCCAGATGCGCGAGTTGGACGAGAGCTTGACGCTACGGCGCGCACTTGCGCCGGAAGGCGACGGCGTCATCCACCAGGGGCGCACGGTGCACGTGGCCAGTTGGGCGGCGCGATTCCTGTTCACCAGCGAGCAGCTCAACCAGCCGGTGCGCAACCTTTCTGGAGGCGAAAGGGCGCGCGTGCTAATTGCCAGGCTCATGCTCGAACCTGCAGACGTCCTGCTGCTCGACGAGCCCACCAACGATCTCGACATCCCTACGCTGGAGATTCTGGAAGAAAACCTGCTCGAATTCCCCGGCGCGTTGGTCCTGGTGACGCACGACCGTTACCTGTTGAACCGAGTGTCTTCAACTGTACTGGGGCTCGATGGCAAGGGCCACACCGGACGATTTGCTGACTATGCCCAATGGGAAGACTGGATCGAAGAGCGGGATGCGCTCGAACGGGGCGGGCTGGACCAGGCAAGATCTGTGCGCCGGTCAGATGGTTCGAGTTCTGCACAACGAACAGGTACCGAATCGGCGTCCAGTTCTGGGGCCAGGAAAAAGCTCTCCTACCTGGAAGCCAGAGAATTTGCCGCCATCGAGCATCGTGTCGAAGAGTCAGATGCGCGCCTGGCTGCGGCACGCGACCGTGTCGAAGTACCCGAGATCGCAACCAATGCAACTGCTCTCGAGGAAGCGCTGTTGGGACTGGATGCAGCGCAACATGAGAATGACGCCCTGTACGCCCGTTGGGCAGAGCTTACTGAGAAGGCCGGATAGAGCAACCGCACGGCTGTGATTCCCGTGTGCGCTCAATGATTACCAAGCTATACATAATTCACACCGCGAAAGGATTGGTCTGGATGATGCGGATGAACACAATGCAGTTGATGCGAATTGCGACGGGTATCCTTGCTGCCGCGCTCGGAGGCGGCGCCTCTGCGCAGACGGTTGTGCAATCGCCTCCCCAGCCTGTGAACCCGCACGCAACTCCCGAAGCGCGCGCGCTGCTCAGCTACATCCAGTCCATCTCTGGTCAGGCCATTATTACGGGACAGCACAACTATCCCAATGATGGTTCGCGCTGGACCGACCTGGCTTACGACCTGACCGGCAAATATCCCGGGCTGTTTGGGCAGGACTTTGGCTTCTCCGCTGGAGACGACAAGGACTCCGTACTTTCGCGGCCGGCAATGATCGAAGAGGCAAAGCGGCAGTACCGCAACGGCGCAGTCATCGCCCTCACATGGCACGAGGTGAGGCCCACGGACGACGAGCCTGTCACCTTCCACGACAGCGTCCAAGGCCACCTGACGGATTACGAGTGGAAGGAACTGCTGACCCCTGGCAGCCCGCTCAACAATCGCTGGTGCGCTCAGGTTGACGTGGTTGCTGGCTACCTTCGGCAACTGCGCGAGGCGCATGTGCCAGTGCTGTTCAGGGCCTATCACGAGATGAATGGCAACTGGTTCTGGTGGGGCAGTCGGCCGGGCAAAGACGGTTCGGCTCAGCTATACCGGATGATTTACGACCGCTTCGTCAACGTCCACCATCTCGACAACCTGGTCTGGGTCTGGAACGTGAACGCGCCCAGCGTGAACGCAGGAACGATTGCCGACTATTTTCCTGGTGCGCAATTCGCCGACGTGGTCACCATGGACATTTATGGCGAGTTCAAGCAGAGCTATTACACCAGCATGGTCGACCTGGCCGACGGCAAACCCATCGCCCTCGCCGAAGTGGGCGGGATGCCAAGCCCTCAGGTGCTTGACCGGCAGCCGCGCTGGACCTACTTCATGACCTGGAGCGAGTTTATTCATACGGGCAACACCCTGGATCAGGCTAATGCACTCTACCACTCGCCACGCGCACTGAATCGTGACGATCCCCGGCTTGCGGGACCGATGGCGGCCATCCGGAAAAGCACTGCGGAGCGCGCCGGCGAAGCGACGGATGCAGCTCCGGTCAGCCCGGAAGCAACTGCCGAAGCAAAGGCTCTGCTGGCGCGACTCAAGGCCGCTCCAGGCACGGCTGTGCTGAGCGGACAGCAGAATGAGCCCACGTCGCAAGGAGCGGAGACAGCCGCGGTGGTGCAGGCCACTGGGAAGACTCCCGCCATCTATGGCGCTACCCTGATTGGCGGTGTGGCCAACCCGACGAAGCCCGGGGCAGTGGAGGTGCGTGGAGACCTGGCCAAGGAGATGCTGCACGCCCATGCAGGCGGCGCAGTCATCCGTCTCACCTGGCTCGCTCCGCGGCCCACAGACAACGCTCAGGCGAACCCTGCAGACCTCCTGACCGACTTCGAGTGGAAGGAGTTGCTGACACCGGGTAGCGCGCTGAACCTTCAGTGGTGTGCTCAGGTGGACGAGGCGTCGGAGACCCTGAAGGCGCTTCAGAAATCAGGCGTTGCAATGCTTTGGAACCCGTACCCCGAGTCCAACGGAAGCAATTTCTGGTGGGCTGGGCGCAAGGGCAACCAAGGCTCAGCAGAGCTTTACCGGCTGCTGTTTGACCGGATGGTTCGCCACAATGGTCTGCACAATCTGATCTGGGTTTGGCAGGCGTCTCCGCCCGATTTCAGGCCCGGCGGTCCTGGATTGTTAACTGACTTCTTTCCCGGCCTGCTGCATACGGATGCGCTGGAGATCCGCATGAGCCAGATGGAGCCATGGTTCCGCGGCGGGGGCGCCCTGGAGCAAATCGCCGTTGGCAAGGTGATAGGTCTCGCGGTGACAGGCGATCCACCAGCGCCTGATTCTTTGGCAGATCACACCAGGTGGGCATGGTTTATCACTGGCGCTCAACCAGCCTCAGCCGCGCGCGACGCTGCCTTGCGCAAGCTCTACGACGATCCCCACATCGTCTCATTGACACCTCGCTAACGAACGGATTGGAACGTTGTAGGTCACTGCAGCTCTGTGTCGAACCCGCCTGCATGGTAGAAAGGTAAGTTGTAGGATTGAGGATAGATGGACAGCTCGGTAAAGGTCCTGATTGTCGAAGACGAACCCCACGCGCTGACGGGGCTTGCGGAGCTCATCTCTGGATGGGGCTACCGCACCGAGACCGCGCGCGATGGAATCGAAGGCTGGGAAAAGGCCCTGGCCTGGGACCCAGCTATTGTGGTCACGGACCTGAAGATGCCCCGTATGGACGGTATCGGCCTGCTGATGAAGCTGTCAGAGGATGGGACCGGCCTGAATGCAAATCTCGCGGTGGTTGTGCTCACCGCAATGGGCTCGATTGATCTGGCCGTGGAGGCCATGAAACTGGGGGCCTACGATTTTCTGCAAAAGCCGATCGACGCCACCCGGTTGCGCACCATTTTGGCCAACGCCACCCGGCAGCGCGACACCGAGATCGAGCTGGAAGTGGCCCGCCGCCGATTGCGTGAGACCGGAGTCCTGGGCGCAATGGTGGGCAACTCCAAGCCCATGCGGGCGATCTTCAGCCTGATCGAGCAAATCGCACCCTCGAATGTCTCCGTGCTCATCACAGGTGAGAGCGGCACCGGCAAGGAGTTGGTGGCCCGCACCCTCCATGAACTGAGCTCACGGAAATCGCGGCCCTTTGTTGCAGTGAACTGCGCGGCCATTCCAGAGACTCTGATCGAGAGCGAGATCTTTGGCCATGAAAAGGGCGCATTTACCGGGGCGCTGGAGCGGCGGGCAGGCTGCTTTGAACTGGCTGAAGGCGGCACACTGCTGCTGGACGAATTAGGCGAGATGCCCGTAGGCACGCAGGCAAAGTTGCTGCGTGTGCTGGGGGAACGCAAACTGCGCAAATTGGGTGCACGCACTGAGCAGGAGGTGGATGTGCGCGTCCTGGCCGCCACCAACCGCGAACCAACTGAGGCCGTCGCGGACGGACACCTGCGCTCAGACCTGCTCTATCGGCTCAATGTGTTCAACATCGCCATGCCGCCGCTGCGCGAACACATGGAAGACCTTCCGGTGATGGTTGACGCCATGCTGAATGAGATGAATATGAAGCACAGTCGCCGGGTTTCCGGCGTGGCTCCGTCCATGCTCGATCGGCTCATGGCCTATGACTGGCCGGGCAACGCCCGCGAACTTCGCAACACTGTCGAAAGGGCGGTGATTCTGTGTTCCGATGGGGCACCGCTGGATGTTGGGCACCTGTCTCCGGGTTTTGGGAAATCCAGGATTGCGTCGACGCAGGTATCGGATCCAGGCGTCGTGCCCGTCCGCGTGGGATCAACTGTGAACGAGGGGGAACGTTTGCTGATCATGCGCACCCTCGAAGCCACCGGGCAAAACAAGACGCGCGCCGCCGAGATTCTAGGCGTGAGCCTGAAAACGCTGCACAACAAGCTGAAGGAGTACGGTCGTGCCCGTGAAGAATCACCAAGCTAATCCATGCGCCTGAAAACCAAACTCGTTTTGGCCATCACCACCCTGGTGTTTCTGATCGCTGGATCACTTTCGCTTGTCTACGTAAGCCAGCTCCTCCACTCGGCCATCCAGCAGACTTATGACACCAACAAAATGGTGGCCAACCAGATTCAGTTTGCCTTGCGCAGTGCGCTGGAGACAGGCCTCAAGGACCAGAAGGTCGATCCAAACAATCCGGCCCAGTTGCGCAATCTTGAAGCCGAGGCAGTTCGGAACAACGATGGGTTGCAAGCGGTCATTGAATCGGTCAATCGCTATTCGCTGACCGTATACGACATCAACATTGCCGACAAGCAAAACAGCATACTGCTCAGCACCAATCCGGAAAACGAAGACAAGCCCTTGGGGCCCCGCCCCAGCTATAGTCAATTGCTCGATGCCAATGCACTGCAGGTCACGAGTGCGGTCTACGGCCCTCCGCGGGTTTTTGATGTGGTGGTACCGCTGGAGAGCAATGGCGAGCCGTTTATTACGGTACACGTGGGCGTACGCACCACCTTGCTGCGCGCGTTTTATGCGCCTTTAGTAGCATCGGCGCTGACGTTGATGGGCTTCTCGTTGGTAACCGCGCTGCTAGCTGCCTTCCTGCTGAGCAATATCGCCCTCCGGCCCATGGAGCGAATCAGCCAGCAGCTAGACTACTGGGCTTCCGCCGGTCTTCCACCCGGTCTACAGGAGGAGGTCGCCAAGCAGAACGAACAGGATATGGCGGCACGCGTATCAAGCAAGATTGAACGTATCGGTCAGCATATGCGCAATGTGGAAGAGGTCTTCTCTGCCCTCAAGGAAAATCTGGACCAAATCCTCGGCAACCTTCAGGACGGAATCCTCCTCTTTACGGGCGACGGGCGCGCGGTGCTTGTGTCCGGCGCGGCAAAGCGCTTTTTGCCCATCGAGCGTGGCAGCATTCTGGGGTTGCATATTTGGGAGGTTTTCAACCGGTCAACCATTCTTGGCCGGACGTTGCGCGAGGCGTTCGATGCCGGCATAAACATGGTGCAGGAAGAGATTCTTACCGAGACGGGAAGACGCATTCAAGCCTCACTCGACTTTATTCACGACGACAATTCACCCCAGGGGCTGGGCGCACTGATTTCGCTTCATGACCTGGAATCGGCCGAAGAGATTGAATCAGAGCTGGAACTCTCGCGGCGTATGGCAGCCATCGGCAGGTTGACCTCCGGAGTGGGCCATGAGGTGAAAAACCCGATCAATGCCATCGTGGTGCACCTGGAACTGCTCAAAAGCAAGCTGGGCGATCCCAGCGCGCCCGCCGTCCGGCATCTGGACATTATTGACGCGGAGATTCACCGCCTCGATCGAGTAGTGCAGATGCTTGTGGACTTTACCCGCCCGGTGGAGCTACAGCTACACGAACAGGATTTGCGTTCAGTGGTTGGCGATGTGCTGGCGCTGGCCGCCGAGGAGCTTTCAACGCATAACATTACGCTCGTCAGCAAGATGCCGCCGAGTCCCCTCATGGCCAATTTTGATGCCGACCTGATCAAGCAAGCAACGCTGAATGTGATCCAGAATGGCGCACAAGCCATGCCAGAGGGTGGCACGCTGAGTGTCATCCTTGCAGAAGATCGCAAATTTGGCGTACTGCGCATCTCCGACCAGGGATCCGGCGTTCCAGACGAAATCAAGGAGAAGATTTTCGACCTTTATTTCACCACCAAAAGTGGGGGAAGCGGCATTGGACTGGCCATGACCTACCGAATTCTCCAGTTACACCATGGCAGCATAGAAGTACAATCGAATCCAGGCCGTGGCACGGAGTTCCTACTGCGAATTCCCCTTGCCGCCACGGACTGGGGACGCCGGCATCTTCAGCCGGCCAGCAGTCAACGGGAGAAAGGGCTTGGAGGATGAAATCGCCTGCCAGGATTGTCGCGTGGCTGCTGCCGTTCGTACTCACGGCTTGCTTCCATAAGAACCATCCAGCCCCGGCCGAGCCGTATGCCCCACCGATCAGCAATGTCCCCAAGCCCACGACGACGGCTGTCGAGCTTCCCCCTTCTGCAACAACCATTCCGAGCGAGCCCCTCGCTGACGACACCGCAGTGCCGCAAAGCCCCAAGCCTCCGGCAAAACACAGGAGGCCCCCCAAGAATCCTCAGCCGCCCCCCGACACCACCCAGCAAGCGGCCGTCGAGACGCCCGCCGTGAGCGCCATCGGTCAGCTCTCCTCAGGAGACCCGGCCGATTCGCGGCAGCAAACGGTCAACTCGATTGCGGCCATTGAACGTGGCCTGAATGGGATCAACCGAACATTGAATGAGCAGGACCAGAAGACTGCGGCGCATATCCGGGAATTCCTTAAGCAGGCCAGGCAGGCGCTTGATTCGGGCGACGTCGAAGGCGCTCGAACCCTGGCCGCAAAAGCCAAGGTGCTGCTCAGTGAGTTGGCCGGCACCTGAGGCAGTGGGGCTTTCGCTTCAATTCAAGGTCGCAACATGTCTACCGTTCGCCCCAGCTCAGCTTGCTGCGCAGCACCTCAAAAAAGCCGCTCTCGCTGACGCGCACCAGGTTCACCGTGTAGTTTGAACGCTGGCAACGGACCTCGTCTCCCAATTGCAGGAGAACGCCCTTCTGTCCGTCCACGGTCAGCAGCGCCTGGTTGGGGATCCCTTCCACGCGAACGGTCAGTGAGGCATCGCCGCGCACCACGATCGGCCGCAGTGTCAGCAGGTGCGGGCAAATCGGAGTCACCACCATCGCATCTACATCCGGCGTGAGGATGGGCCCGTTGGCGGCAAGCGTATAGGCTGTCGAACCTGTAGGCGTTGAAACGATGACGCCGTCAGCACGGAAACGAGCGACGTTCTTGCCGTCCAACTCGACCGCGAAGTCGCCCATGCGGGCAATATCTCCCTTGGAGACAACCACGTCGTTGAGTGCCTCATAACTCGAGTCGAGCGCCCCTCCCCGCCACAATGCGGCATGCAACATGAACCGCACATCAAGCACGTGGCAATCGTTGCACCAACCTTCAAGTGTGGAGTAGAGATCTGCCAGGCGCACTTCAGTCAAGAAGCCGAGGAAACCAAGATTCACGCTGAGAATCGGTGTTCCGCTCGAGGCAAAGATGCGAGCGACAGAGAGCAGTGTCCCGTCGCCTCCCAGAACGATGACCAGAGCTGGCGACCAGGAAGGCATCTCCGACCGATCCACAGCCGGGACCTCAGTGGTGTACTGGCCACCCTCCAGATCCAGCAGCGGCTCATACTCATGCTGGCGCAGCCAACCAATCAGCTCCGGCAAAAGACGGACGAGTTCTTCCTTCTGCGGTTTGCAAACAATTGCGACGCGAGTCATGCGGTCCCAGTGTACCGGACCACGAGCGGTGGGGCCAACAAAGCGTGGTTGAACCTCCAATGTGAGTGAAACCCAAAGCGGCTAAGGCCGCTTCGCGTAAAGCAGGAACTCGTGGTTTCCCTCGGCGCCTGTGATTGGCGAGGGAATCGTTTCGACCACATCCCAGCCCAAGGTTCGGATGCAATCCGCGACTCTGTCGATGGCCAGCTGATGCGCCTCAGGGTCACGGACAATGCCTCCCTTGCCAATATGCTCGCGACCAGCCTCAAACTGCGGCTTGACCAGAATCACAGCCTCACAGAGGCCGGGAGCGGCGGCCATCACCGGGCCCAGCAGCAGTGTTGCCGAGATGAACGACACGTCCATGACCAGAAAGGTTGGCTCGGCGTCTCCTTCCTTGGCCGCGAGAACGCCGGCTTCAAGGAGGCGCGCGTTGGTGCGTTCAAGCAGCTCCACACGCGGGTCGTTGCGGAGCTTCATCGCAATCTGGCCGAAGCCGGTATCGATCGCGGTCACCTGGGCCGTGCCGGCCTGCAGCAGGCAATCCGTGAATCCTCCGGTGGATGTCCCCACATCGATGCAGGCCCTTCCGTTGACTGAGATCTTCCAGTGATTCAGCGCCGCAGCCAGTTTGAGCCCGCCTCGGCTCACGTAGGGCAGCTCCTCACCCAGAAGGCGGATCGGCGAGGCCTCCTGAACCAGCGTGCCCGGCTTGTCTATTTTCTGTTCGTTGACCAGGACACGGCCGGCAAGGATGTAGGCACGGGCGCGTTCGCGACTGGGAACAAGACCACGCTCGACCAGCAAAAGATCCACGCGCATTTTGCCGCTGCCAGCCATCTTTTTCATCGGCTTCCCTGCTAAACAAACAGCCAAGGGATCCTCCCTTGGCTGTTTCGATCCGCATCCGCAATGGCGCTACGGCAAGGTCTGGCAAGTCACGAGGTTTGCTTGTGCCGTTGCGCCGGGCAGATAGCAAGGCTCACCATAACCGGGCACGCGACTGACGCTGTTGTTGTTGCCACTCGTCCCGGTTTCGGTGGTCACGCGGACATCCACAATATTGCCCTCCACAAGGACCGTTGTGTCGACGATGTCTAAATCAGTGCGGAGAATGGTCAGGTAAGGGCTATCGGGTGAAGCCACGTAGACCTTCCCGTAACTCGAGTTCTGCGTGGAAACAACCGTACGCGGGTGGCCGATGACAGGGAGCGCCGCCTTTTCAATCGTGTGGCTGGACAGATCTACGATGCTCACTGTGCTGTCAGCCTGGTTTGCCACATACGCGCGGCTTCCGTCGGCCAGCACGGTTACGCTGGCGGGACTGTTGCCCACGGGAATCGTGAACGTGGTGCCAAAAGTCTGACTGTCGTTGCCGTACTCGTCCAGGCTCACATCAATCACGCTGATCGAGTTGCCATCGTAGTTGGCCACAACGAGCTGGCTGGTAGTCGCGTTGTACTCGGCGTACACCGGTCCGGCGTGCGCAAAGCCAGGTGCAGGGCTGACAGTCAAGCTGGGGTGACAAGTCACCGTCTGGCCACTCTGATTGATAAATGGAGTGCACGAATTCAGCGTGTTGTCTTGGCTGTTAATCACCGTGATGGTGTCATCTCCACGATTCAGCACGAAGAAGCGCTTGTTGTCAGGGCTCTGCACCGCGTACACGGAACATTTGCCCAACGGGAGGGTGGCAGAAACGGTGTCTGTCCCAAGCTCAATAGCAACCGCCTGGCCAGTGGGACCGGTGGTCGGCGAGATATTGCAGGCTACCGGGCTGGAAATATTGCCCTGATCGATCGCGAAATCGCGCTGTCCAAGTACGCTTGGTCCCACGACTGTGATTGGCGCGGCGGTAACCGGAACAGCAAGCTTGAATGACTCGGGAATCCCTTGGAATAGATCCACGACATTCCCATTCAGGTCTGCGGCCCACAATGTGGCCGATGGAGAAAACAGGTTCGCCGGCCGGGCGTTAGAGGCGAGCGTAGAGTAACTTACCTGCTTGGCCTGTAGTGATGGCGAGATGGGGAAATTGCTCAACGTGCCGTCGCTGTTCAGGGTGTACCCATTGGAACCGGTCTCGTCGATGGTGAAGACCGTGGGACCGGGGCCGATGGGCGCTTCAGCCAAAACCGAATCACCGGAATAGTCGATGACAGTGGCGATGCCCGGTGTGGTCGGTGAAGGGGCCGAAACAACCACGGCATACGATTGCGGCTGCGCGGCCGGGCCGGTGGTGTTTACCGGTGTGACTACGGGCCGATATGAGGCGCCGCATCCTGCCATTAGGGCAACTGCTGCAGCAACCGCGCCCGCCTGAACCAAACGCACGCGCGTGTGGCCTGAATTCATGAAGAAAAGCCTCATTCAGTTCTTTCCTGCTTACTTGGTGATTGTAAATCAGTGAGCCGGGGGTTTGACGCGTGCCACGCGTAGAAGGGTATCGGCGGGGATATGTCCGCTCTTTTGGTCGATTGCTCAATGTTTCGGAATCCGTGGAATCAGTGCCCGACCACCTCAACCACCGCGGTGTCTGGACCGCTCCAGGCTGAATCGCCTGTGTGCGTGAACAGTTGTTTGGACTCCTCCCAATGAAGCCTTGTGATGGACCCCGCGCCTTTCTCGTAGGCGTACGTCTTGCCATCATCTGAGAAGAGCGTGAAACCGGCATCGGCGCCAGGGTAGACACGGACACGTTCAATGGTTTGCGCCTCATGGGTGCTCTCGACCGTCGATCCCAGCGGAAGAATCGAACCCGCACGCACGAACAGCGGGATGGTCTCGATCGGTGCCTGAACCGTGACGGTCTGGCCGCCCTTCATGCGCTCGTTGGTCCAGTAGTTGAACCAGTCAACCCCGGCGGGAAGATAAACTTCACGGCTGGTCGCGCCCTGTTCGGTGACCGGGGCCACCAGGAAAGCCGGGCCGAACATGTACTCATCGCGCAGATCGGCAACTTTTGGATCGTTGGGGAAATCCAGCGGCAAAGCGCGCATGAATGGCGCTCCGGTAAGCCAGGTCTGGTAGCCAAGCGAGTAGATGTACGGCATCAGACGGTAGCGAAGACGCAGGTACTTCTCCAGAATTGGCTCAGCCTGTTTCCCGTACGACCAGACCTCGTTGGCGGGGCGGCTGCCATGTGCGCGGAAGATGGGCAGGAACGACGCGTACTGGAACCAGCGCGTATAGAGTTCAGGGTAATCGTCGTAGCCACCCACATTGGCCCGTGCATCCGATGGATCGAGCAGCGGCGGGTGCGCTGGATGATGCTCCTCCGGCAGATACTGCCATCCGCCGGTATCGTTCGACCAGTAAGTCAGCCCGGACGCCGCGAAGTCGAGGCCGGTCGGAACCTGTCGCTTCAACGTATCCCAGGTCGGATAGATGTCAGAAGACCAGAAGATGGCGCCGTTGCTCTGCGCCCCCAGGTAGGCGTCGCGAGAGAGGATCAGTGCACGCTTCTCTGGTTCATCCTTGCGAAAGCCTGCAAAGAGCGCGGCCGTGTGGAAAAGTGGGTACACATTGAAGAACTGCGTGCCGGGGCCGATGTGGAAGTATGCGCCGTCGGGAGGCAGGTCGGGCTCAGTTTCGTCCGCCCAGATGGAGTCGAAGCCTTTGCTCAGAATGTTGTCGCGGATGGTCTTCCAATACCACGCGGCCGCCTCGGGATTTGTAGTGTCAATGTCCGATCCGGCTCGGTCATACGGTTGCCCGTCAATCGGTGTGCCGTCGGCGAGGTGGATAAGCCAGCCTTTCTGACGCAGTTCCGCATAAAAGCGGTCGTCGGGCACAAACCGCGGCCAGACGCTGATCATGGTTTCAAAGCCCATGGAATGGAGTTTCTGGTTCATGGCCGTCGGGTCAGGCCAGAACTTTGGATCCATGTCCATCTGCCCCATCTTTGTGTAATAGAACCAGTCAACAACCATGACATCTGCTGGCAAGTGGCGATCGCGATAGCCCTGCGCTACGTCCAGCACTTCCTTCTGGCTGGCGTAACGCTGCTTGCATTGGATGTAGCCATAGGCGGCCTTCGGCAACATGTGGGTGGGTCCAGTGAGAAGCCTGTAGCCCGCATAGATTTCGTCCGCGGTGGCGCCGGCAATCACGAAGAACGAAACCCTGTCGCCAACTTCAGACGTCCAGCGGGTTTGCTCGTTGAAGCCGGGTTCGATGACGGTTTTTGAAGGGTTGTCCCACAACAGCCCGTAGCCCTTGTTTGTAACCAGGAATGGTACGCAGGTGCTCGGAGCAGCCGGGGCCGTGTAGTCCTGCCAGCAACGAACTGGATGCCCGCGATGATCGAGAAAGCCTTCATGGTTCTGGCCCAATCCGTAGTAGTGCTCATCGTCCGGCGACGCAAACGTCGCGCCCACAATGTAGAACTCAGGATCGGTGGGGCGGCGGTCGTTGGCAACAGAGGCCGTTCCGTCTTTGTGATTGGGAATCGCCTGCGACCAGTCCTTCATTTCCAGCAACGTCTTGCCCTCTGGCGTGCGCAGCGTGATATGCGCGCCGGGCGTGGAGCCGTTGAAGTACTTGCTGATGTCGATCTCTGTCTGAACCGGAGGATGGGCCGGCGGCAAATCCTTGTCCACGGTAGCCACCATTCGGCTCGACTGGAAGACATCCGCCTGCGCGGTCTCGCTGGCAGTCCAGCCCGACGACGCAGGCGCTGCCACAACGCCATATCCCGGGCCCGCAAGCGCGGGCTCACGACGCAGGCTGAGCGTCACGCGCAGGATATTCTCCGCATACGGCTCCAGCACGACGGTCTGGCCCTTGCGGTCGATTTCCAGCCGCTGGCCCGGGGATTGTGCCGGAACGAGAGCGGCGGACAAAGCAACACTGGCGAGAAAAGCCGTCACAGATGTAAACCTTTGCATGAACATCTCCATCAGTACGCAGATCGGCAAGAAAGGGTTGCGCAGATGAGTGTAAACCGCTTCACTCATGCCTTCCCATTGAAGAAATGCTGAAAGCTTTCGTGCGATTGCCTTTCAGGAGGCGAACGAGCGCCTCGCCACGGGAGGTTACGATGAATCGTGGCGCAAATGGACCGCATCTCTCACCCAGAGTTGGCCTGGCAATCGAAGCTGGTGCTGCTTGCTGTGATGCCCGCTGTGGCAGCCGGCCTTGTTCTGCAGGCTCAATGGTGGGCAGTACAGGTAGCTCCAGTTGCCATTTGGACAGTAGGGCTCAGCCTGCTACTCGGGCTGGTTGTTCTGAAGCTGCGCGCCGCCACACTCGCAGGGGCTGCAACGGGCGCGGCGATCACTGCAAGCCTGATGTTTTCTACGACGCTGATTCCCTATCAACCCTGGCAAACGGCGCTACTCCCGGTGTTGGCGGTATCGTTGCTCGCTTACATTGCCACACGCCTGGGCCGGGCTCACAAGGAACGGCTCGGCACGGCAGAAAAGCGACACGGCCGGTCGGCATCGCAGGTGGCTGCCAATCTCGGATTCGCCGCGCTTGCGTCAAACGGTTTGGTGCAGTCCTGGTTGACGGATACGCATCGGTTTGTCGGAGTCACGCAAGCACCCATGCCCTTGTTTGCCTTAGCCTTGGCGGCGCTTGCTGAAGCGGCTGCGGACACGGTCTCCTCGGAGATTGGCCAGGTGCTCAGTAGCCGTCCGCGCCTGATCACGACGATGCGCCAGGCCGGTCCCGGCACAGATGGAGCGATAAGCCTGGCCGGAACGCTGGCCGGAATGGCTGCGGCAGGCATTGTGGCCGCCCTGGGGACGTTCGCCTTGCGCGGCGACGCACCCATGTTTTGGATCAGTTGCGCGGGTGGCGTCTTTGGCCTGTTTTTCGACAGCCTGCTCGGAGCAACTCTTGAGAAGCTCGGCTGGATTAACAACGACCTGGTCAATTTCCTGTCCACTGCCAGCGCTGCGGCTTTTGCGCTGGCCCTGTTGGCTCTTCTCCCGCATTCTGATGCAGGGCTATTTCTCGGGAGCTAGCTTTCTTCCTGGAATCAGTGCAGATCCAGACGCCATAATGTGTAGCTCAGTATCTCGTGAGAGATCCGCTCAAATTCCTGCGAGCCGCCTGCTACCGCCCCGCGCGGCCGTGGCGAGGTGAGCACCGGGAGGCCCTCCGCTGCGCAAATTTCGTGAATGCGGAACAGGTGCGTTCCGTCGCTCACGATGACCAACCTGTGCAACCCGTTGGCACGGGCAATCACGGCAATGCGCAGCGCCGATTCCTCGGTGTTGCGGCTTTCGGTCTCAGCAATAATGGCGCCTTCAGGAACGCCCATGGCCATCAGGTACTCGCGGCCCACAGAGCCCTCTGAGTACTCGTCGCCTCCGGCGCCGCCAAGCGTGATGATGAGCGGAGCAATGTTTCGTTTATAGAGCGCGAGCGCGTGGTCCAGACGTGCGCGGTAGACCGGGGAAGGCCGGCCGTCATATTCCGCCGCTCCAAAGACCCCAATTGCATCGGCAGGTGCAGCCTGGTCCTGGCCGGCGTAGGTCTCAATCTGCACGTAGACCCAGTGGCACCAGCCGATGAGGCCCACGATCAGAGCCAACACCAAGACAAGCGTGGTGCGCAGGATCCATTTTCGACGTTTTTGTGGCTTGGCCCGGCGCTTCATGGGCACCTTCCTGCCTTATTGCTGCAAGACCATGACGATTTCGTGGGTCGGGATAGCACCCTCGCGCAGAATCTCCCAGCGGCCCGGCCCCAGCGAGAGATCGACGATGGTGGTGGGCTGTGCGTGGCCAGTAGGGCCACCGTCAATGATCAGCGGAATGCGATCGCCGATCTGGTCGCGCACGCAGGCTGCATTCGCGCACTCCGACGCTCCCTGGAGATTGGCCGACGTTGCCGTGATCGGCAGGCCGAAGCGCTCCACCACAGCGCGCGGAATGGCCGCATCCGGCACACGCAGCGCCACGTTTCCCGTATTTGCTGTAGAGCGCAAAGGCAGCTTTGTGCCGGCTCGAACAATCACTGTGAGCGGCCCCGGCCAAAAACGATCAGCCAGCTTATCCAGCAGCGGATCGGTGTCGCGCGCCAGCTCATAAGCCTGGGCCAGCGAAGCAATCAGCAGCGAGAGCGGCTTATGTTTTTGGCGGGTCTTCAGCCGATAGATCTGCTCGACCGCATACAGATTCACTGGGTCCACCGCCAACCCATAGAACGTATCGGTCGGCANNCGCGCAAGATCTCCGCGGACAAAAAGGTCTACCTCAATTCCCGAAATGCACTGGCCGTAAAGACGGAAGCTAACACAGCCCGCCACGGCGGGCAAGTTTGAGTTGCTTTTTCCCCCCAGACCAACTCGTTCCGCTGTCTGGCAAAACGGCATAGAATCGGCTAAGGAATCAAAGGTCGCCGATCGATGCCTGTTCGCATTGTACAGAGTAAACAGAATGCCCGCCTCAAGCAGCTTCGTCGAGCGCTGGCACACCCCTTGAGTGAGTTCGATCGAGAGGGGCGGCCCTTGGTTGGAATCGAAGGGCCGAACCTGCTGTACGAAGCCCTCCGCGCCGGCTTGCGAATCGAGTGCCTCTTTGCGGCCGAACGCGCCGAGCACTTGCTTGAAACGATCCCGCTCCCCAGGGAAANNTTCTTTTGCTGCCCAGTGAAGTGCTGAACTCGGCGCTGTCGACAGAGTCCCCACAACCTATCGCGGCACTCGTGGAACCGCCGGATTGGACGTGGGCTCACATCATTTCTTCGCTCAGAAAGACTCCGCCTTTGCTCCTTGTCCTTGCCGGGATTCAGGACCCCGGCAATCTGGGCACCATTCTGCGCTCTGCCGAAGCGTTTGGCGCTGACGGTGTCCTATGTCTACCTGGAACAGTCAGTCCGTGGAACCCAAAGGCCGTTCGAGCATCCGCCGGAAGCATCTTCCGGCTTCCGTTGCAGGCTTCGAGCGAGAAGGCCTGCTTTGATCGCCTCAGGGAGGCCGGAATCAGGATCTTTACCAGCGCCGTTCGAGGAGTTGCGCAGCCCGCCAACCTCGTGGACCTCACGGAACCTGTGGCCTTGCTCATCGGCAATGAGGGAAATGGCGTGACTGCGGAATTGGCAAAGCAAGCGGACGGGACCATCACGATTCCCTGCCCCGGCCCAGTTGAGAGTTTGAATGCATCGATTGCGGCCAGCGTTTTGTTGTATGAAGCTTCACGGCAACGATTCCTCCGCAGCTGTAGTCCTGCGGACCATCGAGGAGGTCAGTAATGAGTCTCTTTGACGGCGAACCCGAAGGCCCCAAGGGCACGCCGCGGACTGCGCCGCTGGCTGAACGCATGCGTCCGCACAGCCTGGAAGAATTGAGCGGCCAGGAGCACCTGGTCGGCCCGGGCAAACCGCTCCGCGTGCAGATTGAGCACGATGATTCCGGCTCCATGATTCTGTGGGGTCCGCCAGGCGTGGGCAAGACCACGCTTGCAAAGATCATCGCTGAGACAACCAAAGCCAGCTTCATTGAATTCTCGGC
>PLKU01000224.1 GCA_003140705.1 Acidobacteriaceae bacterium
CCCCCAAGTGAGTGCGCCCGGCCGGGCGCACAAACAAAGAATGCCGGGGCGATTGCCCCGGCATTCTTTGTTCCCAATAGCATTACCTTGCCTTTGACTTTGCAATCGAGTTGAGCAATCGGACCGTCCGGCTTAAGCACAAGCGAACGGGTCCCGGTTCTTAAGACGCCAGCCCCAATCCCACCAGGTTGGCGGCCGCAATGATGATGATCATCCCCGCCCAGAGAATGCGAACCGGCCTGCTTCCAACCCCGGCCCACTCGCCCAGCGCAAGACCGACAAAACCTGCGAATAGAACATAGCCGCTCATGTGCAGCATCCAGTTCACATACGAAAGCCGCTCTGGGATGTTGGCCTGCCCCCAGGCGTAGAAGAAGAACTGCAGGTACCACATGATGCCGCCCATTGCGGCCAGCGATGCATTCTTCAGCAGCGTTCCCCGGGGGTGAGAAAGGTCGCTGCGCAGCGAAAGTCTCTTCAATGCGGCAAGGCGAATGAAGCAATAACTCAAATTCACGACTGCGCCGCCTCCCATGATGAAAACGTAACTTGGCAATGCAGCGTAGAGCGGATTCACGCCCAGCTGAAGCGCCGCAGCCTTCATCGGCTCCGCCGCATCAATTGCAAATGCCATGCCGGAAGAAAACACACCGCAAAGAACCGCCAGAATGAGTCCAAGCTTAAGGTTGAACTCCCTGAGCTCGCCGCTCAGTTGTATCTCTTTCTGGTGGCCGGCATAGGAAACGACCGCTACACCCATAAGGGCAACCAGGACTCCTGCCATGGTGAACAGGCCGCCCTTCGTCGTAAACAGAATCGCTGCCTGGCCGTGCAGAATGGGAGGCATGAGGGTACCAACCATGAGAGTGACGCCTATGGCCACGCCGACTCCCAAAGAAATTCCCAGGTGGCGCATCGTGAGACCGTAGCTCACATTTCCGACTCCCCACATCGCTCCAAACAGAGCCACCTTCAGTAGCACATGCGTGTCGATCGATGCATAAAACGCGTGAAAGTCTGGGAGCAGCAGAAAGCTCACGGAAATTGGAAGCAATATCCATGAGAAGAACCCCGCGACGGCCCAGGTGGTCTCCCAGGACCATTTCTTCACCTTTCCAATCGGCGCATAGAAAGAGGCTGCGGATGCGGCGCCAACCATGTGCCATAAAATTCNNGCGGCCGATGCCGCCCCAACCATGTGCCACCCTATCCCAGCCAGGATTACCGGCATTGAAACACCTCTTCTCCACGCTTCCGGCTTTTTAATACGTTGCCGGATAAATGGGATTGCAATTGCTACATCTCGACCGAAAACGTGTAACTTCCTGCCGGCAATTCAAACCCGTTCCTCTCGCCGTCGGTGAACCCCTTCACCAGTTTGCTCTCCGCCAGCGGAACGCCCGCAAGCTTGTACCGCTTTGCCGCGTTCTCACTCAAACTCAACAAGCCTTTTGTATTGGCTGGGATGGTTACATGCCACACGGCCGTCGTTCCCGCCACCTTCCAATCCGAATGAATCGGGCCGTACGTCGAAGCGTAGTCGAACTTCACGCTTCCCAAACGCTTGTCGAACACCGGATGCAACGCCACCGTGTGGAAACCCGCATCCAGCGGCGATGCATCCACGCCCGCCGCATAGCGATAAATCCAATCCGCCACCGCGCCATAAGCGTAGTGATTGTAAGAGTTCATGCTTGGATCGTCCTTCATCTGGTCGCCATTCCACCGTTCCCACATCGTCGTCGCGCCGTGGCCCACCAGGTAGCCCCAGGACGGATACTGCGTGTTGAGCAGCAACTGATAAGCCAGTTCCTCGTGTCCGCTCTTGGTCAGTTCCTCAAGCAGGTACGGAGTCCCCAGAAAGCCCGTGCTCAGCAGTCCATGATTGGCTTCGATCTTGTCTACCAGCTTTTGAGCAGCGGCCGCGCGCAATTCCTCCGGCAACAAGTTCATGTGCAGAGCCAATACGTAACCGGTCTGTGTGGCGCCACCATTACTCTTTGCGTTAGGGTTATTGATTGCACCGAAGGGCGAAGGGCTGTTGTCGGCACCGGCCACAAAACCGTCAGCATGCACGAATTTCTTCTGGAATGCCACACGGATCTTCTCAAAAAGCCGCGAATATTTCTCGGCATGCTCGGTGCGTCCCGTCGCGCGCGCCATCTGCTGCATCAGCGTCACGTCATAGGCCCAATAGGCAGTCGCAATCAGCCTCTGATCCGTCTTTCCCTCAGGTGATAGCCAATCCCCATACGGAATCCCGGAGTTGTGCAGCCACAATCCATCGGGATTCGAAGACTCGATGGCATTGAGATACTTTTCCATCGCCGCCCAGTTGTGCTCAATCACTCTCGTATCGCCCGTTTGCAGCCACGATGTCCACGGGATAATCACGCCCGCGTCGCTCCACCCTGCCCCGGAGCTTGAAGACTCCTGAGCGGTTCCCGGCGAGTAGACACCGTAGTACGGTGTCCCCGACTGCGTGCCCCGCATATCTCCGGCGAACTTGCGCGAGAACGTCGCCAGGTCCATGTTGTAACTCGCCGTACGCCAGAAAACCTGCGCATCCGCCATCCATCCCAACCGTTCATCGCGCTGAGGGCAGTCCGAAGGTACACCCACAAAGTTCGACCGCTGCCCCCACAGAATGTTGGTCCACAGCTTGTTGATCATCTCGCTGCCGGTTTCAAGCTTCGCCGTGAAAGCCGCATCCGTGTGAAAAGCTAGCGCGCTTACAGCATCCTTGCCCGGCGCTGTGGGAAGCCCCGTCAATTCGAGATAGCGGAAGCCGTGAAATGTGAACTGCGGCGTAAATTCCTCCACACCGTGGCCGTTCAGAATAAAGTGATCCGTCGCCTTTGCCGTGCGCAGATTGTCGGTATAAATTGTGCCATCCGCATTCACGATCTCCGCGAATCGCAGCCTCACATCCGTGCCCCTCGGCCCCGAAACCCGCACCCGCTCCACGCCGGAAAAGTTTTGCCCGAAGTCATACACGTAAACGCCCGGCTTCGGCTCGCTCATCGATTTTGGCGTCATCGTCCGCTCGACGCGAATCGATGGGAAGTCCTGTGCCTCGATCGCCACCGGTTTGGGATCAATGACCAAAACGCGCTGCGCGTCCATCTCAAATGACCCCGTTTCCCAACCCAATTGCGTCAGTCGCGCATCCCTGGTCTCGCCGTCGTAGATCTCAGCATGTTGAATGCTTGTGGTGCCTGCTTGCCACGTCGCATCCGTTGCAACCCATTCCACGGTGCCGTCCGTATGCTCAATGCGCAATTGCGCTCGCAGCGCCGGCGGTGTCTCCCCGTAATTGTTGGGCTGCTGGAACCATTCCAGTGGTGTCTCGTACCAGCCCGGTGCAAGCAGCGCCACAATCACATTCTTCCCGCTTGCCGCTGCCGCGGTCACATCGTAGGTCTGGTATTTCACATGCTGCCGATAATCAGTCCATCCCGGCGCGAGCACATCGTCCCCTACGCGCTTGCCATTCAAGAACATCTCATAAGCGCCAAGAGCCGTTGAATAAAGGCGTGCCTTCTTCACTGGTGCGCTCACCGTAAACTTATATTCCAGCGCCTTCACCGAATCCGGAATCCACGGATGTCCAAGCGGCGCATTCGTCGGCCCCGGTCGCTGCGACCAAACCACCGCCGACTTCCATCCCGAGTCGTCAAATCCCTTCTCTTGCCAGCCCGTTGCCCCATGCACCGCCGATTTCCAATCCGTACCGCTGGAAAACGCTTCTGTGGTTCCGTCCGTGTACTCAACAACCAGAGTGGCAATCATCGGTGACGCGTCGGCCGAGGCTCTTCCGCTGTGATTGTCTACGTAATGCACGGTCTCAATCGCGATTGAGTTGACGCCTGCGCTCAGACTGCCTGAGACGTCAGCACGGACAAACTTCTTCCACGGCATCTGCTTCCACGGAGGAAACTTGCCCGCCATCAGCACCTGGGCTCCGTTTACCCACGCTGCGACAGTGTCCTGCCCAGTCGCATACAGAGCGGCCCGCCGAAATGGCTTTGCCAGCGTCACCGTTTGCCTGTAAGAGGTGTGCTGTTCAGCGGCATTCTCCGCCGCCAGCACACTTGCGTCCGGATTGGCAATCCAACTGGCCGGCGCGTGGCGAACAGCAGCTTCCTCTGGCGTCTCGTATCCAATCCACTGGGAGCGCCAGCCCTCGGGGGTGATCAGCCCAGTCTCCCACCATGCAATTTCGCTCGCCGCATACGCCTTTCCCGTCGCACCCCACACTTTCACCAGCCAGTAGGTACGCGTGCTCGCCGCAATGGCAGGCCCCTTGTAGCAAACATTCAAACTCTCGCCCGACTCAATCCGTCCGCTATCCCAAATGTCTGCCTTGCCCTGGCGGAGCAAACCCGGTAGCGACGCCACCATAACCTGATACGCAGTCTGTTTCGCGCCGTTCGCCGGATCCTGCAACTGCCACGAAAGTAGCGGCGCTGGATCGTCAATCCCCAGAGGATTCTTCAGATTGTCGACACGCAACTGCACTGGGCCTTTGAACGCTGAGACCCCAAATGCCGTCATGGGCGCTGCCACCATCGCTGCTAGCCCACACGCCAGCCATCGCACCATTCTCTTCTTCATCTGGCTGCTCTTCTTCCTCAAATAAACCCCTCCATTGTGCAGCTTGACGCCATGCGCTTAAAAGCAGTTCTGCTCCTGCATGCCCCAGTCCGCAAAAGTTTATCCAATGGAATAAACCCGGAAGGGAGAACAATAATTGTCCGTCCTTCCATTGTCAAAAGGGACGCAAAGCCAGCCCCAATCGATGCCAGCTACACTCTGCCCCGGCAATCCCGCCTCCGCCCGTTACACTTTCCCCATGGGCCTTCGCCTCCTCGCAGCCACCACCAGCCAAGGCAAGCTCCGCGACTTCCGCACAGCCGCCCGGGCATACGCGATCTCCATCGATCCTCTGCCCGCACTCACTGCCGTTCCAGCCCCTGAGGAAGACGGCGCGACCTTCACCGCGAATGCAACCCTGAAAGCGGTCTACTACTCCCAATTCGCACCCGGCATGATGGTCCTTGCCGACGACTCCGGCCTGGAAGTCGACGCCCTCGACGGAGCGCCAGGCGTCCGCTCGGCCCGTTTTGCCGCAGACTCCGGCCTGGTCGACTCACCCGACGCGAATGACAACACCGACGTCTGGAACAACATCATCTTGTTGCAGCGCCTTGCCGGTGTGCCCATGGCCCGGCGCACAGCGCGCTACTTTTGCGCGCTCGTAGCTGCCCGCGACGGCCAGGCCCTCCACACCGCGCAAGGCACTGTAGATGGCCTCATCCTTGAAGCGCCCCGTGGCACCGGCGGTTTTGGCTACGATCCGCTCTTCTATCTCCCTGCTCTCGATCAAACCATGGCCGAGCTTGACCTTGAAACCAAGCATTCGCTTAGCCATCGAGGTCGTGCAATTGCGGCTCTTCTGCCCATGCTCCGGTCTTGAGCTTTTCCCTCAAATCCACATCATGGAGTCAAACCCTGCGGGCTGAGTTGACGGGGGTGATGTGGGACACCAATAATGCAGGATGAATTAAGCACTCATTTGCCGTCCCTCTATCTGGAACAGCCTCCACCTGAAGCCCTTAGGAGCCAACAATTCCATGGCAACTGCTCAACAATCTCCCGCGCCCACCGCGGTTCCGACTGTCCGCCCAGGGGTGCAACCGCTCAGAGCCGCTCAGGGAAACTCATTTCTCTGGCACAAGCTTCACTCTTTGCTCGGTGTAATCCCAATCGGCGCCTTTCTGCTTGAGCACCTGCTCTCGAACTTCGAGGCTCTTAAAGGTCCGATTGCCTATGGGGACCAGGTCAAATTCCTGAACGGGCTACCCCTGGTGCGCGTGCTTGAGTGGACCTTCATTTTTCTGCCCATCCTCTACCACGGCCTGTATGGCATTTACATCTGGCTGCGCGGAAAATCCAATATTGTCTACTACCCCTGGTCCGGCAATTGGATGTACACAGCCCAGCGCTATACGGGCTTGATCGCGTTTCTCTATATTGGCCAGCACGTCTTTCGCCAGCGCTTTTCAGGCATCTCCTTACCAGAGAATCCCTATGCTTCATTTCATAAGGTGCAAATGGAGCTGCAGAACCCGTGGATGCTGGCCGTCTACATCATCGCCATGATCGCTATCTGCTGGCACTTCGCGTACGGCGTCTGGCTCTTCGCGGCCAAGTGGGGCATCACTCCCGGCGAAACCGCACGCAAGCGCTTCGGCTACATCTGCGCCGCACTTGGCATCGCGCTTGCCGTAGTTGGACTGGCAAGCATCTGGGCCTTTGTCGGTGGCAAGTATCCGAACGCTCCTGAGAATCCTGTGCCGGCTGTTTCGGTCTTGTATGCTCCGCCCAATCCCAGCTCTTCGAACACGATGATCAGCTAAGAACCAGCGGCTGGCAGCAGTCTTTGTCGGAAAGGAAGTTCGTTCATGGCAGCACCCAGAATCATTGTGGTTGGCGGAGGATTGGCAGGACTCGCAGCGGTCATCAAGATCGCTGAAGCAGGCGGCAACGTCGACCTCTTCTCCATCGTCCCCGTCAAGCGTTCGCACTCGGTCTGCGCCCAGGGTGGCATCAACGCCGCAAAGAATCTGAAGGGTGAAGGGGACACCACCGACAAGCACTTCGACGACACCATCTACGGCGGCGACTTTCTGGCCAATCAGACCCCGGTCAAGGCCATGTGCGAGGCTGCTCCTGCCATCATCGATCTCCTTGACCGCATGGGCGTACCCTTCAATCGCACTCCAGAAGGTCTGCTTGACTTTCGGCGCTTCGGCGGCACGCTCTACAACCGCACCGCCTTTGCGGGAGCGACAACCGGCCAGCAGCTCCTCTACGCGCTCGACGAGCAGGTCCGCCGTCACGAGTCTACTGGCCACGTAAAGAAGTACGAAGGCTGGGAGCTTCTCTCCGCGGTGCTTGACTCCAACGGAGCAGCCCGCGGCATCACCGCGCTGGATCTGCGCACAATGGAACTCCGCAGCTTCCCCGCCGACGCCATCATTCTGGCCACAGGCGGAAACGGCGCTTTGTTTGGCAAGAGCACCAACTCCGTGGTCTGCACCGGCTCTGCCCAGTCGGCCATCTTCCAACAGGGCGCATACTACGCCAACGGCGAGTTCATCCAAGTCCACCCCACCTGCATCCCCGGCGAAGACAAACTGCGACTCATGTCGGAATCTGCCCGCGGAGAAGGCGGCCGGGTCTGGGTTCCCCGCATTGCCGGTGACAAGCGGCCGATCAAGCAAATTCCCGACTCCGATCGCTGGTACTTCCTGGAAGAGTGGTATCCAAAATACGGAAATCTGGTCCCGCGCGACGTTGCCACCCGTGCCATCCACAAGGTTGTGTATGAGTATGGCCTTGGACTCGATGGCCAACCGATGGTCTATCTTGATCTGACCCACATCGACCGTGCCACTCTCAATCGCAAGCTCGAAGGCATCCTTGAAATCTATGAAAAATTTGTAGGGGACGACCCCCGCGACGTGCCCATGAAGATCTTCCCCGGCATGCATTACACCATGGGCGGCCTCTGGGTAGACTTCAATCAAATGACGAATATCCCCGGCATCTTCGCCGCCGGTGAGTGCGAGTACCAATACCACGGTGCAAATCGACTAGGCGCAAACTCACTGGTCAGTTGCATTTTTGGAGGATTCCGCGCCGGTCCCAACGCCCTTAAATACACGCATGGCCTGGAATGCCCAAACGGAGATTGCGGTCACGCCACCGAGCTGTCTCGCCAAGCCGAGATCAATGCAAAGCTGCTCAAGAACGAAGGCACTGAGAACCCCTTCAAACTTTGGCGCGAGCTGGGTCAGACCATGACCGAACATGCTACCGTCATCCGCTACAACAAGGGACTCAAGCAGGCCGACGAAAAGATCGTGGATTTACTCGAACGCTACAAGAAGGTCAATCTCAGCGACCGTAGCCAATGGGCAAACACCAGCTTCGCCTTTGCCCGCCAGTTGAAAAACATGCTGGAGCTCTCCCGCAGTGTTGTCCTGGGAGCGCTGTTGCGCGACGAGTCCCGTGGCGCTCATTACAAGCCCGACTTCCCTGACCGCAACGATGAGAAGTTCCTGAAGACCACTAAAGCCAGCTTCACCGGCGCGCCCGAAGGCCCGCGTTTCGAGTACGAGGAAGTCGACACACAGTACATCAAGCCGCGCCCGCGCCGTTACGACGCAACCAAATAAGCAAAGGGAGACTCGCCTCATGGCAACCAGGACCGTATCATTCGAAATCAAGCGCCAGGCAAGCCCCGATGCCCCCTCCGTGTGGGAGACCTTTGAGCTCGAGTGGCGCCCGGGCATGAACGTCATCTCCGCCATGATGGAGATCGCGGCCAACCCCGTCACTGCCGACGGTCGCCCCACCACTCCCATCACCTACGATTCCAATTGCCTTGAAGAAATCTGTGGCTCATGTGCCATGCGGATCAACGGCAAAGCTCGCATGGCCTGCTCCGCTCTCGTTGACAATCTTGAGCAGCCCATCAAGG
>PLKU01000283.1 GCA_003140705.1 Acidobacteriaceae bacterium
GACGCGTTGAACTCGTGCTCCGCATACAGAATCAAAGATGTCTGCATTGCCCGAGTCCACTCCGGCCCAGGTTCTTCCCCATGCAGCAAGTGCAGAAAATGCGCCGCAATCGAGTCGTTGAAAGCTTCCACCTCAATCCGCCGCCCATTGCGCGCATAGTGGTGCCAGTACAGCAGCATCGAGCTTAGCGATGCCAGCAGCGCATCTGCAATAGCCCGCGCCCCCGCATCGCCATGGTCTAGCGCTTCCGGCAGCACGCAGCCCAGCACCGAGACTCCAGTTCTGAGCACGTCCATTGGGTGCGTCGACGGAGGCAGCAACTCCAGCGCCTGTTTCACCGCCGCCGGCAAGCTGCGCAAAGGCCGCAGCCGTGACTTGTACCCGGCCAGTTCCTCTGCATTGGGCAGCCTGCCATGCACCAGCAGGTGCGCCACTTCCTCAAACTCGCAATGCGCGGCCAGGTCCTTGATGTCGTATCCGCGGTAATGCAAGTCGTTGCCGCTATGCCCCACCGTGCAAAGCGCGGTATTGCCCGCCGGCGTGCCCGATAGCGCAACCGACTTCTTGGGTTTAAAGGCAGTTGGGGAAGGGGAATGCTCGCTCATCTGTTGTTCTCCGTGAGCATCAACGTATCTGATGATTATCCAGAATGTCTACTCTTCGCCGTTGCCCTTGGCGAACAGATCATCCAGCCTTTTTTCATACGTGTAATAGTCCAGGTATTTGTAGAGATCGGCGCGCGTTTGCATCATCGGAACCACGCTCTCTTGCGTTCCCTCCGCGCGAATCGTCTCATACACCTTCAGCGCCGCCGCATTCATCGCCCTGTAAGCGGCGCAGCAATAGAGAATGATGTCCACGCCCGCCGCCGCAAGCTCCTCCCGCGTAAACAGAGGCGTCTGCCCAAACTCCGTGATGTTGGCCAGAATTGGCACACCTACAGCCTTGCGGAACTCTGCATACACGCCCAGCTCAGTCACCGCCTCGGCAAAAATCATGTTCGCGCCCGCGACTACATAAGCCTGCGCTCGCTCAACCGCCGCCGCCAACCCTTCGGTCGCCAGCGCATCGGTCCGCGCCATCACCACAAATTCTTCATCGGTTCGCGCGTCTACTGCAGCCTTGATACGGTCCACCATCTCGCTTGCCGCAACCAGTTCTTTGCCTGGCCGATGGCCGCAGCGCTTGGCGCCCACCTGGTCTTCAATGTGAACCGCCGCCGCGCCCGCCTTCGCCATCGACCGTATGGTCCGCGCAATGTTGAATGCCCCGCCCCAGCCCGTGTCGATATCCACCAACAACGGCAAGGTCGTCGCGTCGGTAATGCGCCTCACGTCGGTCAGCACGTCTTCCATGGTGCTGATTCCCAGGTCGGGCATCCCCAGCGAGTTGGCCGCCACGCCGCCGCCAGAGAGATAGAGCGCCCGGAACCCCGTCGCCTCGGCCATCGTCGCCGTGTAGGCGTTGATTGCTCCCGCCACCTGCAGCGGCTTTTCCTGCAGCATGGCAGCGCGAAATCTTGCCCCAGGCGACGTCGAATTTGAAGCCTCAGCCATGTATCTTCCTTGCGCCGCATCATAACAGCCTCATCGCTCCAGTTTCCCAACTGGCCTGCGCGGTGCGACAATCATCCGGTCGGGGCCGTCCAACCACCAAAGGGGCTCCGCCCACAGGAGAGATATCGCCATGAAGCATCTTTTGGTCTGTACTGGGCTTCTCGTCGCCGCCACTGCCGTATTTGCCCAGCAGAAGCCGGCTGCCAGTCCTCACGCCACTGAGTCGGCTACCATCGCCGGCAAGACCATCACCATCAAGTACAGTTCGCCTGGAGTCAAGGGCCGCGAGGGGCACATCTTCTCCAAAGACGGCCTCATCAGCAAAGATCCCCACTACCCTGTCTGGCGCGCCGGAGCCAACTCTGCCACCAGCCTGCACACTGACGCTGACATCACAATTGGCGACTTGGCCGTTCCCAAGGGGGACTACACCCTCTTCGTCGACATCTCCGATCCCGACAACTGGGTTCTCATCGTGAGCAAGCAAACGGGCGAATGGGGCCTCCGCTATGACAAGACCCAGGATCTGGGCAGCACCAAGATGAAGATGAGCAAACCGGTGGCGATGGTTGAGAACCTGAAATACACCCTTGCCGGTCTCGGCGGCACCACCGGCAAGCTCACCCTCGAATGGGAAGACCACTCGGCCTCCGTCCTCATCGCCGTCCACTAAAGTCCTGGTTGGGCCTGGCAATTCAAATCAGGGCGGCTCGCATTGCGTGGCTGTGCCGCCCTGCCGATACAATAGGCATTGTGGGGGTATTTTCCCCGGAGGGATAAGAGCCTTGCCGTTGTATGCCTATCGCTGCACCCAGTGCGGACACAAATTTGAAAAAATCCAGAACTTCTCCGCCGAGCCTGAGAGCGAATGTCCCAAGTGTCACGGACTGCTTGAGCGTCCCCTCACCGCTCCCCGCCTCAACTTCAAGGGTGCCGGCTGGTACGTAAACGACTACGCCTCCAAGAGTTCTGCGCCTGCCTCCGAGGCCTCGTCCGGAACCGGCTCTGATTCCGGCAAAGTTGCAGGCTCCAGCGCCCCTTCGACAGAATCGAAAGCCCCTTCGACAGAATCGAAAGCCCCTTCNNCGACAGAATCGAAAGCCCCTTCCGCAGCCAGCGAAAGCTCGGCCAGCGCTCCTGCTTCCACGCCTCCCTCAAGCACCCCATCCGGGTCAACGACGTTGGGATCAGCTTCTTAAGACGATCCCCTGATTGCGCCCGATCTCTCCCGGAACGCTACTATAGTTCCTGGACGACATGTCCCTCCTCGATCCCATTCCGTCACCGGTCGAACACGCCGACTTTGCCGCTCTCGAGTGGGAGCCGCTGCTGACCCTCATCGCCGGCTTTTCCTCATCTCCGGTCGGCCGGCACGCAATTCTCGACCTCCGCCCGTCCACCGACGAGGCTTGGATCACCCACCAGCATCGGCTCACTGCAGAACTCCGCCTCATTCTTGCCGAGCAGGTCTCCATCCTGCTCGGTGGCCTCTTCGACCC
>PLKU01000511.1 GCA_003140705.1 Acidobacteriaceae bacterium
CCATCCGTCCGCCACACGCTGCAAAACGAGCAGTGCTTCGGGCACCCGCGAATGGTCTGCACCGACGCCCACATATACTTCTCCGGCTGCATCAAGTCCCAGCGCGCAGCCAGGAACTCCCCGCCTTCAATGCGTCCGCCCTCGTAGATTCTCTCCGGCTTCCCGGCCATGCAGTCCTTGACCACTTTGCCCCAGGCCACGTCTCCGTCGCCTTTCACCACGGCATGAGCTTCCCCGAGTTCAAGCGCCTCCTCGGGAAATAGCGTGGCGTGGATTCCGCCGTAAATAACCCAGGCGCCCTGGTTGCGCGCCATCCTGCCCACCTCGTAGCCGCGCAGCGCATTGCCTGTATGCACGCTGATGCCAACAATATCCCCGGCTTGAATGGACTCAGGCACAATCTGCTCAATTGACTCGTCCACCAGAATGGGATCGCCCGCCATTGCCGGCGTGGCCGCCGCAAGCACGAAAAGCCATCTTGGTGTGATGACAGCAGTGCCAAAGGAGTTGTCGCTGGGATTGACCAGATGAACGCTCATCCAATCCTACCTTTCCTCGTACGAGTTTCGGTGGCCTCAGAGAGCGTCTTCGTGATCGATCGGGTCGTTTTCGGAAACTGTTTCCGCACGATGAACGATGTCGATTTTTCCCGCCGGACAGTTTTTACAATTTTACAGGGTTTAGGTAACCCATGGTGGTTAATATTGACCAATATCCTTTTTATATTTTGTGAATGTCGCCGGCATCTCGCAAGCGTAGGCAGCAATGCAGTCCCGGGCCTATCCCATTCGGCTGCATTCCTGCACCGGTATCGCCACCTGCTCTATAATTTCCAGCCCGAATCCCTCCAGGGCGGGGATGTGCATGGGTGTATTCGATAGCAGCCGAATCCGCTGGATGCCCAGGTCCGACAAGATCTGGCCGCCTAGGCCAATTGCCCGCAGAATCCGTCCGGAGCGGGCCTGCGATCCCTCTCGTTCGCGCAACTGAGGATGTAAGACAAGACGAGCTCCGCCAGATTCTTGCGCATCTGCACGTACAGCTGCTCCGCCAGCATCAAATGTCTCGGGGCGAAACGTGGTTGGCATATCCGCGGTGCGATCGATCTCAAACCCTCGCGACGTATTGTGCAGGTAGAGCACCGCGCCGCAGCCCTCTTCGGCAATCATGCGCATCGACTGGTCGAGAATCTCGCGGCAGTGGCAGTCGGCGGCAAATACATCCCCCGCCGTGCAGCGCGTATGCACGCGCACCAGCACTGCGTGCGCACATGGCTTTCTGGATTCACTTTGAGTATGCGCAGCCAATCCCAAATCCAATCCCGATCTGGTCGCCCCCGAGACTCCGTTCGCCGGTCCGCCATGGACCGCGGGGCAGCCGTCGCAAAGATCGCCACGCACCAGCGCTATGTGGCTTTCTCCGCCATTCACCTCGCTCTCATAAGCGATCATCCGGAACTCGCCATACCGGGTTTGAATCTTGCTCTCTCCCGCTCGCACTATGTACCGTTCGTTGCGCAGCCGGTAGCGAATCAGTTCCGCCACAGTCAGAATCAGCAGCCCATGCTCTTTGCAAAATGGAATCAGGTCCGGTATGCGCGCCATCTCTCCGTCGTCGCGCATGATCTCACAAATCACTCCAGCCGGATTCAACCCCGCCAGCCTGGCCAGGTCAACCGATGCCTCGGTCTGACCCGCGCGAACCAGTACGCCGCCCTTGCGTGCGCGCAGCGGGAAGATATGTCCCGGCCGCGCCAGGTCCGAATAGCTTGTCCGCGCATCGATTGCGGTACGAATTGTGTGCGCCCGGTCTGCGGCTGAAATTCCAGTCGTGACCCCTTCGCGCGCCTCAATCGTCTCTGTAAACGCGGTCCCGAATCGCGACGAGTTCTGCTGCGTCATAGGAAACAGCCGCAGGTAGTCTGCGCGCTCTTCGGTCAGCGTCAGGCAGATCAGCCCGCGGCCGAACCGGGCCATGAAGTTGATCGCCTCGGGAGTGGCGTGCTCGGCAGCCAGCGTCAGGTCGCCCTCGTTCTCCCTGTCCTCGTCGTCCACCACAACCACCATGCGCCCCGCGCGGATTTCCAACAGCGCGCCGGACACGTCGGTAAATGGGGCCTCGAAGGTGCGTGAACTGTTCGGCATCGTCACCTCATTCTCGCCCATTGCAGCCACAAACGGCAAAACTGCTCAGTCACCACCCCGCCGCGCCCGGTCCTTGACTCCCTCTCGATTGCACCGCCTCGAAAACCGTCGCAGCTATGCCGTCGCTGAAAGCCCCCGAGCCCACAGTTTCAGCGCTTCCCCTCGTCGTCCTCCAGGTAGAACTGCGCCACCAGGTTGTGGCGCCCCATGAAGTCGCCCATCCGCTCAAACATCGCCATCTTGTAAACAAGTGAAGCCGTCGCGTACTGGCTGGAGTAAAGCCTGTCCGTGTTGACGCACTGCATCAGCTCGTCATTCCTCGAATTCAGCACTTTGCTAGGAACGGCCCCAACATTCAACTTGCTTTTGAAATTGCTGAACTCGTCTTCAGCCGAATCCCCAATGCCAGCACTTGCACCGCTCGGGATGCCCCACGCGTCCGCATCAGCCCGGCACTGCTCCAGCGGAGCCACATGCACCGCAGCATCCTGTTCCCGCACCATCGGCGCAACCAACAGAAAAACCGCCGGTAACAGCAAACGTCTCAATTTTGTCGACATCTCTCCTCCATCGAGCAGCATCGACCGGCACGTGGCTCCTAGTTCACGCTACAAGCCGCCGCTCTCGTTCCAGAGATCGCGATCCCGTACCGGTCCATTCCTGAAACCCGCGAACCATCCGCCGTGAGCGTGACCCTGTCGACCGGTAAGTCCGAGAAACTAAGCGTATACGAGCGAGTTGAGCCTGCTGTCGCCTTCCAGGTCCCATGCCACGACGCGGCCGACGAGACAGCTCCTGAATGTCCCCGACAAATTCGACGTCCCGCTCGAAACCACCGTCACTTTGCTCGTCACCACGTCCGTCCAGTTCCAAACCCCCACCAGCCCACTGCTCCCTGAGATTCGCGTTGCCGAATCGTTGCCTCCATACTGATTCGTTCCGCTCAACGAACGCGCATCCGCAGAGATTGTGACCTTTGAAAGCGTCGATTGCGGCCACGTGATCGCATAGTTCCGCTGCGCCTCATTCACTGCCAGCCAACTTGGCACGAAAGGCCCGCTAAGCGCCTTGTTGTTGGGCAGAACAAAGACCTCCGATCCTTTGAACCATTGAAAGCAGCCCACAATCGGATCGACACCGGCACGGTGCGGCAGCGCCAGTGCCGGGGCGGATACACGGGATTGTCGCTTGCGCACTGCGCGGCCTGCACCATGCAACTATTCGCTTTAACCCCGCGACATTCCGTCGACGCTTCTTCCGCAGCCTGGTCGCGGTTGTCGTCGCCCGCATAACCCCACACATCATCGGCGTCGCTCACCGCAAGCGCCAGGCACTGATTACTTCGCGATATCAACACATTGCAATCGGTCGCGCCAGCACTGCGGCAATTTGACTTCGCGATATCTTCCGCCGCGCCTTGGGTAGCTTGCCCATTTGAACCTCCCGAGTGCAGCGTGCTCTCTGAAAACGCAATCGCAGTCCACTGGGGGGCCGGCACATTCATTGAGTAGCCAGCCGGACAATCCCAGCGCATGAATTGATCGTTCCATGTGCACAGCCCTGCCCCGACGCAGGCGCCACGCCCACGCCGCAGGTCGCCGCCGTGCAATACAGCGCTGCACAAAAACTCCGAACACACTTGGAGTTCACGAAGGCGGTTCTGCGGATAAGTCTTCTCACAATAAACCTCCCATGAATTGTGGTTTTTTTTTGAAAAACGTCCTTCGGCGCTCTCATTCCACTTTGGTTCAACGCGAAATCCGATCTCTGGCGGGCGATCGGCACACCAGAAGCATACGCGCTTGTCGGCCCGCGTTAATCGGTCCGCCTACCCCGGGCCCTCTTTACACAAAGTAAGCCTCCCTCACACAAAGTAAGCCTCCCTCGGCGCACAATGATCAGCACAAGAACCTTGGAGACGGCACACCTGCCCCTGATTCCAAATTCTCTCCGCCCCAAACAGCAGAAGCGCCGCCCAAAGGCGGCGCTTCTGCGAGTAAAAACAGACTAAGGCCTACAACGTCGATTCGATCTCAAAACCCCAGGCCTCGAGAAGGGCCTCAGGGATGTACTTTGAATTCTTGTTCCTGCGAGCCCATTCCCGTAGACGGGTGGACCGGATGTACTGATCCGGCGCTGAGCTTGAACTCCTTCACGACCTGCTCGAAGGAGGTGACGGTCGGCACCACCGGGCCAATCGGCTCCGGCTTGCCCCAATTCGGATTTCCACGACGCTTTGCCATCGATTTGGTTTCCTTAAGAAAGCGGTGAATTGCGCTGACATCCTCGGAAACGGGCTGGGGGAACCTGTCTTTCCTGAGGTGACTCTAGAGTCTTATTTTACGGATTTTTCCTTCAAAAATCAATAGGAAAATGAGGTTTCTGCGATTTCAGTCTCCGCCCATCATTCGAGATGAATCCAGGCTTTATATTCTTGTTCCATATAGCTTTAACAGTCGACTCTCCGCTGGGTTCATCGCCTGAATTTGCCGGGTGAATTCCCTCAAATTGGGCACACTGAGCCCGATTTGGGGCCATGACTCTTATTACAATAGCAAGTTATGAGGAAATCCTGGCGAACTTTGGCCTGCGGCCTGCTGCTCCTGGCCGCTGCACTTCCGCGTTGCGGCGCAGTCGAACTCAAGGTGAGCCGGGATGCCATTGAACGCACCCTGAAACTAAAGCTCTTCAGAAGCCCCGACGGCCGCTATTACTTGAAAGGCAGCCCTACGTCCGCCTGCTCCGTATACGCCGAGGACCCGCATCTGACGTTCGTCGACGACCGGATCGTAGTAAAGCTCAAGACTCACGCCAGGCTTGGAAAGTCGGTTGGTGGGGCGTGTCTCGGGATCTCGCTTTCACTGCCAGCCCAGGTCTCGCTCGCCCCAGTCGGTGACGGCGAATCTGTCGGCTTTCGCGATGCCCGCGTGGATCGCGTCAGTGACCGTCAGGAGCTCAACTTCCTCCTGACCCCATTCCTGAGCCACCAGATCCCTTCTTCCATGAAGGTGAATGCCGCCGACTTGCTCCGGGCGGCGCTTCAAGGCTCCACCGCATCCTCCGGATACAAGGTTGCATTGGAGAGGCTCAAAATCCATTCCGTCCAGATCCAGGACGACTCCCTGGTTGTGGATGCCGACGGCGATTTGAGCGTGCAATAAAGCCCTAACCGCAGTCGAAACAGATGTCTATACAATAGCTAATCTGTGAGCGCGGCGCAGCCGTTACTCGGCCATTTCGTTTTCTGGGGCTTCGCGTCGGTCTCGTCCCGCTCGAAGTTGATGCCATCCTTGCGGCCTGTGATGCCGACGGCAAAACTTACAACGACATCTACGCCACCCTCCCGCTGAACTTCACCAACGCGCAATACGGCCGGTTTATAAGAACCGGTCTGGCCATGTGTCAGATGCTGGATCTCCCCGCCGGGCCCGGTTTTTCGACGCGCCGGCGTCATGGACCCATGCACCGGGCACACCGGCGCACTGGAGTTTCCCATGTTGGTCCTGCCACCCAACCCAACTGTTACGCAGTCTTCCTTCGTGGCTCTGCAGTCCACGCCTTAGAGCCAGTTCACTCATCCACTTGATTCGTTCACATCGCCAGCCGGGCTCCGGCCAACCCTCGCCAACGCAAGGTACAATCCTTAGCCATGATGTTTACTCGCAGAGAATTCGCCAAACTTGGAACGCTCAGCCTCGCCGCCCGCTTCGCGCCCGCTCTCAACGCCCAGGCCCCTTCCAAGAAAACTGGCTACGCGGTGATCGGGCTCGGCCGCATCGCCGACCATTTCATGCGCGGCGCCCTCAATACGTCCAACTCGCGAACCACCGCTCTGGTCAGTGGTCATCGCGACAAGGCTGACCGCATCGCGGCTCAATACGGAGTCCCGTCAAGCTCCATCTACAACTACGAAAACTTCGACGAGATCGTGCACAATCCCGCAGTGGACGCCGTCTACGTAGCGCTACCCAACTCCATGCACGCCGAGTACACCATCCGCGCCGCCAAGGCTGGCAAGCACGTGCTCTGCGAAAAACCCATGTCCACAAACGTGGCTGAAGCTGAAGCCATGATTGCCGCCTGCAAGACAGCCAACGTCAAGCTCATGATCGCCTATCGTTGCCACTATGAGCCCACCAACCTGCGGGCCATCAAGCTCATCCGCGACGGCGCGCTCGGCCAGGTCCAGGCCATCGAAAGCACCTTCGGGTTCAACATGGCTCCCGGCGAGTGGCGGCTCAGCAAAAAGCTAGCTGGCGGAGGCCCGCTCTTCGACGTCGGCATCTACTCCCTCAACGCCTGCCGCTATCTCACCGGTGAGGAGCCCGAACACATTGAAGCCTTCGCATCCACCATCGACCACGATGGCCGCTTCAATGAAGTCGAAGAGAACGTCTCCTGGACCATGCGTTTCCCCTCCGGAATTGTCGCCGCGTGCAACACCACCTACGGCGCACCCATGGAAGGCTACTACCGCGTGCACGGCTCCAAGGGCTGGCTTCACGTCGACGAGGCCTTCTCCTACGATGGCCTCCACCTGCACGCCGACTTTTCCGGCACGCAACTCGACGAGCCCAACCCGTCCAANNCCAAGGACCCTTCTCATTTTCAGGCCGAGGCCGATCACTTCTCCCACTGCGTAGAGAACAACCTGGAACCGAAATCCCCCGGCGAAGAGGGCCTCCGGGACATGCGCTACATCACCCAGATTTATCACTCTGCCGGCATCACCATTTGACCTTGTTTTTGAGTTCCTGCATCCGACGGGCGAGGGGTGGAAAATGGCGGCTGCCGGCTTGTATCAGCGACTGTCCAACGCCTCTTCGCCCCCCGACAGCTTCCAAGAGAAGGGAGAATATTCTTAAAAATCCTACGGTATGATGTCACCGAAACGGACAAAGGGGACACGAAGAACCGATGGTCTAGCACCGAGGAACCCTCGATGGAAAGGCTCGTTTCCTGCCTGCTTGTTTTCGCGTTGACCTGTCCCGCACTGTGGGCTGACTCTGTTTCCAATCAAAAGCATATAGCGCCCACTCCGCATTCCAAACCGCCAGTTCCAGGCGGGCGAAGTTGCACTTTGAGATTTGCTCGAGTACCTCGGCAACCCAGGCGGGCTGACGGCTTCCATTGATCAAGACTCCGATACGAAGCGGAGCGCGCCCATAGGATGAAGTGCGATGCGAGAACGCATCCATCTTGCATCGCTCCCCCTTCGCATTCTATCGCTGCCATGGCCCCAGGCCCCGGTACTCGGATCACGCGAACGAATTGGCTACCAGGCTCTCACCCCAACCCAAGAACCTCGCGATTGCGCGCCTGGTCCGCCCCGCCGCCGGCAAAATCGTCGAACGCCCGCTCCGTCACTCGAATAATGTGATCGCGAGTAAAGATTGCACCCTCTGCCGCGCCCGCCTCGGGATGCTTGATGCAGCACTCCCACTCCACCACCGCCCAGCCTGGAAAGTCATACTGCGCCATCTTGCTGAACACCGCCTTGAAATCGATCTGCCCGTCGCCAAGTGAGCGGAACCGCCCTGGCCGGTCAATCCAATCCAGGTAGCCGCCGTAAACCCCCGCCCGTCCGCTCGGCCTGAACTCGGCATCCTTCACGTGAAAGGCCCGAACGCGATCGTGGTAGATGTCCAGGAAAGCCAGGTAATCCAACTGCTGCAGAATCATGTGGCTCGGGTCATAGAGAATGTTGGCCCGCGCATGCCCGCCCACAGCTTCAAGAAAGCGCTCGAAGGTTGCGCCATCATGAAGGTCTTCGCCTGGATGCAACTCGTAGCAGACGTCCACACCCACCTCGTCAAACGCCTGCAAAATCGGCAGCCATCGCCGCCCCAACTCCGCAAATGCTTCGTCGATCAGTCCGGCCGGCCGCTGCGGCCAAGGGTAGAAAAACGGCCACGCCAACGCGCCCGAAAAAGTAGCATGCGCATCCAGCCCCAGTCTCTTGCTGGCCTTGGCAGCCCACAGCAGTTGTTGCACAGCCCACTCCTGCCGCCCCTTCAAGTTTTCCGCGAGGTTCGCTGGCGCAAATCCCTCAAACAAGGCGTTATAGGCCGGATGCTCGGCGACCAGTTGTCCCTGCAGATGTGTGGAAATCTCCGTCACAGCAAGCCCCGCCCTGCCCACCACGCCGAGCACTTCATCGCAGTAACCCTGGCTCTCCGCGGCAAGCTTCAGATCGAAAAGCCGCCTGTCCCAGCTCGGAATCTGCACCCCGGTAAAGCCCAATCCGGCCGCCCATTGTGCCATCCCCTCCAGCGTATTGAACGGCGCCGCATCATCGGCAAACTGCGCCAGAAAAATCCCCGGCCCCTTGATCGTCTTCATCCCATCTCTCCTTTAATCACCCAAGACCTAGTCACCCAAGACCTAATCACCCAAGACCGGCTCAAAATTCCACCCAGTTCCCGCTCCGATTGCTCTCTATCGCGCGCTCCACAAAACGCATCCCACGCACACCAGCCACAATTCCCGGCAGCGTCGCCGGCAGTGGATCCGCTTTGCCCTCTCGCCATGCAATCAACCCATCCGCAAATTCCCGATACAGCACAGCGAACGCTTCAATATATCCTTCAGGATGGCCTCCCGGCAGCCGTGTAACGGCCCGTGCATCCGCTCCCAGATAGCTCCCCGACGCATGGCGAATCTCTTCCGGCCCATCCAGCCACTTCACCCGCAACCTGTTGGGATCCTCCTGGTGCCAGTCGATCGACCCATTCTCGCCATAGACCCGGAGCCGCAGCCCATTTCCCTCGCCCGCCGCCACTTGCGAAGCCATCAACACTCCGCTCGCACCGTTCTCCAGCCGCAGAACGGCATTGCAATCGTCGTCCAACTGCCGGCCCGCTACGACCGTCCGCAGAGTCGCATGCAGGCTCGTCACCTTCAGCCCGGTCACATATTCCGTCAGATGAAATGCATGCGTCCCGATGTCTCCAATGCAGCCCCCGGGACCATTCAGCACAGGGTCGGACCGCCAAGCGGCCTGCTTTTGTCCCGACTTCTCCAGCGGCTGGCTCAACCATCCTTGTAAATACTCCACCGCAATTTTTCGAATCGCGCCCAGCTTTCCGCTCGCGCAGAGCTGCCGCGCCTCACGGACCAATGAGTAGCCCGCATACGTATGCGTCAACCCATAAGGCAGCCCCGCCTTCGCCACAGCCATCTCCAGCGCCACCACCTCGTCGTACGTTGCTGTGGCCGGCTTGTCGCTCATCACGGCAAGGCCCGCCTGAAGGGCAGCCTCTGCAACAGGCAGGTGCAGGTGGTTCGGCGTGGCGATCACCACAAAGTCGATTCCATCTGCCCGTCGCTTCTCCGCCCGGATCATCTCCCGGTAATCTGCGTATGCCCTTTCAGGAGCGATTCCGAAACTCTGGCCAGCTGCGCGCGACCGCTCCGCCGACTGCGAGAACGCCCCAGCCACCATCTCAATCCGGCCATCCAGTTCGGCGGCCATCCTGTGCACCGGACCAATAAATGCCCCCGGCCCCCCGCCAACCATCCCCATGCGCAACTTCCGCCCCATCGAATCCCCCCCCTCAGGTCCATTGCACGCAATGGCTACCAGACAAATGGCGCCAAACGATATCTCACCCTGTCTCGGTATGCTGAATATCCTGCCAGTTTGGTTGCAAGAAACTTCTCTTCACCTAGAAGCCTCCAGATGATAACTCCTGTCATGGGAACAATGGTCAACAATCCCCACCACGAGCCAAGGGCCAGGGGCACGCCTAAGAGAAGGATCAGCGCACCCGTGTACATCGGATGACGAACAAGTGCATACGGCCCTGTCGATATAACTTTCTGTTCGGCAGCAACCTCGATAATCCCTGACGTGTAACTGTTCTCTTTGAACACCAGAAACACGATAAAGAACCCGAGCACCACCAGCATATCCCCGGCTACCACTGCACAGGTCGGTACATGGGACAATCCCAACCGGTGATCAAGCGCGGGAAAGACGATGGTTGCGAGAAAGAAAATCGCCGCAAAACCTTGGATGATCTTTTGACTCATCTCAGTCTCCGCTGCTGCACCCGCCTTGACCCGTCGCTCGAGGAGCTTCGGATCTTTCTTCATCAGGTAAACAGTGATTGCCAGCGACGGTAAAAAGAATGCGCCCAGAAACACCCACGCCTGCCAGTATCTGAACGACCATGCAGGAACAAAGATGAGCAGGGACATGCAGACAAGAAGATTCAAAATTCCGGCGAATGCCCTCTTGTTCAGGTTGTTCATCGTTCCACCCAGGGCAATCTACCAGTCCGCCAGCGTTCCATCCAACTTCCGGTTGATCGGCAGATACGCCCGCTGATAGGGATACTCGGCCGCCAACGCCTCGTCCAGTTCAACCCCCAGCCCTGGCCCGTCGCCCGGAACCATCATTCCATCCTTGAAGCTGTACTGGTGGGGAAACACGGCGTCCGTCTCATCGGTGTGCGGCATCAGCTCCTGGATCCCGAAGTTATGAATCGCGGTGTCGAAATGCAGCGCCGCGGCCATCGTCACCGGAGACAGGTCCGTAGCTCCGTGGAAACCAGTGCGCACGTGATACAGGGCGGCAAAGTCTGCAACCTTCTTCAGGTGAGTGAACCCGCC
>PLKU01000550.1 GCA_003140705.1 Acidobacteriaceae bacterium
CCAATTCCGAAATTGCTATAGCCAGAACCTAACGGAAGGTTCGGGAATCGGCCAGAACTTTGTCGGCTATTCTTCGCGCAGCAGGCTCAGAGGATTCACCAACAAGGCGCGTTGCGCTGGAACCCAGGTGGCGAGAAGGCCAAGCAACAACATGGCCAGAACGACACCGCCGAGAACCAGCGGATCGCGGGGACTCGCCTGATAGACAATGTAGGCCAGGACCTTTGCGGCCAGAAGGCCGAGAAGCAATCCTGCGGCGGAGCCACATGCCAGCAACTTCAAAGGCCGCCCCAAAGCTGCGAAGAGGATTTCCTTCCGCTGCGCACCGAGAGCCATGCGAATGCCCAGCTCACGAAGGCGTTTGCTGACGGAGTAGGCGGCCATTCCGAAGATGCCGGTGAGGGCCAGCATTGCGCCCAACACACCCAGCACGCCCAACGCCACCGTGGCGACGTGCGGGGTAAACAGAGCGATGTCCAATCCCTGGGTCCAGGTTTGGATGTTGAGGGGAAGGGCTGGATCGAGGTCATGCAGCGCCTTCCTGATGGCACCGCCGAGTTGTTCGGGATCACGATTCGAACGCACTACGAGACAGGTCAGGTTGGAAGGCATTTGCATGAATGACAAGAATATTGCGGGCCTTGGGTCTTCAGTGAGCTGATAGTACTTTCCGTCTTCGACGACGCCTACCACTTGCAAACTCGTCCCGTCCTCCGTCTTGAAGTATCTGCCAATCGCATTGGGGACGGAGCCGAAGATTTTTCGAGCGAGCAACTGGTTGATCACAGCCACGCGCGGCGCATTCTTATTGTCACCCCATGAGAAACTTCTGCCGCTCAACAAGGTTGTGCCCGCGGTGCGGAGGTAATCAGGAGATATCTTGAAGACCTGAACGTTAGCGGCGGCATTGGCTTCGCGCAGATCTGTGGTTTGGTTGGTAAAAACATCCTCGGTCGACCCGCCACCTCCCAAAGGATATTGGCTGACGTATCCCACCGAATGCACGCCGGGAATTGTCTCCAGCGCGTCGATCATGCGCCTTTGTATGGCTGGCACTCTGTCATCGCTATAGCCGGCCATGCTAAGAGAAGTCTCCATGAGCATTGCGTTGCGGGGATCAAAACCGAAGTTGCTATGCATCGATCGCACCAGCCCACGGACGGCAACCAGCGACGAAGTCACGAGCACCGCACATATGGCAATCTGCGCGACGAGCAACACATCCCGGAGCGTAATGCGGCGCCCGGTGCGTCCTGCAATGATGCCGGTGGACCCAGCCTTGACCACTTCATAGGGATTGGTGCGCAGTATTTGCCTGACCGGGGCCGCGCCAAAGAGGAAGCCACTGATCAAGGCCAACAGCAAAGCGACAAGATAAACACGGACGTCCGGATTGACGGGCAGGAACATAGGATACTCGGGAATTGGCTGCCAAGTGCTGAGTGCACGCAAGAGCACGATGCTGCCGCCGAGCCCAACGGCGCCTCCGAGGAGCGATATCAAAACAGCTTCAGTGAAGACTCCACGCAGGATGCGCTTGCGGCTTGATCCAAGCGCCAGGCGCAATGCAACTTCACGAGAACGGTCAGCGGCCCGCGCTGCAAACAGGCTGCCCAAGTTGGCGCACGCGGCCAGCAGAATCAACCCCGACAGCATCATCATTCCGGTCATGAATCCCGTGACCGGTGGCCCGAGCATATCGCCGGCAAGGCTTGGACGCGCCAGGGAATAGATCATGTTGGCGTCCACTTTGGGATAGGTCTTTTCGAGATAGGCGCCGACGGAATTCAGATCGGCAACTGCCTGTGCCGGTGTCACCCCCGCTTTGAGGTGACCGAGCACCATGAAAATGTCGTGCTGATCGCGCGCGTTGAGGACGGCGAGTCCCTGCACCTGTTCCTGGTCGACCATAGGTACCCATAAGTCGGGGGAGAAAAACAGCAGGGTCCCCCTAAACTCAGGAGGCGCTACACCGAGGATCGTGAAAGGATGTTTATTGACCTGAACGACGCGACCGACCACGCTGCGATCATCCTGAAAGTGGCTGTGCCAATATGCGTAACTGATGACGAGATAGGGAGCGCTGTTGGGGCCGTGCTCATCGGCAACGTGGAAAAATCGGCCGAGATAAGGCTGAATCTTTAATGCGTCAAAGTAGTTCCCAGTGACCTCGTAGCTCCATGCCTGGGTGGGATTGTTCCCCGTATCGAGTCCGACCGGAGCCATGATATAACCGGCCAGACCGTCGAAGGTGCGGTTGCGATCGCGCAGGTCGAGATAGTCGGGATACGAGTTGTCCTGTTGCTTGAAGACTCCTCGCTCGACTGTGTAGAGGCTCTGTGCTTGAGGAACGTTCAAGGGGCGAAGGATGAGCGCGTTCAATACCGCAAAGACTACGGCGTTCGCACCGATGGCCAATGCCAGCGTCAACACAGCGGCGATTGTGAACCCCGGGGATTTGCGCAATACGCGAATGCTGTAGCGAATGTCCTGAAGCATCGTGAAGATGAGATTGCCAGCGACCGCTTCGTGGATCTCCTCTTTGTACTTCTGGCGACCTCCGAACTCGACGCGAGCGCGGCGTTCCGCCTGAGCACGATCCATTCCGGACCGCACTAGGTCTTCGGCGCGATGTTCAATGTGAGAGCGGAGCTCCTCCTCGACCTCTGCGTTCATCTGCGAAGGCTGAAAGAAAGCGGCGATGCGGGAACGAAGCGAATCGGGGATGTTCATTCTTCCTCCCTTTGTTGAATCCGGGTAGAGATTGTGTTGTTAGCTCACTCTTCGCGGAGCAGCATGGTGGGGTTGACTGACAATGCTCGCTGAGCTGGAATCCACGTAGCCACCAGGCCGAGCAACAGCATGGCAAGAACGACGCCGCCTAATACGAGCGGATCGCGTGGCGTTGCCTGATACACGATGAACGCCAGCACCTTGGTAGCGAGGAGCCCAAGCAGCAATCCTGCAGTGGAACCGATCGCCAGCAACTTAGCAGGGCGGCCAATTGCGGTCTTCAACACTTCAGCGCGCCTGGCGCCGATGGCAATGCGAATACCCAACTCACGCAGCCGCTTGCTCACCGAGTATGCAGCCATCCCGAAGATTCCCGTGATGGACAACATCGCGCCCATCATGCCCATGACTCCGAGTGCGATGGTGGCAATCCGCGAAGGAAACAGAACGGTCCCGAGAAGGCGGCTCCAGGTCTGGGTGTCGACGGGCAGTCCAGCATCCAGCTCACGAATCTTGCTTCTCATGGCGGCTGCAAGTTCCTCCGGGGCGCGCTTCGAGCGCACCACAATGTAGGCCGCACTCAAGGGGGATTGCAGAAATGGAAGGAACATCGCCGGCTGCTGATCTTCAGTAAGGACCTGGTATTTTCCGTTTTCGACGACCCCCACCACCTGGACGCGCGTTCCGTCCTGCAGCTTGTAGATCCTGCCCACTGAGTTGGTGACCGAGCCAAATATCTTTTCGGCAAAATCTCGATTGATGACGGCAACGGCAGGCGCGTTTTTGTCGTCATGCCAGGAGAGACTCCTGCCCGCCAGCAAGTTTGTGCCGGCCGCATCGAAGTATCCGGGCGAGATGTCGTAGCGGAATGGCCTGAGGTCGGCCTTCGCCAGCCTCAGATCGCCGGCGTCCTGTTTGAATACGCCGACCCTGGTGCCGGCGGTATAGACAAGGGGAGGATAACCATTGACCAACCCCACGGCCTCTACGCCATGAATGGTTTGCATGGCATCGATCATGCGCCTTTGCATTGCAGGTACTTGATCGCCGGTGTAACCGGCCGTTGCCAGGTTGACAGCCGCCAGCATCGTGTTGCGCGGCTCAAAGCCGAAGTTGCTATGCAGCGAGCGCACCAGTCCACGCACTGCCACCAGTGACGACGTGACAAGAACGGCACAGATGGCGATCTGCACAACAAGCAACACGTCGCGGACCGTCAGCCGCCTCCCGACCCTTGCGCTGGAACCGGCTTTCACGATCTCATAAGGATTGGCCCTGAGCACCTGGCGTACGGGAACAATGGCGAAGAGGAATCCGCTAACCAGCGCCAAAGCCAAAGCAAACACATAAAGTTTTGGGTCAGGAGTTACGGGTATGTGGAGCGGGGCTCCGGCGATGGGCTCCCATGTACTCAGGCGGCGCAACAACACGTCGCTCACCACGAGCCCCAGCGCTCCTCCGGCGAGCGAGACAAGCGCGGCCTCAGTGAATAGCTGGCGCAAGATGCGTTTGCGGCTTGAACCAAGCGCGAGGCGTAGAGCGACTTCCCGGGAGCGGTCGGCGGCGCGTGCGGCAAACAAACTGCCCAGGTTGGCGCATGCTGCCAGCAGAATNNCTTTTCCAGGTACGCGCTCACTGCGTCCACATCCGCTACAGCCAGGGTGGGAGTCACTCCTGGCTTAAGATGTCCGAATTCCTCAAAAACCGCGCTCGTACTGCTGCGATCGTTTGGCTCCCCGCCAGCGCCCAATTGCTGCTGGCTGACGATGGGCATAAAGAAATCGGGGGCTACAAACATCAAGGTTCCCTGGAACCCGAGCGGCGCCACACCAATGATGGTGTAGGG
>PLKU01000440.1 GCA_003140705.1 Acidobacteriaceae bacterium
ATGTCTCCGGTCTGTTTTGTAAAGCATCTCCCCGGTATGCTCAAAGATTGGACCCCTTGTGCATGGGGCCTGGTGGTTGTGGTTAGTGCCTATGTTGATCGGCCTGCCAGCGATCGTTATCACTACGGCTTACTATCAGCGAAAGTTTGCTTCGAAGCCCAAGGCCGCGCTCGCATAAGTGGTCATTGTGGGGGAACTAATCTCTCGCGTTCTGCGACCAATGGGTTCATCATCGAATGGCACGGCATTGGCAAATCGTGGATTGCGCCGAGTCGCCGATGTGCGCGCCGAACACTTGAGGCGGAGAAATCTTCAACTCTCCGAGTTAGGGCGGTTGACCGCTAACCGGACACAACTCCGATTTGCTAGACCGGGCCGAGTTGGGAACGGATCGGCGAAATTCCAGGCACTGCTCCATTTCCGGACCCCAGGGCGTTTTCGAAGACCCAGCTACGCTTCACCGTGTAGAAGAGTGGCGAAGGGTGAATTGATCTCTCGGGAGGGCGGAAAATCAACAACACTCAGTCTGGCCGCCCTCACGGCGCAACAGTCACCGCTGCGGCGCGTACTTGCTGAAAGCGCCTGTTGTTCTGAATGATCACAGTCAGCATGTTCGCAACGTTGGGGTTCCACACGTCGCCATGCCCATTTACCAGGTTCGAGTGCACATTGAATATCCAGAACGGGTCCGAATCAAACGCCTGATCCTCACTCTTCGGCACTTGCGCCTTTCCCGGAATGCGCGGAAGATAGTACCGCGTTGGCGNNCAGGAGCGTGATGCGTGTGCATCCACGGACTGTTCGCCGCCGAGATCAGGTTCAACTTGTCCGATATTAGGTCGGGAAGAACCAGGTTTGCAATCGGCATCACGAGCCCGGTGGCCAGGTCGTTCGTCGAGGTAAACGCAATGTACAGCGGGTCGGCGCTGCAGATCGGGTGCGACCGAAAGTTCGGGCAATCTTTCTTAACCTGCCGTACCNNAAATCCGCGGGCATAAGGGGAAGGGCGCGTACTTGCTCATCTGAAACCTTCGCGTGTTGGATGCTGGCAGTTTGTGCGGTCTTGTGCATCTCTTCGAAATACTGGCGCATGAACCCCGGGTTCCCTTTGGCATCCAGACCGTCGATTGCATTCTCCAGCACACGCGCGCCAAAAGAGTGGCCGGCGAAAATGAGAAAGGTGTTTGCTCGCACCGTCGGGTTGATGTTGACCGCATCCTTGATAACCTCAACTGCGTTTTTGATGCCGGTTCGGCCGACGTTCTTCGCGACTTGACGCCGCGGCCAATAGCTCAGAAAGTATTTGAATGGTTCGAACCTAATCGTCAGTCCGCGCCACGCCAGATAAATCCCGACCACCTGCGGCGCTTTTCCGGGCAGGCCTACGGGGTAGTCGTCGGCCAACCGCGAGATGAACCCGCTAAATTTCACGACGTCCCCGCTAATGTTGCTGGCATTATTCTGCCAGCCATGGACGTACACCACCACGAGCGGATGCTGGCTTCCGCCGTCGGCGGCAGCCGTGATCTGTTTGACAGCATCTTTCAGCTCATGAGGATCCCAGAGCACACCCTTGTCGGTGAACTCCACATAATTGATCGTGTACGGATGATGGTTGACATCGCTCGCTCCCAGCTCGAATGCGGGCAGCTTGTGCGTCTTTCCGCACTCATCTTCCGTTGGCGGACAGCGGTACTGCTGGTCGGGAACACTGAGTTGCGCTCGAGCCGCGGATAGAAGAGCGCAGGCGAGGACAACCGCACAAAATGGGCGCAACTTGAACACAGAGTAACCCAGATCGTTATATGCGTCGCATAAACGCGTGACTGCTTTGGTGCGCAATGGCGAAATCACCGGCGATTTCGGCCTAAAATGGCTCCGGGAAGCGAGCCACGATGAAGTGGATTACCTCATTGATCAACATGACCAAAGAAAAGGTCCTTTCGGGGGTGCCCACTATTGCATGACCATATTACTTCCAAAATCGGCCATGTTCAAGATCAAAGAATTCCCTCGAAAAAACCCTAAGTCCAGGCACAGAACGGGCCATGCGGTGCCTTTCGGCCCCGGCGGCAATTTCAGTTGGTACCGCTAAGTCTTAGTGCAAGTCGGCATGTTGGAAGGTATCGCGAGGCGTTGTCGCACTTCCGGGTGAATTACCGGCAAACCAGACAATGGGCGAAAAACGTGCCTACTTCCCACTTGGTGACCACTCGCCCAGAACTCGTAAAGAGCCGTAGACTAGCTGGCTTAGCCCATTTCCCCGACGAATACGGTTCGCCGCAAGTTCCCGCTCGACAAGCCTGTAAGACAGCCGATCATCTTTGCCGCCGGGCACTTCATACCGCTACAAACCATCCATTTAGCAGATTCATAACGCTCCATTTGGGCCTCCGCAATGTGGCACTTTGTGCCTTGTGCGCAATCGATAAACGAAGTTAGTATTCGCCCAGCATGTAGTCGCATTTGTATGCGCAGGCAATGCTGGAATGGGTGATTTTTCACTGCCTAAAGTCCAATGCAGTTCAACAGAATCGACGTATGACCCAGCAGGCAAACACGATAATGGAAGAGTTTCGTAGAGAATTCCTCAAGATGGCCGGCCTCGGTATCGTAGGCGGTTCTGGGTGTTTAACGAACACAACCGCAGCTATGGCACAGAGAAAGCCATCGGAGAAGCCGTTGTTCTTCGACGTACGCTCGTTCGGAGCAACCGGGGATGGCAAGACTGTTGACAGCATGGCAATCAACGCTGCGATTGAAGCCGCGGCTGCCGCGGGTGGAGGAACGGTTGTGTTTCCCGCAGGCATGTATGTCTGTTTTTCTATCCGCTTGAAAAGCTTTGTGGCTCTCTTCGTAGAGCAAGGCGCAACGATCATGGCTGCCGATTCACCGCGTCCAGGCGAGACTTCCGGCTATATGGGCGGGACCTACGACTCCGCCGAGCCCAAGACCGAGTGGGATGCTTACCAGGATTACGGCCACAATCATTGGCACAACTCGCTCTTTTGGGGTGAGAATATCCACGACCTTGGCATCTTCGGACCTGGGCTTATATGGGGCAAAGGCCTCAGCCACGGCGGAGGGCCCGGAGCCCGCGGNNGAACTATTCAGTCTTCCGGGCCGAACAGCGCGGCGCGGGCAACAAGGCCATTGCACTCAAGAACTGCCACAATGTGATTTTTAGGGACTTCTCCATTTTAAAGGGAGGCCACTTCGGTCTTTTGCTTACCGGAGTTGATAACCTCACCATCGACAACCTCA
>PLKU01000087.1 GCA_003140705.1 Acidobacteriaceae bacterium
GAGGACCAGCATGAATCCTAGAAGTGAGTTTTCAGCATGAGTGAAGACTCCAATAGGATCGGCCCGCGGCTCAACGCTTTGCTGTCCGAGGCCGGCCTCAGCCCACTTGATCCGGCGCTTGCAATCCAATTCGAGGACTATCTTTCTCTTCTTCTTCGCTGGAACGCCCGCGTGAACCTGACGGCAGCTCGAGACCAAGAAGGCATTCTCTCCCGGCATTTTGTTGAGTCAATCGCTTGCGCCCGTGTGGTACCAGCCGGAATCGAGACTCTCCTCGACTTTGGTTCCGGCGCCGGCTTCCCTGGGATTCCGATTGCGCTCTGCCGTCCGGAGATCGCCGTCACCCTGGGAGAATCACAGGGCAAGAAGGCAGCCTTCCTTCAGGAAGCCGTTCGTGTTCTTGGAATTTCCGCAAAAGTCTATGCCGAACGCGCGGAGCTGCTTGCCACCCAATTCGCCTGCGTCACGTTGCGCGCCGTCGATCGGATGCCGCATGCGGTCGAGACCGCGGTGAGGTTGATTGCGCCAGGAGGCTGGCTTGCACTCATGACGAGTCGCGCGGAGTTGGCGAATCTTCAAGGAGCCGCCGGAGCCAACTTTGCCTGGAAAGTGGATCCGCCACTTCATGGCAGCGACGACCGGTTGATTGCGCTGGGACAAAAGCAGGTCAATTCGCCAGTTTGACGGAAGCGATCTTTCGAATTGAACTCAGGTCCTTCGCGGCCTTGACGATCAGCCGCAGGCCGGTCCCCTCAGCGTACCGGGTAGCTTCATTCAGGGGCTGCAGCGTGCGCTTGGGCAGATTGCTCTGCCGAGCGCCCACCACCGCCCTGTCGCCGAGAACGAAAGCGACGCGAAAACAGTCGTTGCATGGGGCAAGATACACGATGGTTCTCTTTTTGAGTTTCAAGCGGAGGGACCAGCCATACTTCGGCGAGGTCGATTTCCATTCCTGTTCGGTAACGCCCAAGTCAGCCAGCCACCGGATCAACTTCTTCCACAACTCCGCCGTCTTTCCAAGAGCAGCTTCGATCTCGGTTTCAGTAGGCCGCGAAGGTTTGCCAAGGAAGGCGTTCAAAGAATGCATAGTCTTTCCCCCGCAAAGGTATGAATTCCAGGTCCCGATCAAATCGGAGCGAATTGTACCGCCGCACCCGCATCTTGGCAGTGATAAGCCGAAAAACAGTAAAGGCCCTCCCGCTGAATCCCCCAGAGTAGGCTTTTCCAGGCTGGGCCGGGGCCGGTTTTGTTCCACGTGGAACATGTTGGGAACTCCTTCCAAAAGGAAATGTTCCACGTGGAACGTGAACCCAGCCGTCCCAATTTTGGCCAAGATTAAAAATGAAACAAAACAACAAAAAAAATCCCGCAAAGCACAAGAATAGAGAAGTTTTCCACTGCAGGACCTTTTCAACCCTTCAAATCCCCTCGCACCTTCCCCGGGCCGCAAACCCTTCTCCCTCTATTGCTTGCTTCCTTTGCCCCGCATCTCCCGTCCAACGCTTTCCACAGCCGCGCCTCGTTCTCCACAGCGCAAGTCCCTACCCTCAAACTCGCCTTCCCTTTACTCTTGATTGCCATGGGTAAGATTCTCGGTGTTGTCAACCAAAAGGGCGGCGTTGGCAAAACCACTACAGCTATCAATCTCGCTGCATGTCTCGCGCTGGAAGGCCTTAAAGTCCTGCTGGTTGACTGCGACCCGCAGGCCAATGCCTCCTCCGGCCTCGGCTTTCAGCGGGACGATAACCGGCGCTCCATCTACGACGTCCTCACCGGAGATGCTTCCGCCGAGCAAGTTATCCTGCCCACCCAGGTGGATCTGCTTTGGGTCCTGCCTGGCTCCAAAAACCTGACAGGCGCCAACATTGAGTTGGCGGCAAGCACCGACCGCGCGATCCGACTCCGTGACGCGCTGCAGCCCATTCAGGCCAACTACGACCTGGTCATTCTGGACTGCCCCCCGGCGCTTGATCTACTCACTCTCAATGCGCTGGTCGCTGCAAACACACTGATCGTCCCAATGCAGGCTGAATACTTCGCCCTGGAGGGCATCTCAGAACTCATCTCCAACCTCGAGCGGGTGCGCGCCGCCTTCAATCCTTCAGTCACGATTGAAGGCGTTTTGCTCACCATGTACGATGATCGAACCAACCTCGCCCAGCAAGTCACTGAGACCCTGCGCGAGTATTTCCGCGATCGCCTGTACAAGACGGTCATTCCCCGCAACATTCGCCTCGCGGAGGCGCCCAGCCACGGAAAGCCGGTGGCTATCTACGATCCGCGCTCCCGGGGAACGGAGGCATACTTTGAGCTTGCCGGGGAGTTCCTTGCTCGCAATCAAATTGAGAGTCCGAAGAGCATTGAACGCAAGGCTGCAGCTGCCAACCAGCCAGCAATCACTGATAAGAGAGTCCGTTTCTGGCCATACTCCTGAGGGCTGTTCGACTTACTTCCCTCACCTGAACCATTCAGATCATTTAGCGAGTTCAGCAATACCGGCAAATCTGCCGGAACAAAGGAAATTGAACCATGACCATTGCCGCCATCGATCCAAAACGCCGCGCCCTGGGCAAGGGCCTGGATTCGCTCCTGCCGCGCGTGCAGGCTGCCACTCCTTCACTCGCAGAGCCAGAGGGCGGCAAGCCCCGCGAGATTCCTCTCGATCAGATTGATCCCAATCCGTTCCAGACGCGCACCCAGGTCAACGAAGAGCAGTTGGCGGAACTGGCTGCCTCCATTACCGCCAACGGCGTCGTGCAGGCCGTGTTGGTTCGCCCGCTGGCCAACGGCCGCTTTCAGCTCATCGCAGGCGAGCGCCGCTGGCGTGCTTCCCAGCTTGCCGGAAAGGCCACAATTCCTGCCAACCTCCGCCAGGTTTCGGACGAACAGGCAATGGAGATCACCATCGTTGAAAACCTGCAGCGCGCCGACCTGAACCCCATGGAACAGGCACGCGCCTTTGATCGTCTTTCGCGCGAGTTCCATATGACTCAGGAGCAAATGGCGCAGCGCACTGGCAAAGACCGCGCTTCGGTGGCCAACTTCCTGCGTCTTCTGCGTTTGCCCTCCACAGTGCAGACCCGCGTCGAGTCCGGCCAGCTAAGCTTCGGCCACGCGCGCACCCTGCTGGCGTTCGAGCATAATGAAGACATTGAGAAGGCGGCGCAGAGGATCGCCTCACTTTCGCTTTCTGTTCGCCAAACTGAGACCTATGTACAGGGCCTCCTGCACCCAGAGAAGTCTTCAAAGAAGGAACCGAAGCCCCAGCCGCCGGTGGATCCCAATGTCCGCGAGGTCCAGGATCGGCTGCAGCGCGCCTTGGGTCTCAAGGTCAGCATCGAGGACCACAACGGCCGCGGCAAGGTCATCATTGAGTACTCCCGCCTTGAGGACTTTGATACCCTGCTCGAGCAACTAGCGGGCGACTAGGCTGTTGCGCTCAACGCGGCCCAGCGGCGGTAGAATGCTCCTTCCAGTTGAATGAAGGAGTTCCGATGCATCTGTTGTTTTGCAAGTCTAGCCGCTGGCCCGCCGTACTGCTGGTGTTCACCGTCGTCTCCTGCCTCAATGCGCAGCAACCGTCAGGCACTCGTGAGCGCTGGACGGAGGCGCAGGCCAATGCCTGGTACACGCAGCAGCCCTGGCCAGTAGGCGCGGACTTCCTGCCCTCCACCGCCGTCAACGAGCTGGAGATGTGGCAGGCGGACACCTTCGACCCCGCCACCATTGATCGTGAGCTAGGCTGG
>PLKU01000568.1 GCA_003140705.1 Acidobacteriaceae bacterium
GCGAGCCCGGCTGCTCCATGTGTCTCGGCATGAACCCTGACATTCTCGCCCCCGGCGAGCGCTGCGCCTCCACCAGCAATCGCAACTTCGAAGGGCGGCAAGGCAAGGGCGGACGCACTTTCCTGGCCAGCCCGTTGACCGCGGCCGCGAGCGCCGTCACCGGCGTAGTGACCGATGTGAGGACCGTGCTATGAAGAAATATATCAATTTTGAAAGCCGCGTGGTGACGCTGCCTCTCAACAACATCGATACCGACCAGATCATCCCCAAGCAGTTCCTCAAGCGCATCGAGCGCACCGGCTACGGCGACTTCCTCTTCTTCGACTGGCGTCGCACCGCGTCGGGAGATCCCGACCCGGCCTTCGTCTTGAACGATCCGCGCTACAAGAGCGCGCAGATCCTCATCGCAGGCAAGAACTTCGCCTGCGGCTCCAGCCGCGAGCACGCCGCCTGGGCTCTCTCGGATTTTGGCTTCCGCGTCGTCATCGCTCCCACATTTGCTGACATCTTTTTCTCGAACGCCGGCAAGAATGGCATCGTCCTCGTTCGTCTCAGCGAAGAGCAGGTGGCTCAGCTCCTCGACAATGCAACCAGGATCCCCAATTATCAACTCACCGTCTCGCTTGAAGCTCAGACAGTCACAGATAGCCAGGGCTTCAGCACAACTTTCGACGTAGACCCGTTCCGCAAGTTCTGTCTCATCGAAGGCCTTGACGACATCGGCCTTACGCTACGTCACGAAGCGGCGCTCAACACATTCGAAGCAAAGCACGACGAAGCAGGTTGGCTCAAGGCGAAATAGCTGCTTCCAGCTGCTGGCTCTTTACCTCGGGCTCGAAGCGCAACTTCGAATTGCACCGGCAAGAGTAAGAAGGAGCCAACATTAACGAACAACAAAAACAAGCTAGCAGCTAGAAGCTAGGAGCTAGAAGCTCAACAAGGTTTTCGAGCAAATGACCATCGAAGGCAAGCGCCAAAGCATTCCGTTGACTGAAGGACCGAGCCGTGCCGCGGCCCGCTCATACCTGCGCGGCTCCGGTTTCGCGAAAGAAGATCTGCACAAGCCCATCATCGGCATCGCCAACACATGGACCGAGATCGGCACATGCAATGTTCATCTCCGCGAAGTTGCCGAAGCGCTCAAGGAAGGCATTCGCGAAGCCGGCGGAACGCCGATGGAGTTCAACACCATCACCATCTCCGACGGAATCACCATGGGCACGCAAGGCATGAAAGCCTCGCTCGTCAGCCGCGAAATCATCGCCGATTCCATCGAACTGGTTGCTCGCGGCAACCTCTTTGACGGCCTCGTGGGAATCGGCGGATGCGACAAGAACATGCCCGGCATCATCATGGCGCTCTGTCGCCTCGACATTCCCGGCCTCATGCTCTACGGAGGATCGATCGCTCCCGGAAAACTCAACGGTATCGACATCACGATCCAGAATGTTTTTGAAGGCATCGGCTCTCACGCCGCCGGCCGCATTGACGATGCCGGCCTTGAAGCACTTGAAGCGAACGCCTGTCCCGGCGCAGGCGCGTGCGGCGGCCAGTTTACCGCCAACACCATGGCCATGTCCGGTGAAATCCTCGGCATCTCCCCCATCTATCTCTCCGGCGTTCCAGCCACATCCAAAGAAAAGGGTGCAGCCACCCGCGAAGCCGGCCGCATCCTCATGGACGCAGTTCGCGCCAACCGCCGCCCTTCGCAAATCATTACCCGCAAGTCACTTGAGAACACCATTGCCAGTGTCGCCGCCAGTGGCGGGTCCACCAACGCGGTTCTTCACCTCATCGCCATCGCCCGCGAAATGGGAATCCCGCTCTCCATCGATGATTTTGACGTGATCAGCAAGCGCACGCCCTTCATCTGCGACCTCACGCCCGCCGGCAAATTCGTCGCCTCGGATTACCAGGCAGCGGGTGGCTCGCGCCTGCTGGCCAAGCGCCTCATTGAAGCCGGCCACGCCGATGGCTCCACTCTCACCATCAGCGGTCGCACCCTCGCTGAAGAAGCCGCACTTGCCGTTGAAACTCCCGGCCAGGTCGTCATTCACACTTTCGACAATCCCATCAAGCCCACCGGCGGCCTCGTCATCCTCAAAGGCAACCTCGCCCCGGAAGGCAGCGTGATGAAAGTAGCCGCCGCCAACCGCTACGACCACCGCGGCCCGGCGCGCGTATTTGAATGCGAGGAAGACTGCTTTGCCGCTGTGCAAACAGGCCAGATCAAACCGGGAGACGTGCTCGTCATCCGCTATGAAGGTCCCAAGGGCGGTCCCGGCATGCGAGAGATGCTCCAGGTCACCGCTGCTGTCTCCTCGAATGCCGAACTGAGTGCGCACGTTGCCTTGCTTACCGACGGCCGCTTCTCCGGCGCGACGCGCGGCTTCACTGCAGGCCATGTCGCCCCGGAGGCATTTGTTGGCGGGCCCATCGCCGCAGTTCGCGAGGGCGACATCATCCACTTCGACATTCCCAATCGCAAGCTGACTCTCGAAGTAAGCCAAGAAGAAATCGCCGCCCGTCTCAAAGGCTTCACGCCTCCAGCCCTGCGTTGGCCCCAAGGCGTGTTTCGCAAATATGTTGACCGTGTCACCTCCGCTTCTGAAGGAGCAACAACGTAAGTACAGCTTCTAGCCTCTAGCGAAAGTCCCGAAGCTAGAGGTGAGACGAACAAGATCGCAGTACCCGAAATGAGCAAGCGGCTAATAGCCAGTAGCTCAAAAGGAGTCTTCCATGGGAACCGACAACAACACGCTAGCCGCTAACGCCCACCTGACCACACCCACCCGCCTCACCGGCGCGGAGATCCTATGGGCCACACTGGTAGGCGAAGGCGTCACCACCGTCTTTGGCTACCCTGGAGGCGCGATCCTGCCGGCCTACGACGCGCTGCGCAAGTTCCCGATTCATCACGTTCTGGTCCGCCACGAGCAGGGCGCATCGCACATGGCCGACGGCTACGCTCGCGCCTCGGGCAAGGTCGGAGTGGCTCTGGCCACCAGCGGTCCTGGCGCCACCAACCTGGTCACCGGTATTGCTACGGCAATGCTTGACTCCATTCCGCTTGTTGCGATCACGGCCAACGTGCCCAACCGCGTTCTCGGTACTGACGCGTTCCAGGAAGTCGACATAACTGGCATCACGCTGCCCGTCACCAAGCACAACTTCCTCATCAACAAGCCGGAAGATCTGGCCGCGGCACTCCGTTCCGCATTTCAGATCGCGGTCTCCGGCCGCCCAGGCCCAGTGCACGTCGACATCACCAAGGACGCGCTCCAGGCTTCGGCCATCTTCGATTTCGCTGCCGCCAAGCCGCGTCCCTATCGCCCTCATCCCATGCTCAGCGTTAATGATGACGGCCTCGCGCAGGCCGCCGAGCTTATTCGCAACGCGCAGCGCCCGGTCATTCTCGCCGGCCATGGTATCTCCGAGTCTGGCGCCATGGAACAGGTGCGCATCCTTGCTGAGCGCTCGCAAATTCCCGTCGCCATGACGCTGCTAGGCCTCGGCGCCTTTCCTGCCTCGCACCCGCTCAACATGGGCATGATGGGCATGCACGGNNATGCGCTTCGACGACCGCGTTACCGGTTCCACCGCAACCTACGCCACCAAGGCCAAGAAGATTCACATTGAAATTGATCCGTCTGAGATCAACAAAAACATCAAGGTCGACGTCGCGCTTATCGGTGACCTACGCCAGGTGCTGGAGCTGCTGCTCCCGCGCATCGGCAGCCGCGACGGTGCGGCGTGGCTCAAGACCATCTCCGAGAGCAAGGGCGATGCCTCTGTCCATGACATTAAAAACCTTCCCGACTCTGGCCACCTTTACGCCGCGCATGTCATGCACGACCTCTGGCGCATCACAGATGGGAATGCCATCGTTGTCACTGATGTGGGCCAGCACCAGATGTGGGAGGCGCAGTACTACCACCACGACACGCCTCGCTCGCTCGTCACCTCTGGCGGCCTCGGGACCATGGGATTCGCTTTGCCCGCGGCAATCGGCGCTAAATTCGCCTGCCCGGAAAAGGAAGTCTGGGTCGTCGTCGGCGATGGCGGCTTCCAGATGACCGCTGCCGAACTCTCCACCATCGTCCAGGAGAAGATCAAGATCAATATCGCCGTCATTAATAACGGCTACCTCGGCATGGTGCGCCAGTGGCAGGAGTTCTTCTACGATCGCAACTACGAGTCCACTCCCCTCGTCAGCCCCGACTTCGTCAAGCTCGCCGATGCGCACGGCCTGCCCGGTCTTGCCGTTCGCAAACGCTCTGAAGTCGCGCCAGCCGTAGAACAGGCGCGCTCTGCTTCCGGTACCTTCCTGCTCAACTTTTTAGTCGAAAAGGAAGAGTCGGTCTATCCCATGATTCCCGTCGGCGCTGCGCTTCACGAAATGATCCGCCGCCCCGAACACGACCCCCTTGAGGAGTCACCGCACGACGAGCTGTAAAACAGTTTCTAGCTCCTAGCCTCTAGCCATGTATTGCCAGGGACAATCTTCACCGCCGGCAGTCACAGGCTAGAAGCTAGATGCTCAGAAATGAAAGCTAGAGGCCATCATGCTCCATACCTTCGTCGCATACGTTGAAGATCTGCCCGGCGTGCTCACCCGCGTCGCGTCCTTGTTCCGCCGCCTCAACATCAACATCAACTCGCTGACCGTCGGACGCAGCGAGCGCCCCGGCCTCTCGCGCCTGACCCTGGTCTGCGAGGCCTCTGCTGAAGCCGGCCACCGCATCCGCGCCAGCCTGTACAAGCTGGAGAATGTCGTTGATGTAGACGACATCGCCAAGGACCCAGCGGTCACGCGCGAGCTGGCGCTCATCAANNCGCATTGTCGACTTGACGTCGGAATCGCTGATGATTGAGATGACCGGCGTGGAAAGCAAGATTGAAGGCCTCATTGAGGTGCTTCGCGAAGACGAAGGCCGCATTCTCGAAATCTGCCGCAGTGGCAAAATGACCATGCGCCGCGGCCATCACACCAGTCGCGTCCTCAAAGCCATGGGGGCCAGCCTGGAAGAATCTGCGGACCTCAATGCCGAGACCGTGGAAACATTGGAACAGACAGTCCCAGGCGAGTCGGAGTAAGCACCCCCGCGCCCCTCACCCAAACAATTTAAATCAACTCTAACCGTGCAGGCGCACCCAAAGGAAAACAAGAAAAATCATGGCCAAGACTTACTACGATCACGACGCCGACCTTTCTCTCATCCAGGCCAAGAAGGTCGCCATTATCGGCTACGGCTCTCAGGGTCACGCCCACGCCCTCAACCTCAAGGACTCGGGCGTTCACGTCAAGGTAGGCCTCGCCGCCGGTTCCAAGTCCATCGCCAAGGCCCAGAAGGCCGGCCTTGAAGTGGTCACCGTTGGCGAAGCCACCAAGTGGGCCGACGTCGTCATGGTTCTGGTTCCTGACCAGACCGCCGCCAAACTCTATGCTGAGGAGATCGGCCCCAATTTAATCGCGGGCAAGCTGCTCCTCTTCGCCCACGGCTTCAACATCCACTACAAAACCATCATCCCTGCGGAGGGAATTGATGTGGGCATGGCCGCGCCCAAGGCTCCCGGCCATCGCGTCCGCGAGGTCTTCATCGAAGGCGGCGGAGTCCCTGGCCTCATCGCCGTCCACCAGGATGCAACTGGCACCGCGCACGCTCTCAATCTCAGCTACCTGAAGGGCATCGGCTGCACGCGCGCCGGAGTTCTCGAGACCACATTCAAGGAAGAGACCGAAACCGACCTCTTCGGCGAGCAGGNNCAGGCGGTCCTCTGCGGCGGCGTCAGCGCCCTCATCAAGGCTGGCTATGAAACCCTCACGGAAGCCGGCTATCAGCCGGAGAGCGCCTACTTCGAGGTCCTGCACGAGCTCAAGCTCATCGTCGACCTCATCTACCGCGGCGGCCTGGCTTACATGCGCTACTCCATCTCCGACACCGCCGAGTGGGGCGACTACGTCTCCGGCCCTCGCGTCATCAACGCCGAAAGCAAGAAGGCGATGAAGCAGATCCTCACCGAAATCCAGGATGGGTCATTTGCAAGGAGATTCCTCGCCGACCAGAACTCCGGCCGCAAGGAATTTCAGGCCTTCCGTGACGCTGAAGCCAAGCACCCCATCGAGATCGTCGGCAAGGAACTGCGCGCCGCCATGCCCTTCCTCGATCCCGTCACCGTCGAAGAAGTCGCCAAGAACCGCTAAACTCTGCCAAAACAAAAACGCCGGACAGCTTCCCCGTTGTCCGGCGTATTCGTTTTAGTTTTCGTGCCTAGTGGCGCTTTGCCGGTGCATCATGTCCGGCCTGGTGAAGCACCATTGACGTGAACGCGCCGCTCGCATCCGGAATAAACTCGATCTCCGCATTCACCTGCGCCGTGAAGAATCGCGGATGCCCATCCTTGACGCCCACATACATCAGTGGAAATGCCGGCTGTCCAGTTCCCTGCGCGGTCAACGCGTCGCCTGAAACCGCAAAGGTAATCGCGAATGTTGGCGCCAGGTCATACACACCGGCAAATTTCGCCAGCTCCTCCTTCGTAATCGGCACCGCCTTCCGCTCGTTGGCCAGCGCCACAGGATTGCCCAAAACCACGTCCAGCAACTGGTCGCCCATGGTGCCCGGTGCAGCTCCATTCACGTTGCTCAGCACCACCACCGCGATTCGCCGCTCAGGCACATAAATCAGGTTGGTGTTGAACCCCTCAATGCCGCCGCCGTGGCTCACCTCTTTCAGACCGCCCTTGTCAGCAATAAACAAGCCGAACCCATAACTCCCCTTGCCCGGCGTGGTCATTGCCTTCAGCGAATCTCCGGACAGCACCTTGCCACCGAAAAGCCCGTGCTCCCACTTCAGAAGATCGCCCGTGGTCGAGTAGATTGAACCCGCTGCCCACGGCACCGTCATCGATTCAGACCGCGCCAGCACCAGTCCGCCGGGTCCTGGCATATAGCCCTGTGCCCGCTTTGGAAGAATTAGCTCATCGGTGTCCAATCCCGAGTCCTTCATCCCCAACGGATCGAAGATGCGTTCCCGCAACAGGTCCCTGTATTTCTTGCCGCTCACCTTCTCAATTACCGCACCAAGAACCTCAAAGTTTGAGTTGCTGTACGCAAACTTGCTGCCAGGTTCAAAATCCAGCGGCTTGTCGCGGAAAAGCGCCAATTCCTCATCTGTCGTGTGCGGACTCATCCGCCAAACACCGAATTCCTTCATATCAGTGAAGCTGGGAATCCCCGACGTATGGCCCAGCAGATTGGCCAGCGTGATCTTCTCCCACGTCTTCGGCGCATCCGGTAGGTACTTGCTCACCGGATCATCGACTTTCAACTTGCCGTCTTCCTGGAGGAGCAGCACCAGAGTCGCGGTGAACTGTTTGGTCAGCGAGCCAAGTCGGAACTTCACGTCCGGCGTGTCGGCATTACCCCATTCCAAGTCCGCCATCCCGTAGCCCTTGTCCAGCAGCACTTTATCGCCGTTGACGACCAGCACCGTGCCCATGAACGCGTTCCCTGACGTATACGAGCTGGCGACTTGCTCCAGCCGGGTCTTCACCCCTTCCTCATCTGTTCCCTGGGTAAATCCCACGGCACATCCGAGCATTAACACGCCCATCCACACTGCACCCGCTTTCCAGCATTTCATCCAGAATCCTCCGGCCCACTCAGGCCTCTGAACCAAATTTGGTTCACATAAAGTCTACGTCCGCTGTTTGGAGGGAATCGGTGCCCCAAACAATATTGGTCAACAAATCAAAGACTTTATCCGCCTGCACCCGACCCAATGCTCGCCATTGTGAATTCCCGGATCAAAGCCAACGGCAACGTACTCATGCAGGCCGATTCTCCGTCTAATTCATTTGAGGCGAACGTTGCGCCTTAACTGCTCTACAACTCCCCCGGTTGAGACGATAAACATGGCTTCACTTGTCGCCCCAATTGCAGGTTCAGAAAACGGGCCCAAATCAGAACGCACCTCCCGCTGGATGCTTCCCGGCATCATTCTGGCTGCATTTGCTATCCGCCTCGTCGTGGTTTTCTTTAACTATCGCGGACTTCCCGACGCCGATAAACACTTTGAGCAGTTCGGCTGGGAGATGGGATGGATTGCCCGCGCGATCGCCAGCGGCCACGGATACAGTTCGCCGTATTACCCTTGGACCGGGCCCACCGCGATGCAGCCCCCGCTGTATCCTTCGCTCCTCTTCATTGTCTTCCGGCTATTCGGCGTCTACTCTCTCACTTCGGGATTCGTCATCCTCTCCATCAATAGTCTCCTCTCATCGCTTACCTGCATCCCCGTCTATTTCAGCGCGAAGTACTCTCTCGGCGCCCGCGCCGCCAAGGTGGCTGCCCTGGTCTGGGCATTCTATCCATTTGCCATCTACTTCTCCGCCGGTCGCGTCTGGGAGTATTCGCTCACCGGCCTCCTCTTTACAACCTCCTTTTGCATCGCGCAGCGAATTCACAAGACCACGAACCTGTTCGGTTGGCTGGGCTGGGGCGCGCTTTGCGGACTCACCGCCCTTTCCAACCCCTCTACTCTTTCCACGCTGCCGTTTCTCCTCGCGTTGGCCCTCTTTCAGGCAGACAGTTCGATCCGCCGCCGAATCTTGTACGGCTCACTCACTATGATTGCTGCAATAGCCGTGCTCACCCCCTGGACCGTACGCAACTACCGCGCCCTTGGCATTCTCTGCCCGGTCCGCGATAACTTCTGGCTTGAAGTCTATGACGACAATGGCGGCGATGCTTCGTTGGACCCGAGCTTCGCGCATCCATCCAGCAATCCAATCGAGATGCGCAAGTTCCTCACCATGGGTGAGCCGGCATTCCTCGCGGAAAAGCACACACTTGCCGTCGAATACATCAAGCAACATCCGGAGTTTCTCATTCAAAAAACACTCCGCCGCATCTTCTATTACTGGACCGGCTATTGGAGTTTTTCCGCTGAAGAGATTCGCGAACAGCCCTACGAGCCTGCAAATGTCTTTTACGTCAGCTGCATCAGCTTTCTTATGCTCCTCGGCGTCCGGCGGCTTTGGCAATTAAACCGCAATGTGGCATTGCCCTACCTGGTGATGATCGGTGCCTTCCCCATCACCTATTACGTCACCCATCCGCTGATGGACTACCGCCAACCTATTGAACCTGCCATTATCGTCCTCGCCGTTTTTGGCGCCCTGGCGTGGAAACGCACCCCGGCAACCGATTATGATGCTCCGCCGCAGAATCACCCGGATTTCGTGGGCGAACCGGAACCCGGCGTAGAATCGGAATTCTCCAGAATTCAATCCAACGAATAACCTGCGTCCTAAATACTGACCCTCAGAATCGGCTATCCTGAAGCTTCACACCGGAGGTTCCCGGATGGCTTCTCCCGTCCTCACCCCGCCTGAAACTCCTACGCCCGTTGAAGAAATTGCGGGTGCCATCGATAACGTGACGCCCCTGCACGGCCTGCCCTTCGAAGATCGCCTCTGGCTCGCTCAGCATGGCGCGGAGATCGTCGCTCATCCTGGCGAAATCCTCTTTGAAGAAGGCACTCTAGCCGACCGGATGATCCTAATCCTCAAAGGAGAGATTCATGTGCGCCGCCATAGCGGGGGCCCGATGGAGCTGTTCATCGGCCGCGCCGGCCAAATGACTGGCCTTCTGCCTTTCTCTAGAATGAAGACCTCTGGCGGACAGGGGTTTGCCATCTCCCCGGTCTGGGCGCTGCTCATTCATAAGTCGCTCTTCCCTGAGATGCTGCAGGCCATCCCCTCCATGGCCCAACGCGTCGTCTCCACCCTCCTCGACCGTGTACGCGAGGTCACTCGCATCGAGCAGCAGGCAGAGAAGCTCGCCGCCCTGGGCAAGTTGGCCGGTAACCTGGCCCACGAGCTCAACAACCCTGCGTCGGCCGCTCAGCGCGCGGCCTCCAGCCTGGTGATCGAATTGCGCGCGAACCGTCAAAATCGCTTCAAGCTCGTCAACCTCTGTCTCACCGAACAACAGATTCAGGCAGTCGAGGCATGGGAGCTTCGAGTTCTCGGCCGCCCCATCCTATCCGATGGACAATCGGCCACAGCCCTCATCGCCCACGAAGAAGCCATCCGTACCTGGCTCCGCGTCCTTGGCTGCAATGAACCATGGGAAGTTGCTCCGCAGCTAGCCGAGCAAGGCATTGCCCTCGCCGACCTCGACGATCTGCGCACCATCCTCGGCCCCAATGCGGCTTGCGTCTCGCTGCAATTTTTTGCGCGATACCTGCGCTCCACACGCTCAGTGGAGACCCTCGCCCACTCCACCGCGCGCATATTTGATTTGATCAGCGCGGTCAAAGCCTATTCCTACATGGACCGCGCTCCCATTCTCGAGGTGGATGTGCCGGCCGGGCTTGAAGCAACCGTTCAGATGTTCCAGTCGCGGATGAACAACGTCCAGATCATCCGCAACTATGAGCCGAATCTTCCTACCCTCAGCGCCTATGGAAGCGAGCTAAACCAGGTCTGGACAGCCCTGATCGAAAACGCGCTCGACGCCTTGGGCAACCAGGGCCAACTGCGCCTCACTTGCCGCCTTGAGGCCGATATGCTGCTTGTTGAGATTTGGGATACTGGCCCAGGCATCCCCCCCGATTTGCAGGACCGGATCTTTGAGCCATTCTTCACGACAAAGGCGCCGGGCCAGGGCCTCGGGCTGGGACTCGACAATGCCATGCGCATCGTCCGCAAACACCGCGGCCATATCGGCGTCCGCTCTGAGCCCGGTTCCACCTGCTTCCGGGTGCGCCTGCCGCTGGAACAACTCCAGGCCTATTAAGCCGCAGCCGCTAGGGCTCTACTTCCACGCCGCGCCAAAAGG
>PLKU01000060.1 GCA_003140705.1 Acidobacteriaceae bacterium
CCTTCGCAGCAATCCGTAACCACCGAGCACCTCCTCTTCAGCCGCAACTCTCATAGAAAACTGTTCACTACATCCCAAACCATGCCTCTTTTGCGCCCGGATGGTATTTTGGCGAAGCACATGTCAACTCATGCTATGGATTGTTTTCGCCAAGTGACGACCCAACCAGAGCGGACTCAGCTGGCGGGCCGCCTGGAAGTCACCGCTGTAGGCGCATCCGCTATTCTTGTCTCGGGCTTCTCTACTCGGTCGAATATCGGATCTCGAGCGTACGAATGCGATAGCAGGAGTAAGTGAGAACGATAGCAATCAGCCCCAGCAACCCCGCCGTGGCTACCCAGCCGGATACCGGTTCGGTTTCAACTGTCAGCAGGGCGAAGATTCCATCGGCGCCAACGGTGACCGGCATCAGGTGGCGAAGATACGATGCCACGCTGATCTTCTGCAGTAAGGACGGAAGCACGGGGTTGATTGTCTCCCAGCCTAGCGCGAGCATCGCTGCCGGCATAGGATTTCTGAACATCATGCTCAACAGGAGAAACACAGCGCCATATCCAAGACAGGCGAGCGCGATGATGAGCAAGTAAGCTTCGAGCTGTCCCATGCCGGGCCCATTGAAAATGTAATCGCGACCGGCCGGCCCGAAGCCGGCGTACATCAGCGCGAAATCGGCGGCGATCGCGCTTCCGAACAGGAACACCGCGCTGATGGATCCAGCCGCAAACTTGGCCAGCAGCAGGACCTCGCGCCGCACCGGTGAGAGCAGGTAGAAGTGCAAGCTGCGCTCAATCATCTCTCCGCGAATCAGTCGCGAAAAGATTCCCAGGCACCCGAAGAAGACCCCGAGCCGGATGTAATAAAGTTGGACAATGCCCGCCAATATGTTCGTGTCCTCGCCCATCGCGAAGGACGGATGCTTGTCAACCAGCATGTGAATGCAGATGATGACGGTCGGGATGAAAGCAAGACAGTAAATCCAGGTCGCCTTCCAGGAGAAAAGATTCCGTCTCAATTCAATGCGCGTCAGGCGCTGTGCCTGCAACCACCATAGGCCCCACGGCTGTTGGGCCAGCTTTTTCGCGCGGTAGGCTAATCTCATTTGCGTCACGATGGGCTCCCATCCGTGCCGATCAGGTACTGGTAAATCGCATTGGCATCGTCGTCCGCCGGAGCGACAGCGTCAATCTTGAACAGTCCCTCCGCCGCGATCCCATTGAGCATGGAATAAAACTGGTCGATATCCGCTGTGCGCAGGAAAACGCCCTTGCCATCCGCATGCAGCCTGGCTTCAACGCAGTGATTGATGGCGAACATTTTCGAGGCCAGCACCTCGGGGTGGTCGCAGCGAATCAGCACCTGCATCGGCTTCTCGTGCACTTCCTGCCTGACCTGGTGAATATTTCCCTCGGCGATCAGGTATCCGCCGGTTATCAGGATCACTCGATCGGAGACCCGGTCGACCTCGTCGAGAATATGGCTCGAGATCAGCACATGCATTCCCTGGCGGCCCAGTTCTTCGAACAGCGCTATCGATTCAGCCCGTGCCATCGGATCCAGTCCGTTCAGCGGCTCGTCGAGCACGAGCACCCGCGGGTGATGGGCAATAGCCTGAGCCAGGCGAATCTTCTGCCGCATGCCCTTGCTGTAGCCGGCAATCTTTCTTCCTGCTGCATCGCCAAGCTGCACTCGCTCGATCGCCTGGCCGGCTAGAGCGACAGCCATATCTTCTTCCATTCCGTGGAGCATCAGGCCGTCCAACACAAACTGCCATCCCGTCAGCCCGCGAGGAAAGAAATCGAACTGCGTGCAATAACCTAAAATGCTGAACAGTTCCGTCTGGTCAGCCGGCGTGAGTCCAAGAACTGAGATGTGTCCGTTCGAAGGCTGAACCAATCCGGTCATTAGGTTCATGATCGTGGTTTTTCCCGAGCCGTTGGGCCCGACCAGCGTAGTGATTCCAGGCGGAATCGACAGCGAGATTCGGTTCACTCCGAGGACCTCGCCGTAAAATTTCGACACGTCTTCGAAAATGATCCTGTCATTCATCCCCGGACCACCTCGCGCGCCCTGATGCGCTTGTTCAGCATGGCCAGACAGACAAGGCAGGCCAGCGACAGCATCCCCGCAATGGCCAGCGTTGGCACTGAAAGCCTCTCGTTGATTGACGCCGGGGCGCCGAGCAGCCTTTGCCACAGGTTCGACATCATGACGGGAACGTTCAACAGCAGTCCCCACTTTGTGCGCAGCACCGCGCTTACGATCGCTCCTACGCCGGCCGGCACAAAGACTGCCGCAAAGATGGCGCCCGTCGCTACTACTCGCCATCTCACCCAGGAAGACATGGCAAGTCCAAGAATAGAGAGGAATGCAATCCAGATCGCCGATCCCGCCAGCAAGCCCATAGCAATTTGAAGATTGCTCATTGCCCAGGGTTGAGAAGAAGAGTAGGCCTGGTCGACAAAGAGCAGGAGACAGGGGATCCATGTTATGAGCGACAGCGATCCAAACAGAGCAATGAACTTGCCGAATACGTATCCGAAGCGCGAAATGGGATGGCTCAGCAAGATCGGCAAAGCATTATCCGCGAGGTCGAAGGTGATCAACCGGGGAGCGATCCACGAAGCCATGTCCAATGCGAGCCATGATTGAGTCTGCTGGACCTTCAAAAAGAAATTCGCGTCAATGGCAAGCGTTTGCGGGCCACGTCCCCCGATAAGAGCCCTTGCGATCGGGTTATCGACAAGGTAAATCACCAACAAAGAAATGATGCAGGGGAGCAGGCAAAAGATGAAAAGCCCAACTGTAATTTTCGACGACCAGGCTTCTTCAAAGGCATAGCGGGCCAGCACCAGCACGCGCGTCCAGACCGGCGTCACGGCGCCTGTATACGCCGTGTAATTGCGCTTATAGACTGCCATTTGCGTTCCTTCCCTGGTCGTTGTCCATGGCTCTCAGAAAGATGTCTTCCAGGGAATCTCGCCGCTGATTCATCCGCCGAATCTGCACTCCCTGTTCGGAGGCAATGACATAAAGATCGCGCGCTTCAATATGGTCGGGAATCACAAGCTTGATGCGCCCGCCCGGAAATGTCGCGCATTCGCAGCCGAGCCCACGGATGCTCACGGAAAAGCGCTCGGTCGCGCCCACGGTCTCGAGCTCCATAAAGCTTCGGTTCGAGCGCCGCTCCTCTTCGATGTTACAGAGTGAGGCAATGCGGCCGGCCTTCAGGATCAGGGCTTCATCGCATGTCTCGTCAATGTCGCGCAGCAGGTGCGACGAGATCAGCAGCCGGATGCTGCCCTCTTTGCGAATGTCTTTGATGAGTTGAATCATGCGCTGACGGGCGACTGGATCGAGGCCGTTGGTGGGCTCGTCCAGGATCAGCAGCTTGGGTCCGTGCGCCAGCGCCTGCGCCAGCTTCACCAGCTGCTTCA
>PLKU01000428.1 GCA_003140705.1 Acidobacteriaceae bacterium
TGGACGGCCCTACCTCGTTCGCCGCGCGCAGTCAGTCGAAGGCGTCCAACCATCTCAACCGGACGAGGTGTACCTCTCAGCTCGCGGCTTGCCGCTCACGCGCCAGTGGATCTGGCGCATCGTGAAAAATAGAAACAAAGATGCTTACCCACACTCTCTCCGCCACAGCTGCGCGACTCATATGGTCGAGCATGGTGCCGAACTGGAAGACGTACAAGAGCTGCTTGATCATGCTGATGTCACGACCACTATGATTTATGCCCCAGTCAACCGGCAGCAAAAGAAAGATGCACATCGCAAGTATCATCCGCGCGGCTCGCGCAAGTCCGACCCGGCGGATCGTCCTGCAGAGAAGCCTGCAAAACCAACCCGTCGCCGTANNGAATCGCCAAGAAGTCCGATACCGAGACATCCCAGTGATCAACGCAGATGCAAAGCCGATCGGATCGTCCATCCTTCAGCTCACTGTGGATTATGGGAGCGGCCTCGAGAAGGATGAAAACGGCAACAAGCACACGGTTCGCGCCTACACCCGCGAAGTCAAGGAGTTCTCCGAATCTCTCGTAAAGAAGTGCGGCGAAGCCTATACCGTCACCGACATCAGCGAATCAGATATCCTGAACCACCTCAATGACTTGGTCACAAGAGGACTTTCCGTTCCCTCCAGGGCACGCGCACTGTCGGCAATTCGAACGTGGTTCGATTGCCTGGCGCGTGCCGGGCTCCTTCAGCGTAATGTCGCCAAACATGTCCCTACGCCGAAGGGTCCGCTTCACGTTCCGGATATTCTCGACGTTAAGTCGACGAATGCCATGGTGGATGCGGCGGGCACACTTGATGTGCCCTGGCCAGCACGCGACCGAGCAATCGTTGAATCGATCTACGACTTCGGAATCTCGAATCACGAATTGACCGGAATGGATTTGGTTGACATACACTGGGAAGAAATGGAGATTGTCGTGCGCGGCAGGGGCGGAAAGCAGCGCCTCGTGCCGATGTGTGACGCTGCAGCCAAGGCGCTTCGCGCCTACCTGGATGAACGCTCCAAAATGCTTGGAATCGTAGACCAAACTCCGGCACTGTTTCTCAACCTGCAACTGCGCGGCTTGAGAAAGCATGGCAACGAAGCACGGCTTACCACTCGAAGCGTGGGCCGAATTGTGAAGCGTATCGCGGTCCTCAGTAAACTGTCAGACTTCGTAGATATGCATCCACGGACACTCCTTTGGAGCTTTGGTGCTCATATGCTCGACAGTGGCGCTCCTCTCAAAGTCGTCCAGGGATTGATGGGCACTGTGAGTGAGTCGACAGCGGACAAGCTCAAGCGTCTAGCCCCGTCGCGGCTTCAAAACGTGATGGACCGGACACATCCAAGGGGAACTCCGAAGCCCGCCGTCGAAAAGGTCGAACTTCTTCCGACGGTCGCATCCGCTCCGAAAGTCGAATCCGCTCGCAAGGTCGAGCCTAGACCCAAGTCAGTCGGCCATGTGAATGGCCCTCCACAACCCAACCGCCGCCAGCATCGTGTGAGTTTGGCGTGTCGTGGCATACAGCAGATGTTGAGAATGACCACCTACTCTGTTGGCCCCTGGGTTAATTCTCGTGGAGCCAGACTTGGGCAGGTTGCGAAGCTCTGGATCGGGATGGGGAATTATCACGAGGCTAACGCGTCGGCTAGCTTTTGAATCAGGCTGCCACAGGCCTCCAGTTTCGATTGGTCCAAACNNTTCCGGATCAGTATCAGGGGTTGAAGGAAAGGGTACCCAATCTGAGCAGGCCAGGATTGGCATCACCAGAAATATGGGAGACTTGGATTTATGGTCTGCTTGCTCGACCGGTTCCTGAACAATGAGATCAAACTGATATGACCACGGATGCACGTCGTGAGGACTTCCTGAGCGTCGTTCTGCCACTCGAACTCATGTTGGGCGACCAGAAGGGTATCTCTGACCTCCGGCCGCGTGAGGATGGCATTTGCTTCGCCCGGGGAGGGATCCTTGGTATCGCATTCTGTCTGCCTATCTGGGTGCTGGGTTGGTGGGCGGCGGCCAGTCATCTTTAGTGGCTTCCGCCGATCCGGTGTTCTGTACATCGTACCGCGCCATCTGAAACGAAAATGCCCGCACTGAACAAGCCAGACCACTCAGGTCTTGCCTATTCAGCGCGGGCCGATTTACGGACGAATCGAAAGGTGGGCGAAGCGTCAAGTCCAGGATGCGCCAGCAAACCTCGTGTGGCGCTTCAAATCAATCTGGATTGCATTGGGCTGGNNCTCGAGTTTGAGCACATCGTCAGCACTGAGCAAGTCACGACCAACGACAACGGCCGGATCGGGCAGTAACGGGATAAGAAGTCAATCGAGAGATTCGAACTCATCCCGCCTTGGCGACACAAGAAGGCATCAGCCCACTCTCAGGCTCCACAGCCCTGACTCGAAATTGCAGCGCCGGTGCGCAGGTCCCGCAGCCAGAGATAACACTAAAGTTAATCGTGGGTAACTCAAAATAAATGACCAAGGATCGTGGGGTGGCTAAACTTTTAGCAAGCTCTTCCGAAAGGGAAGTGAGGGCCCGAGGGTGCTTGAAAGTTGAGGCACTCGCACAGGTGAAGCAGTGTACGGACTTCTTGTTCCCGCCCTATCGTATTCCAAATTCGGAGAGTTCACCGCATCGACCGGCAATCGCCGTTCGCGCACCCAACGGAGCCGCTCGTGTAACCGTGCTCAACTCTGTCGCCTGAATGGATGCTGCAAAGCTCTACTCATCTTCTTGTCCTGTTGCCTCCCCTTTGCCTTGTCCGGCTGCGTCAGCAAGATTGTGATGAATGGACCGGGTGCTGGTGTCCTCACAGCGTCCCCCAACACAGTCACGTTTGGCGCTGTGCCGGTCGGCCAGGCGGCCAGCACAACAGTGTCCCTGATAAATGGGGATTCAGCCCCGGTTCAGATTACTGAACTCAACCTGACTGGGCAGTCCTTCTCCCTTGCTAGTCCAGGCAGCCTGCCTGTCACTGTCGCCGCAGNNTTACAGTTTGAAGGTGCAATTCAATCCCGCCGCGGCAGGGACGACAACGGGGCAGCTGGCTATTGCCAGCAACTCCTTGACCGCAGGCGTGCCTATCATCAAGCTGAGCGGCACAGGCACAACGGGCACAGGTTCGGCAGCGCTCGTCGTCCCAAAGCTGGATGCCTGAGCCGTCGAGAAAGGGAACAAACAGCCCGTTGACGGCCGGGGTCCACATATATCCTCGTCGGAGCAGGTCGAGTTCTTCGAGGACTAGTGGATGAAGCAAGCCGGCGAGATAGGCGCAGGGAG